>CAZNXK010000078.1:0-16302 GCA_964576835.1 uncultured Treponemataceae bacterium | reverse complement strand
CGAACGAGCGGGGGCCCGCCTGGGGTGCACATGGGTTCGCTTATCGCGAACTCATATGTACCCTGGCGCCCCGCTCGCTCTTCCCTATAAGGCCTTTCAGAGAATGCCTTCACGCCGGGGTGGGCGGGTTATTCGCCGATGATCTTCACGAGGACACGCTTGCGGCGGCGGCCGTCGAACTCGCCGTAGAATATGCGCTCCCAGGGCCCGAAATGAAGCTTGCCGGCAGTGATGGCGACGACGACTTCGCGACCAAAGATCTGGCGCTTGATGTGGGCGTCGGCATTGTCCTCGCCCACATTGTGACGGTAGGCTGATACAGGTTCGTGAGGAGCCTCTCGTTCGAGCCAGTCCGCAAAGTCAGCGTGCAGGCCGGATTCAGCGTCGTTGACGAAGACGCTCGCGGTGATATGCATGGCGTTTACCAGGCAAAGCCCTTCCTGCGCGCCCGACTCGGTCACGAAACGTTCCACCGTGTCGGTGATGTCGACGAATTCGGTCCGCTTCCTCGTCTCGAACCAGAGTTCACGCGTAAATGCTTTCATGGCATCAGTATAGCCAACATGGAGACGCGGCGGCTATACTGGCCACATGCGCGCAATCTGCATCCAGCCGCCTCTCGTCCAGCTCAACGCACCCTACCCCGCCGCCTGGTACCTTGACGCCTGGCTCCGTTCCCGCGGCATTTCATCGCTTGCCTTCGATCATTCCATCGAGCTGGCTAGGCTCCTGTACTGCCGGGAGGGGCTCGGGCGGGTCTTCTCCGAGGCGCGCAAGGCGCTCAAGGTGCGGTCGCATCCCGACAAGGCCACAGCCAGGAGGGTACGGGACTACTTCGACGACGAGGAGCGTTACCTCGCGCATATCGACTCGATCGTCGCCTTCCTGGCCGGCGGGGATCCTGCCTTCGCGTACAGGATAGCCGCAGGCGTGGGCCTCCCTTCCGGCATGAGGGCGGAAGCGGTCCGCGGCGACGGCATCGGCCCCGACGACGCGCGAGCCTGGGCCACGGCGACCATCAACGACCTGGCGGATTTCATCTCCTACGCCCTCGATCCAGGCTTCGGGACAGTCCGCTACGCGGAAGCCCTTGCGCACAGCGCGACATCGTTCGCGCCGCTGCGCGATGGCTCGAGGAGCGGCTGGGTCCTGTCCACCTTCTACCGCCCCCTGCTCCGCGCCTTGTTCTCACGCCTTGGCGCCGAATCCGGGCCAGCGGAAAATGGCGACGATCGCATGGTCGTCCTCCTGAGCATCCCCTTCCCCGGCTGCCTGTCAGGCGCGATTGCAGCCGCGGAGGAAGCCCGCGCGGTTTTCGGAGCCCGCGCGACGGTGATCGCCGGGGGCGGCTACGTTTCCACCGAACTCAGGTTCCTCCAAGATCCGTCCGTCTTCGACGTGTTCGACTATCTGGCCTACGACGCCGGATTCGGAGCGCTCGCGTCCATCCTGGACGTCCTGGATGGAGGGCCACGATCCAGTCTTTTCCATGTCAGATACCGGGATGAAGGCGGTCACGTCATCGCCTCGGGCTTCCCCCCGGATGAGCCCTGCTTGTCTGGCGCCGACCCCGCTTCGGGGACAGACTCCGTTACCCATGACTGCGCCATGCTCGAGCGCGACGCCATCATCGGCGTCCACCCCGACTACCGGGGCCTGGATTTTTCGCGCTACCTGCGCGTCGTCGACTCGCCCAACCCGATGCACCGGCTGTGGAACGATACGCCGTGGCTCAAATACCGGCTTGCCTACGGCTGCTACTGGCGGCGCTGCGCCTTCTGCGATACGGAGCTCGACTACATAAAACGTTACCTGGCCTCCGATCTCGACGCGCTTCTCGGCGCGGCCGTCAAGGCCGCCGAAGCGACCGGCCTCCACGGCATCCATTTCGTCGACGAGGCGATGCCGGTCAACCTGACCCGCGCCTTTGCCGGGCGGAATGCCGGGCTCCCGCGGCCGTTCACCTTCTGGGGCAACGCCCGCTTCGACAAGGCCTGGACCGACGAAGCCTGCTCGTTCGCCGCCGAACGCGGCCTCGTGGCCGTATCCGGCGGCATCGAGATCGCCACCGGCCGGGGGCTCGAAACAGTCGGCAAAGGCTTTACGATACCGGACCTGGTGCGCGCGCTTGCGGCGTTCAAGCGCTCCGGTGTGCTGGTCCACGCATACCTGATCTACGGCTTCCCCGGCCAGAGCGACCAGGACATCGCCGACTCCGCCGAGATGGCGCGCGTTCTCCTGGCGGAGGGTCTGGTCGACTCGGCCTTCTGGCACCGCTTCGTGCTCACGCGACATTCCGCGATGTACGCGGCCTGGCAACGCGGTGAGCGCCCGGGCCTCGAGCCGCTCGAGCCGTGTTCCGCCTTCGCGCTCAACGACCTGGGATTCCGCGGCGAGGAGCGCTCGGAGCGCTGGACGGCCCCCCTAGACGCTTCTCTGTCGGCATGGGCCGACGACGGGGATTTCGGCAAGCCACTGGCAGCATTCCTTCCCAAAGGCCTTCCGCGCCCCAGGCTGGACGCCCTGGCCGTGCTCAGGGAAGCGGGAATCGTTTGACAGCAGCCGATTGGCCGCGCATCTCTTGATCCGATGCATAACGCGGGGAAGGTATCGATGATCGGGCTCCGGGGAAAAACAATCGCGACGCTCCTGGCCATGTTCATCGCCATGGGGCTTTCCATCTTCATGGTATTCCAGGCGTTCTATGAAAAGAGCGTCCAGACCGTCGATCGAGGAGAGGCAGAGGACGCCGTAAGGCGGGTCGCCGTACTCGTCGAGGATGACCTTCACCAGCTCGATTTGATATGCCGCGATTGGGCGTACTGGGACGACAGTTACGAATTCGCCGCGGGGAACGGTGACGACTACATCGCCTCGAATACAGGCGGCGGCCAGACCCTCGAGCTGCTCGGGCTCTCCGGGCTGTTGATCAATGACGCCTCAGGGCATGAGCTTTTCGAATACGGAGCCTCCGGCGAACTCATCGCCAGAATACGGGAAGGCATCGACGCGGCTGATCAAACGAAAATCAGCGACGGCATGCTCGGTCTGGTCATCGCGGAAGGAGATGTACATCTCGTCGCGGCCCGGCACATTCTCAGAAGCGATCTCGGAGGACCTCCGCGGGGCTTCATCGCGATGGCCAGGAGGATAGACGCGCGCTGGATCGAACGGTACTCGCGATTCTCCGGGCGGCTGGTGAAGGTGGAACCAGAGTCATGGTCCGATTCCCGCCAGCCGAGTTCCGATGAGCGCGTCACATTCGACCTCGGTGACGCCGTGATACGCGCATCGCTCGTGAAACCGGCGCTCGCGGCGCGGCAGGCCATCCGCCTGACAGTCGAATCGCCGACCATAAAGGCCCGATACGGCACCACAAGGTTCCTGTTCTTCTCGGGCATGGTAATAGGCATCATAGCTCTCATGGGCGGGCTCATCATTCTCCAGCTCGAGCGCATGGTGATGGGCCGCATGAAAGCGATAAGCGCCGATCTGAACCATCTCACCGAATCGTACGACCCTTCCATCAGGATTTCTGTCTCCGGAAACGACGAACTCTCGGCGCTCTGTTCCGCCATGAACGCTTCGCTCGAGCGGCTGGAATCGATGATCGACGAAAGGGAGACCATGATCCGGGAGATTCATCACCGGGTCAAGAATAACCTCCAGGTGATCGCGAGCATGCTGAGCCTGCAGGCTTCGTCGGCAGGCTCCGACGAGACGCAGGCGGCGTTCGATCGGAGCAGACTCAGGCTGCAGGCGATCGCCGTCGTGTACGACAGCGTACTCGAGTACCCGTCGCTCAACCGTATCGGCATCCTCGGGCTTCTCGGGAGAATCGCCGCCCTGGTCACGCAGTTTCGGTCGAAGGATTTTGCGCCGACGATCCGGCTCCAGGGCGATGACGCTGAGCTCGACCTGGAAACGGCCATACCTATCGCGCTGCTGTCGAGCGAGGTGATACATAACGCCTTCGAGCACGCGTTCGCGGACCGAAAACACGGAGAGCTCGCGATGGGTGTCATACGGCGGGACGATGGCTGGCTGGAAGTGGAGATACGCGACGACGGTATCGGCATGCCTGGCATGGACGAGCGTAAACGCGGTATCGGCCTCACCCTCATCGACGCTCTCTCTCTTCAGCTGCGCGGCCGCTACTCCATAGTCCTCGCGCCAGGCGGCGGGACTGTCTTCAGGCTCGTGGCGCCGATCGGATAGGCAACGTACCGGTCTCGCAGCTCTGGGACGAAAACCTGGCTACATGCTTTGAAAAACAAACCCATCCTCGCGGATGGGTTTGTTTTTTTATGGGCGGTACAAGAGTCGAACTTGTGACCCCCAGCGTGTCATACTGGTGCTCTAACCAACTGAGCTAACCGCCCGGACCTGTCTTCGCCGTTACGCGCCGACGGGAGTTTATACCAGAGCGCCGCGCACCGTGTCAACCGGCGCGGCCCCCCGGCCTACTTCGACAAGACGTGCGAGATGCGCTCGAGCACCTTCTTTCGGTCGAGCGGCTTGACTATGTAGTTCTTGGCGCCGGTCAGGAGGGCCTGCTTTACGAGATCCTGCTTGCCCAGGGCGCTGATCATGATGACGCGGGCATTCTTGTCGAACTCGATTATCTTCTGCAGGGCGGTAATGCCGTCCATGTTGGGCATGGTGATGTCCATCGTGACGAGGTCGACGTTCGGGTACAGTTCCTTGTAGCGTTCAAGGCCAATGAGGCCGTCGGCGGCCTGACCGACGACATCATAGCCTTCGGAGGTCAGTATCTGGGTGATCTGCTTGGCCACGAACATGGAGTCGTCGACGACCAGGATCCTGAACGGCGTGCCGTCGGGACGGTGTCCCTCGGGCATCCTCTCGTTGATCGAAGGAAAATCTTCTTTGGTCTTCATATCCAGGGCCCCCTATGCTCGCTCGCGGATGGCCACGTTTATCTCGACTTTGCCCTGCGGGGTCTCCATGGGCACGATCAAAGCCTCGACGTCCTGGTTCGAGACCTCCATGTTGTCGCCGGTGAAAATCGCCGGCGGCGTGAGGTCGAAACGGAAGCCCAGCTCGTGGAGCTTGGTGACCGCCTGCGCGGTTATCATGTTGGCAAGCTCGGTGATGGTCGCCTTGGCGAGGTCGTCCATCGACGTGATGTCCTCGCCGTTCATCGCCGAGGCGATCTTGAGCGCGGTGGGCTTGTCCATGTCGAAGAGGACGCGTCCCTCGACGTCGCCCGCAAGTCCGACGATGGCGGCCACGCCCATCACCGGCATCGATGTCGACTTGAGGTACAGCTCTCCGCGCTTGACGTCGACGTTGAGAACCTCGCGCATGACGTTGAAAGCGCTCTCCACGAAGGGGTTGATATACTCTACTCTCATGCCATTCTCCTGGGTTGTGCGATGCCGGCCATTCTAGGCCCCTTTCACGAACACCGAGACGGGGTCTCCACCCGCACGGTTCCATCCTTCCATCGGCAGCCTCTCGTTTGCGCCGAGTATCACGGCGCCGCCATGCCTTGTCTTCTCGTTGAAATCGGCGAGCAATTTACGTTGATCGGCCGCGGACAGGAACGATACGGTGTCGCGGCTCAGTATCAGGTCGACGGGCGGAACAGGGTTGCTGTTCATCACGTCGTGGAACTCGAAGAATATCGAGTCGCGGATGGTCTGGTTGAAAGTCATGCCGTTCCGTCCCTCCACCATCAGATTCCTGTACTGTTCAGGGACATTCTCCGCGCTGAACACCATGTTCGCAGCCATCGAGATCGCGAGAAGATCCGAATCGTTGGCCCAGATTTTTATCCTGGCCTCCGGATACGCCATCTTGAGCGTGCAGGCCAGCGAGTACGTCTCGTAGCCCTTGCCGCAGCCGGGGTTCCAGACATTGACCGACCTTGACAGGATCGGCGGGAGGGCAGCCATGATTGCGGCGGAGTACTCCCCGGACCACAGCGCCCCGTTGCACGGCGAGTAGAACGTCGAAAGGAATTCGTCGGCTTCGCCGGGCTCCTTGAGCTGGATGTCGGTCGCCTTCCTCGTCGAGCTCCACTCGGCGAAACGGGCGTGGAACCACGCGTCGTTGACCGCCGATACGCCGAAGCGCTTGAAGGCGAACAGCGTCTCGCGGATGAAATCGGCGTTGACGTCCCCGCTGGCCGGCGCGCCCGCTGGCGCGCCTGTAGGCGATGCGACATCCAGGGCGGCCGCGTGAACCTGCGGCGCGAGCGATGCGGCCAGACGGGCCGCGGGAGCCGGCGCGTCCGCCTCCTTCTTGAGCGCGAAGAGCTTCTCCACGTTCAGGATGATGAACAGCTTGCCCTGGTTCTCGATTATTCCCTTGATGTACTTGACGTTGATGTCGCCGAATATCGGGTGGGGCGGCTGGATTCCCGCACGCGACACGCCGACGACCTTGTCGATGTTGTCGACGATGACGCCGAAGACGTGCTCGTCTATGCGCAGGATAAGGAGGCTCTCGAGAGAGTCGTCGTTCTTGCGCTCGGCGGGCAAGTGGAACATCGTCCGCAGGTCGATGATCGAGATTATGTCGCCGCGGAGGTTGTAGACGCCGCGGACGAAAGGAGCCGCGTTGGGCACATAGGTGAACCTGCCCGCGTTAGCGATTTCCTTGACGTTCATGATGTCTATGCCGTATTCCTTGCCGCCAAGCGAGAAGGTGACCATCTTGAAGTCAACCTTGTCCGCCCGTTCCTTCTTCTCGTCGCGGGCATCGGGTTGGGCTCTGTCGGCCGTTTGTACGCTCATGCGTTTCGCGCTCCAGTCGTCAACGTATGGTCAACTCGAGGCGCTGACGCTCCTCGAGCTCCTTTTTCTGGCCCAGCTCCAGGAGCTGGCTGACATCTATGATAAGGCATACCGAGCCGTCCCCGAGGATGGATGCCCCCGCGATGCCCGGTGAGTTGGTGTACTGGTCGCGAAGCGGCTTGATGACCACGTCTTCCTCGCCGATGAGCGAATCGACCATCAGACCGACCCTCTTGTCGCTCGTGCCGACTATGACCACGAAGCAGTAGTCGCCCTGCTCGGCCGTCTGTATCCTGAAAAGGCGGTTGAGCCTGAGCATCGATACGACGTCGTTCCTGACGTTGAACACTTCGTAGTTGTCTATCATCCTGATATCCGACGGCTTGATGCGGTGGCTCTCGATGACGCTCGTAATCGGAATCGAGTATGTCTCCTTGCCGACCCGTACGAGGAGACCCTGGATGATGGCCAGGGTAAGCGGCAGCTTGATCGTGAATTTGCTGCCCTTGCCGCGCTGGCTGGAGACGGTCACCGTGCCGTTGAGCTTCTCGATCTGGCGCTTGACGACATCCAGGCCAACGCCTCGGCCGGAAATGTTGGTTATCGTCGAAGCGGTGGAGAATCCCGGATCGAATATCAGGTTGAACGACTCGAGCTCCGTGAGGATCTTGTCGGGATGGATGAGGCCGCGTTCCAGGGCCTTGGCCCTGACCGCGTCGACATCGATGCCCTTGCCGTCGTCGGATATCTCGATGAGGATCATGTTGCCTTCGTTGGAGGCGCGGAGCATCACCGTGCCCTCCTCGGGCTTGCCGGCGGCCTTGCGCTCCTCGGCGCCTTCTATGCCGTGGTCGAGAGCGTTGCGGACGGAGTGCATCAGCGGGTCCAGCAGGTCTTCTATGACCGCCTTGTCGAGCTCGGTCTCCTCGCCCTCGATGACCAGGTTGACCTTCTTGTCGAGGCTCCTGGAAAGATCACGCACGAGTCTGGGAAAGCGGCTGAATATCTGGCTGATGGGCACCATGCGGATGCGCATGACGCCTTCCTGCAGTTCGCTCGTTATCCTGCCGAGGTTCTGCGCGGTGGAGCGGAATTTGGCGATGTTCGTCTTGAACTCGGTCTCGAAGGCGTCGAAGGTGGCGTACAGGCTGCCGTACTTCTCGAGGACTTCCTTCCTGATCTCCTTGACCGACCGGCCGGCCTGTATCGAAGCCAGGTAATCGGGCAACTCGTCGAACAGGTCCTTGATGCCGTCCCTGAATTGCCCCTGCGACACTTGGAAGCCGCTCTGCAGGTCGCCGAAACGCGTGTTTATCTGGTTGAAGGTGGCCTTGTTTATGACTGTCTCGGAGACGAGGTTGAGGAGGTTGTCGATGCGCTTTGAATCGACGCGCAGGATGCTGCCTGCCTGCTGCGAGGCCTTGCGCGAGTCGGCCACGTGCTCGTCGTGCTCCTCTTCGGTCCGGGCCTCTTTCGGGGCCTCCAGTCCGTGCTCCCAGGCAACCGCAGGCGCGGCGGCTGGCGCTACGGCAGCCGGAGCTGGCGACGCTGGAGGCTTGGCGGCGGCCGGCTTCGGCACAGGGGCGGCTCTAGCCGCGGGCTGAGAACCAGGCGCGACTATTGAACCGTCCATGGCCACCTCGGACACCGTCGCGCCAGTGACCACGTCGGGGATGGACACGGCTTTGATCAGTTGGTCCGGGTCGAGCTTGGTGGCGAGGTAGTATTTGACGGTGGGATGGAACTCGTCCTCGTACAGGGTCTCGAAATCAGGTTCGGTCTTGAGCACCGTTCCGGACTCGCGGAGGGCGGCGAACGCGTGGATGGCGCTCACGGTGTTCATGACGTTGGATTCGTCGAAATCGACCGATATCAGGTAAACCTTCCGGTCGGTTCCCGCGGCCTCCCTCATCTCAAGGAGCTCGTATTCGGACAGCACCGATCCGGCGGCGGGCTTTGACGCGACGATTGCCGGAGTCTGTGCCGGAGCGGCGGCAGGTGCAGTCGCAGTCGGCGCGGCCTTTTTGGGAGCCTGCTTCTGCGACTTGGCGGGTATGAACGATGCCAGGCTGTCCCGCTCGGCGCTCGTGTCCGCGGCATACGGCTCGCCTTCGGCCCTGGAATCGAGCATCGCCTTTATCACGTCGATGCCGGCGAGCAACGAATCGATGACGCCCTCGTTGACGGCGACGGTCTTGGAGCGGATGGCGTCGAGGAGGTCCTCCATAACGTGAGTGAACCCCGCGAGCTCGGTCATCGCCACGGTTCCGGCCCCGCCTTTGAGGGTATGCGCGGCGCGGAATATCTCGTCCACCGCGTCGTGGTTTGTCGGATCGTTCTCCAGGACGAGCACGTTCTGCTCGAGCGTGTCCACCTGGGCACGTGCCTCGGCGAAGAAATCCTTAAGTAGCTCCTGGTTGTTCGGGTCGAGGTAGTCGCTCATTATGCGTTGTAGTCTTATACGGAACGTCGGATTAGTCAAGGGAAGGCAGTCGACGAAGCCAATCGGGCGGTATAATGCGAAAGGTCCGATCCGCCGATGCTTTATGGGCGGAACCATGATAAATTCATATGTGTCGGAGCTTGCGCGAACGGGAGCGTTACCATGAAGAAGATTCTGTCCATTTTGACGATGGCGTGCGCCTTGGCCGCGGCTCATGGCGCGGACCTGTCCGTCCCGTACTTCGCGCTGCTGACCAACGGCCGGCTCAACGCCGCCGGAGCCTTCGAGCTGTCCACCAGGGTAGACATCGACATGCTCATCGAAGGCGGGTCGAAGTTCGACGCTTGGTTCAAGCTCGGCTTCAGGAACGCCTCGATGGAAGACTACCTGCTTGCCGCCGAAGACCCATCGGACCTTGACGGCCTCCTTGCGGCGAGCGGACTGGCGATGCGGACGGCGGCCATCCAGGTCAAGGAATTTTTCGGAACCCCGGTGGATCTGACTGCCTTCGTGGGCCACCTGGACACCTTCGGCACGGGCACCGACTTCACCGCCCGCTTCGGCGCGAGCGACTTTTCCACCAAATACCGCGGCTACATGTACTACCCGGACGGCATAGGGGGAGACGCGTCGAAGCGCTACGACGGCCTCCACGAGGTCTACGGCACTGGCGTGAGGGTAACGCTGCCCGGAGAGTCGGTCCTGCCGTTCTTCTACTTCTACCAGGACTCGTGGCTCGGCGCGGGCTACTGGTCGGCGGACGCCCGCGTCCTTCTCGACGCCGAACGCGTCAAGTTCGAAGCATATGCGGGAGCCTCGTTCCCCGTATCCGCCGCGGGAACCTACCGCGGCGGCTTCCTCTTCTACTACGATACAGGCTCGGTCGGGGAATTCTTCGCCCAGATGGGCGTTCCCCGCTGGGACCCGACCCAGGCCTTCGGGATGGACATGCTGTATTTCATGTTCGAACCCCGCGTGCGGTTCGGAGCCGGAATGCTGACGCTCAGCCTGTTCTTCCACCCGGCATGGTACCTGCAGAGCGAGACAGGCGAATCAGGAGCGATGGAACTGCGGACCGACCTGAGCTTCGGCGAGCTGCGTGAGGGCCAGCAACGCGGCGGCGTGGAGGTCGAGCTGTCCTACGACCCGAACCTCGGCACCGACGCGCTGACGCTTGATGCCGCCCCCTACCTGCAGCTGATCAGGAACGGCGTCCGCTGGGACATGCGCCTGGCGCTCCGCGCCTTCCCCGTGACGGACCCGTGGTATGGAATGTTCATGCCGACTATCGGCGTCTCGACGTCGTTCTGAGCTGATGGAAGGAGTCCAGGTATGACCACAGTACTGAAGCGCTCGAAGGCGCTGGCCATCGTCATCGCCGCGGCCATGACCGCTCCGCTCGCCGCGCTCGACCTGGAGGCCGGCGCTTTCTTCGGCAACCTTGGTCTGCCCTGGGCGGGCGAGACCCCCATCGTCCTCGACCCCTACCCCGCGAACCAGTGGATCTACGGCGGCCGCGCGGCCTTCGTCGACGATCTCGGGGAAGGATTCTCGCTGCGGGCCGAGTACGTGACCGATACAGTTCTCCGCAACGTCGTACGGGGCGTGGTAACGTACGACACCGGCATCGCCAGCATTAGCGCCGGCCCCATGGTCGGCGTGTTCAATACCGCCGAGACCCTGCTCAAGGCAGGCATCGACATTGGCTTCCGCATCGAGGCGACAGGCCTGGCGTTCTTCTCGGCCACCGTCGAATCGTCCATGGGCGCGGGACTGGCGACAGCGGGCGACTATTCGCAGGAACGCTCGGAACTGGCCGCGGGCTGGTACGTCCGCAACGCGATATGCACCGTATCGATGCTGACCAAGCGCTACACCAGGATGGTCGCCGGCGGAGATTCAATCGTCGACGCCTCGACCGACTACGCATTCTCGGTGGATGTCTTCAAGAAAGGCGCGCCCTACCGCGTGGTGACGGAACTAGGCTACAGGACCATGACCAGGACCTACCCCGGCGATCTGGTCGACGGCCTTGGCGCCGTGCTGCTCGGCGCAACGGTAAGCGCCGAGGTCCTGCCGACACTGACGGTTGTAGCCGGACTCGATTCGGGCGTCTACGTCTTCGGCCTCGAGGAACTCGCCGCCCGTGGCCCCGCGCCGACATCGTTCATGTTTTCCGCGAGCCTCGGGTTCATCCTGCGCCTGGGCGCGCCCCAGGCAGGGGCCGAGCCGGAAACGTTGTAGCGAGCCGGATTTGGGTCAAGCGAAGGCGCGCCGAACGGTGCGCCATCGGCAAAGTCCATCGTCGCGCCGCCAGGCGCAATAATTTACCGCGACAATAAAAAATACCGCCGCGCAAGGACGCGCGGCCACAATATAGCCTGTCCGCAAGGACAGGAACGTCATGGATGACGACACGTCATGGACGCCGAGCGCGCCAAGGATGGCGCGCCAAAAAAAGGCCAGTCCTACCGGACTGGCTCGTCATGGACGACGCTGAGCCGCCGGAGGTTCGAACTCCGTACCCACGCCTTAAAAGGGCGTTGCTCTACCAAGTGAGCTAGCGGCTCGAGAATGGAAGTCGAAGATACCCTCCGGCGGCGGCCCGTGTCAACGCCGGAGCCGGAGCGGAGGGCTCGCGCTTCAGTACTTGAAGTCGAAGGCGACGAGCAGGTTGAACACCGGCCTTGAACCCGGGTCGAGTCCCAGTTCCTTGCCGTACATGGCCAACGAGAAGGTGAAGGCCGACAGGTCTATGCCGAAGCCGGCGGTGGGCAGCGCGTCCTTGATGCCCGCACGGAGCGACAGTATCTCGAGCAGCGTCAGCTCCACGCCCGCCCTCACGTTGAGGATTGGATTCCTCGGTATGATGCTGAACAGGTCCAGGATGTCCGCGTAGTCGAATAGCAGGAGCAGGTCCGCCCCGAGCCTGTCGAGCATGGCGAACGACGGCTCGTACGCCACGCCTATCGACAGGTCGGCGGGAACGACGGCGTAGGCCGAGGTGCCCGAGCCGGGGCTGCCCGAGAAGGCGCTGAAATCCGCGTAGGTCGTCACCATCGCCGGTGAGTACGCGTCGCGGGCGACGAGACCCACGGACAGCATGTCGTCGAAGGACCAGGTGACGCCCAGGTCCACGCCTATGCCCGACGTCATCGTGAAGGGGCTGGCGAGCAGGGCCGTGGGGTCGGAGGCCAGGTCGATGACCTCGGAGAGGGACTTGTCGTCCTCCACCGTGGCCCGGATGAAGCCCTTGGGCATCACGCCCAGGTCGAGGGTCTGCCTGTCGCCCAGGATGAAGCGATAGGCGTAACCGCCGGCGAGCAGGAACTCTTCGGATACCGCGTAGCGGACCGACATAAGCGACGAGGCGTCGAGCGTCATCATGGTGCGGTTGAACAGGCCGAAGCCCAGCCCCTTGCCCGCGTAGCCGAAGGCCAGCGGCCCCAGGATGTCAGTCTGCATGTACAGCCGCCCGTTGTCGTCGAAGAGCGCGGTCAGGTCGGCGAGCGGGTCTCCGCCTGAAACCAGCATGCCCACGATGTCGAAGATCGGCCCCGACGGATTGAGGACGAGCGACGCGGCGCCGAACTCGGTCTCCTCGGACGCGAAGCCGGCGGGGTTCTCGAAGATGGCGTCCAGGCCTGAGGTGGCGGCCGCGTGGGGGCCGCCGAGCGCCGCCATCCTCGCGGACGGCAGGGAAAACGGCGCGACTGTCGCCTGGGCGGCGGCGCCGAGCGGCACGAAGACAAGGGCGGCGAATACGGCTGCTATTCTTCTCATATGTGGCCTCGCGTTTTTTTTGCTCATCGTCACTCGAATGACAGGCCGCTCAAGAGCTGGCCGAAGATGCTCGTGGAGCCGCCCGCCAGATCGGCGGCCTGCGCCAGGTCGAGAAGAGCCATCGCGGCGTTTACCGAGTCTACGTCCACGGTTCCGGGAAGTGCTCCGCCACCCAGCCAGGTATCCAGTTCAGCCTCCGATGCGCCGCCGTCGTTGAAGGCGTCCACCGCCAGGGCGAAGGCCGCTATGTACAGCTCGTCGGGAGCGGAGCCTTCCGGAGCGGCAAGGTCATCGGAGACGAGGAGCAGCGCAGCCGATTCGGCGGGCGTGAGCGATATCGCCATCAAGGCTGCCAGCGCTGCGTCGATCTGGGGCTGGGTCAGCGTCCCCAGGCCCTCGGTGCCCAGATCCTCGACGATGGAGAAAATGGCCGGGCTCGCGTCCGAAGACAGCACCACCGCGGTCACGAGGGCCGAAGCGGCCGCGTCGTAGGCGGCGCTGCCTGGCGTAGCGGCGGAGGCGGCGGCGAAGAGGGGCGCCACCAGGGCGGCGGCTACATCCGCGTCGCCACTGGCGAGCAGCTCCGCCGCATCTTCCACCGAGATGTCCGAGGGAATGGTATACGAATCCCTCGCCAAGGGGGCGGCGAGCGACGTGGTGAAGAATTGCTGGCAGGAGGAAAGGAGGGCCAGGCCCGCGATAGCCATTGCCACGGTCGAGGTCAGGATCTTGCGTTCGTTCATGGTCGCCGCTCCTTGGTATCGTTACTAGTATCGGCGCGGCGACCGGTTTTCATCAGAACCGGATGGCCGCTTCCAGTGATATTCCCGTCCTGGGCATGTCGCCGGGTCTCGGGCCCAGTTCCTCGGTAAAGACCGCCACGTTCAGTTCGAATACGAGGAGGTCGATGCCCGCGCCAAGGGATATCCAGCCCTTGTTGAGCCCCGTGCGCAGCGCGAACAGCCCTCCGAGCATATCGGCTTCCACCCCGAGGTGGAAGAGGTTCCAGGCGGACGATTTGTCCTGGACCACCCTGACGGGATCCTGTATCTCGGCTATAACCGTTACGTCCACCACCCTGCGGAGAGAGGCCGGGATGGGCCTCAGGCTGGCTCCCAGCGTTATGTTCGGGTAGACTGGGTATTCGATGTCGGTACCAGCGGGAAGCCCGCCGCCCGCGAAAGCATCGCCGAGGGTAGACTGGGAGAAGGTCTGCTTCGTCGATATGTCCCTGATGGCTATGCCGACCGATACCATGCTGCCCAGGTCCATCCTGGCGCCGAGGTCCACCGCGAGCCCGAAGCCTACGTCGACGGGGAGGTCCATCGCGCTGTAGGCCGTGGTGCCGTCGGTCTCGGTGCCTGTCATGATGCCTATCAGGTCCGCGCCGTCTATGTCGCCGGTCAAGCGAACATAGGGCCTGACGTCTCCGCCGACCTGGAAGCGCAGCTTGCCCAGCTGCACGGGAAGACCCACGCCGACGATGCCGGAGAGCTGCGCGTCCATCGTCCCCACGGCGCCAAGGAGGGTATTGCCCCGGACGTAGGCCTCGCCCGAGCCGATGAGGCCGAGCCCCAGTCCCTTGCCCACCCAGCCGATGCCGGCGGACATTCCCGCGCCGAAGCCGTTGTCTATTATAAGGTCGGAGACGGGGTCGATGATGTCGGCCGGATCGGCGTTCCCTGCGGACATCGCGTCCGAAACACTCTGGAAAGTCGCGATGTTGTCGGTGGTCGGACGCACGTAGACCCAGGGGGTGAACGAGACGGCGGTGAACTCGACGCCCTTGTCCGCGAAGGTCGCGGGGTTGCCGTAGAGGCTCTGGTAGCCGTCGCTCATCGCGACGAAGGCGCCGCCCATAGCCATGGTCCTGGCGTCCTTGGGCGCCATCGCGTCAAGCCTTGTCTGCGCCGGCAACGATGCCGACGCGAGGAGGAAGACCGTCAGTACGAATAGTGCGCGTTTCATGGCGTCCTCCTTAGAAAGCTATGCCGGCGGCGGAAAGGATGTTGCCCAAGGGGCCGCTTGCCGTGTCAGGAAAAGTGTATGCAGTCGGATCTGGCGTGAGGCCGTCTGTCAGCAGGTCGAACAAGTAGTCGCCAATATTGCTGCTAGCTACATAAGCTGCTGGAATTTCGACGGAGGCTATCATCGCGGCGACCAGCGCGCTCTGGGCTATGTCGCCGGCGACGACGTCGGCGCCATCGGCGTAGCCGCCCGTGCCAATCGCGGTACCCAGATCGTCATAACGTGCGTTTGCCGCCTCGAGCCCGGCTATCATCGACAGGAAAGCCGCCTCGTCTATCACGCCGCCCGAACCGAGCACCGAGGCGGGAAGTATCCCGCGGATGAGACCCTCGATCTCGGCCTCGTCAGGTTCTGTCCCTTCGATGAGGTCGCTCATCAGGCTCCCGATGTTGTTGATGAGGTCGCCGGCTGGCGTCGTCTGGAGTTCTATGTTGGCGGCCAGGGCGAGGAGTTCCTGCTTGTCGGCGGGAGCGGCGCCGGGCAAGGCCGCGTCTATCGTGGCAAGCGCGGAGGCCTTGGTCGATGGACTTCCGGACAACGCATCGTAGAACGACGGGCTGGCTGACAGCTCGACGAGGGTCCCGGCGTCGGCGTCGGCTATGTCATTTTCGTCGACGGCTGCCATGGCGCTGAATAGGTTGACGTTCAGGATGGCGTCAAGAGCGTCGCAGGCCGTCATCGACAGCGCTATCGACGCTGCCAGGACGATCGAAGCAGTCCGTTTCATAGTAGACCTCCCCGCCGTCACGGGGACGGCATACCAAGCTAAGTGTAGCACAAACGTCGGGCAAAACAAGGGCACATTGGCGAGAAATATCCATTAAATCAAATAAGTGAGATATAATCAGCCACCAGATCGGGGCTGCCATCGGAACGGCGCGCCGCGGCCAGGGAAACGACAGAGCAGCGGCAGGCGCCGGCGCTGCCGGCAGGTGCGCCGCGGACAGAAAGCCTGAGGTAGTCGGCCGAAGTCGCGGGGACGGTCCCGGGGTCTTTCCCTGGCAGGGGGTCCGTCCCCTCCTCGCCGTGGTCCTCGATGACGGCTTCGAGCGAGCGCCCCAGGCGGCGGGCCGCGAAGGCTTTCCTCCCGCGCTCCGCGATGGCCTGCACGACGGCGGCCCTCTCCACCGCGACGCGCTCCGGTACGTGGGGCTTCATATCGAAGGCGGCTGTGCCGGGACGCGGGCTGAAGGTGAAGGCGTGCACCCAGGCGGGCTCCAGACGCTCGAGGATGTCGACGGTGCCCTGGAAGTCGCCGTCGCTCTCGCCCGGAAAACCCAGGAT
>CAZNXK010000077.1:0-16789 GCA_964576835.1 uncultured Treponemataceae bacterium | reverse complement strand
CCAGGCCCGCCGGCCTCCACACGGCCGCGCTGGCAGTCGCGGCCCTGACCGAACGCGAGGGGGAAGACTCCGGCGGCGACTTCGCCTCTGACCTCGAGGAGATCCTCGGCCATGCGTCGCGACGGCGGGGGGGCGGCCGCGGGGACGCCGCCCGCGGAGCGGAACGCTTCGAGCGGATACTCGAAGAGGCCTCTCGGCTCGTGGCCCGCGTCTCGGGGAGGTCGCCGTGCCGTGAGGCTTTCGACCCTGCCGCCGCCGCCGAGGGTCTGGCATCGGCAGGCAGGCTCCTGGCGCCCGGCTTTCCCGACAGGCTGGCGCGGACCCTGGCCGACGGCAGCTGGGAATTCCCGTCGGGCAGGCGGGCGCGCGCTGCCTTCGCCGCGCCGCGCGCCGAATGGCTGCTAGCCGTCGATGTCGACGCGGGAGACCAGCTTGGCTACATCCGTCGCGGAATCGCTGTCGAGCCGGAGGCGGCCAGGAGCGCCTTCTTGCCCGGCTCCACCGTATCGACCGAGCTTGAATGGCGGGGACTCGCCGCGTCAGCCTGGGAAAGGAGGCGGAACGGGGTCGTCGTGCTCGGGGAGCGCAGGATGGCGGTCGTGCCTGCCGATGCCCTGCTGGCGGCATTCGCGGCGCGCCTCGCTTCGGAGGGGCTGAAATGGCTGCCCTGGAACGACGATTCGAGCTCGCTTGTCGACAGGATACGGTTCATCGCGGCGAGGAAGGCCCTTCCGGCGCTGCAAATAGATACTGACGAGTGGAACGACGAGTCGCTTGCGGTAAAAATCGCGGCGGCGGCGGGAGCCTGGCTTTCGCCGTCGGGACCGGTTATCGATGCCGCCGGATTCCGCGCATTGCTGGAGTCCTTGCTCGGACGCGATGTCCTGGGCGCGGTCGACGCGGCGGCGCCTCCCTTCATCGTGACGCCAGGGGGACGGCGGCGGCGGCCACAATACCCCCCGGCCGGACCGGCACGGCTGTCGGGGCGGATACAGGAGTTTTTCGGCGTCGCGGAAAGCCCCCGAGCCTGCGGCGAAGCGCTCACGCTCGAGCTCCTGAGTCCCGCCGACAGGCCCATCCAGGTGACGAGCGACCTGGCCAGCTTCTGGAACGTGGCCTACCCGTCGATGCGGGCCGAGATGGCCAGACGCTACCCCAGGCACTACTGGCCGGAGAATCCCCTGGCATCCGAAGCGACTAGAGGACAGAAACCCCGTTCTGCTTCATGACGAGCACCATCGCGGCGACGTCGCCCGAGCGCTTTGCGCCGGCAAGATGGTTCCTGAAGTCCATCATCACCGAGGCGAGCATGGATTCGGCATTCTCCGGGTCGGCCCGCCTGAAGGCTTCCGTCACCCGCTCGAAGCCGAATGGTATTCCCTTCGGGTTGACGCAGCCGGCAAGCCCGGCAGTCGAAACAAAGAGCGCGTCGCCGGGGGCCATCGAGAAACCGAGCGTGCCCACCCCGATGTCGAAGTCGTCCCTGCCGAGAGGCGGCGCCTTCCGGTAGGCGGTCTTGGGCCTGACTACCGAGACGTCGCGGCGGCCCGAGCGGCGCACGAGCGCGTCGGTATGCCCGGCGTTGGCGTATTCGATCTTGCCGGACTTGAACCGGAGAAAGGTGCAGGACACCGTGTTGCCGACGGCCGACAGCTCACGTACGAGCTCGCGGTTTATCTCGACCAGCACCGAGGCTATCGGGTCGCCGCGCCTGTCGAGGGTCTGCCGGTTGAAGACGTTTCTGGCAAGTACCGTGACGAGGCCGCTCGCTATGCCCGAGCCGGAGACCGAACCCATGACGACGCCGCCCAGCGATCCGTCGGCCGCGTAGAAATCGAAGAAATCGCCCGATATGCCGTCAGCCGGCTCGAAGACGAACGCCACGTCCCAGTCTCCCACTATAGGAGGCTTGGCTGGGAAAAAACCCTTCTGCACCGCGGCGGCGACCCTGACGTCGCGTTCCGACTCCTGCATCGCCGCCGACAGCCGCTCGTTCGCCGCGGACACCTGGTCGTTGAGGCGCACCTTCTCCGAAGCGGCTTCAGACAGCGCCGCCGTCCTGGCTTCCACTTCCTTCTCGAGGCCGGCGTTCATCGCTTCCACGCCCGCCGATACCTTGGCGAACTGGCCGGCCAGAAGCGACGATGAAAGCAGCACGAAACCGAAGAACGCGTACTTGGTCCAGATCACGGAGCCGCCCGAGAGCATGGCCACCGCGTCGGCGGCGACGGCGACCGAGAGCAGGGCGCCGCCTATCGCGAGTCGGCCAGAGTCGTCCATCCACAGGAGCGACGCCAGAGCCTGAGCTACAGGCCGCTTCCCCCCGGCTGTAGCCGGGGCAACCCTGCATTCCCGGAAATCCCGGACAAGGGCTCTGCCGAAGGTAAACAGCACGTGGTAGCCTATCGAGACGACCGTACCGGCCAGCCACATATAGAGAAGGGGTTCAAAGCGAAGGAAGATCCCGGCCGCGACGAGCGACAAGGAGAATATGCCGACTCCGGCGACAAACTTCGACCGCTTCTTCCAGAGCAGCGACTCGAGGAAGGCGATGAACGCCGGAAGAGCCAGAAACAGCGATCCGTACTCGACCAGCCTGAGGAGGGCAGTGTCGGCGACCAGCCTGGTGGCGGAATTGGTCATCGCGAAATAATGCAGGGCGAACAAAAGCGCCGAGACACCGAAAAAAAGGTATCCCTTGTCCCTGGGCCGCAACGCGAAAAGCACGCCATGGTACAGCGCGAAAAACGCGTAGACGCCTATCAGCATGAAGTCGAGGTATTCGCGGTTGCCCGAAGCAAGGGAGCGGTACGAATCGATGATGTACGGCCCCGTCTTGTTGAACCCGGTCCTGTCGTCGACAGGATCGCCCGAAATCCTGAACGCCAGTATGTTCTGCCCGCGGGCAAGCCGGCGCTTGTCCAGGGGTACGACCACGTCTCGCAGCGACCGTTCGGCGGTGAATGACCCGGATCGCACTATTTCGTTGCGCAGAATGACGCCATTCAGGTACACGGCCCAGCGCTGCCCGACATGCTTGAGGAACAGGGCGGGATCGCTCGCGTTGAGCAGGGTCAGGTCAGCCTGGAACGGTATCAGCACCGTGAATTCCATCGCCGGCTTGCGAAGGAAGCTGAACCAGCCGCCACGGGGAACGCCGGGCAGGTCCAGTTTCCGTATTTCAAGGGACCGTTTGCCGGGATCGGAAGCGATGAGGTTCCACGAGGCGTCGTCGACGGTCGGCAGGCGACGCGTCCACGAATCGTCGAAGCCGGTACGGACGAATACCATCGAATCGCCGAGGTCGACTAATTGCGCGTTGGCCGACGCGGCCGCCAGGGCCGCCGCAAGTGCTATGATTGATCGCTTCATGGCTGCTTACCATCCTACGGCTCGATCCAGCCCGGGTCAAGCGGCGAACTTGCCATCCAACAGGAACTGGACTATGCTCAGGATTCGACAATTGCCACAGGGAATACGAAAGGACAAGCGATGAGGGGTACCTTGAAGACCGTGGTGACGCTTGCCGTCATCGGGGCGGCTCTGTATTTCACCAATCCGTCCATGGCCGATTTCGGCAAGTACTACGAGAGGAAGCAGGTTCAGGCGAGCCAGAAGGGCAAGAGCGGCATCCTGGGCGACATAGCCAAGGCCGTGGCGCAATCGGGCGCGGACCTGGTGGTCAAGGTTGGATTCAAGCGCGACGACAAGTTCCTCTTCAGCCTGTATACGCTCGGGCCGGCATCCAAGCCTTCGGAGCGCTACATCGGACTGGCGAAGTTCATCTTCGTGCAGGCGAACTAGCCGGCGGTCGTGGGCTTCCTGTCGTTCCTGCGCCGCAAGGGAGCCGACTACGGCATGCTCGATTCCGGGCAATGGGAAGCGGCGCGTTCCGGCCGCCCGGCTTTCGCGGCGCTCGGAGCCGCGGAGGTCGAGGCGCTCCGACGCCTGGCCTCGTGGTTCATGGCCACCAGGGACTTCGTTCCGGTCGGCGGCGCCGAGCCCGGAGACCTGGACAAGGCCACGATAGCGGCGCTCGCCTGCCTGCCCGTCCTCCATCTTGGCGCCCGATGGTACGACGACTGGTCGACGGTGCTCGTGGCCCCGGACAGTTTCGTCCACTCGATGACGACGGTAGACTCCGCGGGCGTCGTAACCGACTATGACGACGAGCTTTCTGGCAGGGTCACCGAGATGGGCCCGGTGCTGCTGTCGATGGCGGACGTGCACGCCTCGGGCCATGGCGACGGCTACAACGTCGTCGTTCATGAAATGGCCCACAAGCTGGACGAACGTGACGGCGCTCTCGACGGCTGCCCTCCCCTGCCGCGCTCGATGAGCCGGCGCGCCTGGAAAGCCGCCTTCGCTCCTGCCTACGATGACTTTTGTTCGCGGGTGGAACGCGAAGGACGCGGACGGCGGCGCCTGCGCTCGTCGCGCCTGCCCCTCGACGAATACGCGGCTGAGAGTCCCGAGGAATTCTTCGCCGTCGCGTGCGAAACTTTCTTCGACGCGCCGCACCGCATCCGGGCCGCCTACCCGGACGTCATGACCCAGCTGGCTACGTTCTTCTCGGGCGGCGGGTCGTAGCGCCCGTGTCGAGCCTGTCGACGCCGAACATGTAGAGCGCGGAGAGCAATGCGCAGAGGGCGACGAAGGGCCAGACGGCCGCGCTGCCGAAGGCCCGCGCCACCGGGCCCGCCACGAGGGGCGCCAGTGCGCTTCCGGCGATGTAGGCGAACGAAACCACCGAGTTGACGCGGCTCCTGAAGGCCGGTGGCGCATGCTCGGCGACGAAAGCGTTGCCGTTCGTGCTTCCCAGGATCTCGCCTATCGTCCAGACGACCGTGGCGCCGAGCGCCAGGGGAATCCCGCCGACGAACCAGTAAGCGCCGAAGCCGACGGCGTAGAACACCGACGCCAGCGCGACAGCCGTCAGGCTCCGGAGCCTCTTGGACAGGAAAACCACGGCCGCTGTCAACGCGACGACCGTCAGGCCATTCGTCATCATCGCCGCGCCGAAGGCTTTGGGGCCGACATCGCTTCCGAGCGCGTCTTTAAGGAAGATAGGCAGGGCAAAGGTATGCTGGTTGTAGACGAAGGCCGTCAGCACTGCGCCCGCCGTGTAGAGCGTCAGGACTGGATTGGACTTGAATACGGCCGCGATGGAGGATCGCTCCGCCGGTCCGTCGTGCTCCTTGCCGTGTTCCCCGGCCGGCTCGCTGGCCCTCAGCGGGACGCCTTTGACGAAAACGGTAACTATCGCGGCGGCGGCGAACAGCACCAGCGCGTTGCCCAGGAATAGCGCGCGGGGAGCGGTGTTGAACAGCATGCCGGCAATGAGCGGCCCTATGGAGAAGCCAATGTTGTTGCCCCAGTAGATCAGTGAAAAAGCCTCCTTGCGCCTGTCGGGAGGCGCGACATCGGCTACAAGCGCGTTGATTATGGGCCAGGTGCCGTTCAGGGTGCCCATCGCGAACGCGATGACGAATGGCGTCGCCGAGTTGAAGCCTATTATGCCGCAGACGACGAAGGCGCACGCGGTCGTGGCCTGCAGCGCGCGCAGTATGCGCGGCCGGTCGTACATGTCGCCCAGCTTGCCACCAACGACGAGGCCTAGCGCCGCCATCACCGAAACGACCGACATGAAGACGCCGGCCCGCGCCTCGTCGTAGCCCATCTTCATCGTCAGCATCATCGCGAGGAATGGCCCGACGAAGGAGCCCGCCGAGACGACAAGGCGTACCGCGAACAGTGCCCATATGTCGGTGGGAAGCCGCCGGTCTGTGTTGGCCGGGCCTCTGGTACGCATGGTTGAGGTTCCTTTCAGTTCGAGTCGATGGCGATGAATACCGGTCCCGGATAGTAGCCTGTCCGGGACCGGGCCGTCCATCCCGCGGGAGCCGACGCGCCCTTGCCGGAAACCGCTCGCCGGATTATCCTTGTAAAACATGCATGAAAACGACACGTGCCCTGACGAAGACGCCGGTCGGCAGAGGGCTCAGGCTACCATCTGGAGTCTCATGGCATTCTTCGGCATAGCCGGGTTGTCGATCTTCACCGGGTTCTCCCAGGGAGCCAGACTCGCGCAGTTCGACAGGGTCCGGGTACTGCTCGAAGCCTCGACGGTGCGAACGAGGCTGGAAAGCGGCCTCAACGAACGCATCAGCCTGGAACGGGGCATCGTCGCATTCGTCGCTTCAAAACCGGGCCTGGACGAGAAGGAGTACACCGCGTTTGCCGACTCGCTGATGATAGATGACCCTGTCATCAAGAACCTTGCGGTGCTCGAAGGCACCACCATCAAATACGTCTACCCGTTCGAACCGAACAAGTCCGCCATAGGCAAGGATCTCGCGCTGATCCCGGAGCAGGCCGTATCGATAAACCGCGCGATGACCAGCCGCGAGCCTGTCGTCGCGGGGCCCTACGACCTCGTGCAGGGCGGCGTCGGCATCGTCAGCAGGATGGGAATCTATCCCGTCGGGCCAGACGGCCCCCGCTACTGGGGGCAGGCCAGCGTCGTGATAGACAGCGAGGCCATCTTCAGGAACGCCGGCGCTTCCGATCACCCCGGCATACTGTTCATGCTCGGATCGAAAGCCGGACCGGGCGCGGAACTCGCTACCGTACACGGCGACGTTTCGGTGATCGACGGGGATCCTGTCGTGCTCGACGTCAACCTGCCAGGCATTTCATGGTCGCTGTCGGCAATCCCGAGGGACGGATGGAAGTCGCACCTCGGGCTGGCGTTCACCGTGGCCGCCATAGGCGTCGCGATAGCCGCCCTGGCAGGATTGGCGATATACGGCCTCATGACGACGAGAGCGGCGCTCAGGGAGCTCGCGTACCACGACCACCTGACGGAATTGCCCAACAGAAGCCTGTTCTGGGACCGCCTGCGTGTCGAGGCCAGCCGGACCGAGCGCGATGGCTCGAGCGTATGCATCTACATGATCGACCTAGACGACTTCAAGAAGGTCAACGACGACTACGGGCACGAGGCGGGCGACCGCCTTCTCGCCCAGGCCGCTTCGAGGATGAGCGCCGCGATCAGGAAGAGCGATACCGTAGCCAGGATAGGCGGCGACGAGTTCGCCGTCATAGCCCCGAACGACGGAGGTTCCGGAGTCGAGGAGCTTACCGCCAGGCTGCGCGCCTGCTTCAAGGAACCCTTCGACCTCGGCATGGTGGTGCACACGACGGTAGCCAGCCTCGGCAGCGCCATCTACCCCGACGACGGCCCCGACGTGGAAGCGGTCCTGGCCGCGGCCGACCACCGCATGTACGCCGAGAAGCGGGCCGGAAAGCCTTCCTGATCGAAACATCCATCGATTTCCGCAAAATCCCAACTTGACGTTCAACTATTTTGAACGTTACAATCCCTGAAACTGGACAACCCAAGGAGAGCATCAATGCGAAGTGATCTGCGCAGGCTCCTCGACGCGGCAAGCGCCGCGGCCGGAGAGGCTTCCTGGCTCGGGCTCAGGCGCCGGCGGACGAGCGCCGCCTACTACGCGGCGAGGGACGGCGCCTTCGATCAGGCGATAGGCGGGGTCGATGACGGTGTCATGGTCGAAGTGCTGTTCGACGGACGCTTCGCCTACGCGGCCACGCCCGACCTGTCGCCGGCAAGCGTCGCGAGAGCCGCCGTTTCAGCCCTCGCCTGCGCCAAGGCGGCGGGCGGGCGCGGAGTACAGCGATTCGACCAGTCGGTCCGTCCGGCCACCAGGCTGAGCTGGGAGACGCCGCGCGCGCGCAAGTCTCCCGTCGCCCCCGACGGCGTGTTCTCGTTCCTGATCGACGCCTGCGGAGCGCTCAAGGCCTCGGACGAGGTGATCCAGACCAGCTCGCTCGTCGAGGTTGGCCGCTACGACTACGAACTGGTCTCGACCAACGGAGCCGACATCGAGCAGTCGATCCACTACCTCGGGACGAGCCTCCAGGCCGTCGCGCGCAGGGGCGACGTCGTGCAGCTCCGGACCGCCAACGGCCCCCGCGGGCTGACCCGACAGGGAGGCTGGGAACTCCTCGATGTCGAAGCCCTGCTGACCGACGCCAGGCGCGTCGGTCTCGAGGCTGTCGAGCTGCTCGGAGCCGCCACCTGTCCCAGCGACAGGCGCACCCTCGTGCTGACTCCCGACCAGATGATGCTCCAGATCCACGAGAGCGTCGGACATCCCCTCGAGATCGACCGCATTCTAGGAGACGAGCGGAACTACGCCGGCTCCAGCTTCGTCAAGCTTTCCGACTTCGGTTCCTTCCAGTACGGTTCCGGATTGATGAACATCAGCTACGATCCGACGATAGCCGGGGAACTGGCGTCATACGGCGCCGACGAGATAGGCAACCTGGCCGTCAAGCAGCTGATAATCGAGAAAGGCGTCCTGGTGCGCGGCCTCGGCAGTCTGGAGAGCCAGGCGCGGTCAGGGCTGCCAGGCGTCGCCAATCAGCGTGCCACCTCGTGGAACAGGCCGCCGATGGACAGGATGGCCAACCTGAACCTCGAACCAGGCAGCACCTCCATGGAGGCGATGATAGCGTCGATAGAGAAGGGCGTCCTCATGAGGACAAACCGCTCGTGGTCGATAGACGACTACCGCAACAAGTTCCAGTTCGGTTGCGAGTACGGAACGCTGATAGAGGACGGCAAGCTGACGAAAACCGTCCGCGATCCCAACTACCGCGGCGTCTCAAGCACGTTCTGGCGCAACCTTTCCGCGGTCGGCGACGCGGCCACGTTCGCGGCCTTCGGTACGCCCAACTGCGGCAAGGGCGAACCAAACCAGGTGATTTTCGTCGGCCATGCCAGCCCCGTCTGCGCGTTCGACGACGTCGAGGTATTCGGAGGCGGCAAATGACAAACGATTTCAAGGCTCACTTCGACGCAGTGACCCGCAGGGCGCTCGGCGAGCTCCTGCCGGGGGAACGGGCGGCCATCAGCTACCAGGCCGAGCGGACCTCCTTTACGCGCTTCAACGGCGGGAAGATCCGGCAGTCGGGCACCGTCTGGCAGGCCGACCTCGGCATCAAGCTATGGAATGGCGCCAAGACCTTCCAGGTACAGCTGGCGCTTTCCGGCGACGCCGCGGCCGACGACGAGCGGGTCGCCGAGGCGATGGGTCAGGCCCGCGCGCTGATGCGGCTCCTGCCCGACGATCCCTACCAGGCGGTTCCGGAGGCGGCCGGATCCTCGGACGCGCGCTACTCCGGCACCCTCATTCCAGAAGGCGAAATTCCCGCGCGGGTACTCGGGCCGGCGGCCGGGATGGACTTCACCGGGCTGTATACGCAGGGCCTCGTCTGCCGGGCGGCCGCCAACTCCTCGGGTGCCAGGCACTGGTTCCAGACCGAGACTTTCCTGGTCGACTACTCGGCCTGGCTGCCCAACGGCAGGGCCGTCAAATCGTCGTACGCCGGCCGCGACTGGAGCGACTCAGACTACGCGGCCAGGCTTGAATCGACCAGGCGCTCGCTTCAGAACCTGGGCGGAGCGGAGAAGGTCCTGGCGCCGGGCAAGTACCGCGCCTTCATCAGCGCCGACGCGCTCAACGAGGTGGTCACCTTCTTCTCGTGGAACGGCTTCGGCGAGCGCGGGCTGCGGCAGGGCGAGAGCGCCTACCTGGCGATGCGCGAGGGCCGCGAGGCCATGTCGCCGAAGTTCGGCCTCTGCCAGGATTTTTCGCTGGGCGTCCAGCCGGCCTTCAACGACGACGGCGAACTGGCGCCCGAGCGGCTGGTCGTCGTCTCGAAAGGCAAGCTGGAGAACACCATCGTCAGCTCGCGGACGGCCAGGCAGTACGGCATCGCGGCCAACGGCGCGGGGGACGACGAGGAACTGAGGTCCGCCGCAATCGAGGCCGGAGACCTTCCCGAGGCGGACGCAATGGCGGCGCTTGGCACCGGCGTCTACGTCTCGAACTTCCACTACCTCAACTGGAGCGACGTCCAGTCGGCCCGCGTCACCGGCATGACCCGGTTCTCGTGCCTCTGGGTCGAGGACGGAAAAATCGTCGGACCCATCAAGGACATGCGCTGGGACGAGTCGCTGTACAACATGCTCGGCGCAAAGCTCGAGGCGGTCACCAGGGAGCGCCACCTGCTCGTCGAGTCGATGACCTACGAACGCAGGCAGGTGGGCGGCAGCCTCCTTCCGGGCATACTCGTGGATGGACTGTCCTTTACCCTCTGATACCGGGCGCACGGCCGTCCTCCCGGCAACGCGCCTGATTGTCCGAGGGGCTGTCCTGGAATCGCTTCCCGGACAGTCCCTCATTTTTTTTCAGTAGTGCGGAGGCCGCTCGCCGGCCGGCATGTTCGGCCCCTCGGCGGCTGACAGTTCGGAGATCCTCCGGGCTATGGCCTGCATCGTGGCCTCGAGGCGCTCCGTGCGGCGGCCATATTCGAGCACGAGGCCGTCCAGGTCGGCGGTAGCCTTCTCGATGTACGCGAGCTTCGACTCGAGGCGTTCGATGCGATCATCGGTGTCGGGCATGGATTCTCCTTTTCCGCCGGGCGGGTTCCCGGCGCTAGTCGTCGATCATCGCCGCGAGCGCTTCCCACCGGGCCGTCCTCGCGTCTATCAGCGCGCAGAGCTCGGCGTAGCGCCGCGAAGAGCGCTCGAGGTCCGCGCCTGTCGGCCCGGAAGCGAAGAGCGCCTCGAGTTTCGATTTCTCGTCCTCGAGCGCCCCTATCTCGTCGAGTATGCCGGCGTATTCCTTCTTCTCGGCGAAGCTGGCCCTCCTGGGCCGATCCTGCGACCTGGCGTCAGCCTGCCCCGCGGATCCCCTGTCCGGCCGGCCGGCCCTGCCCGTTTCGACTGCCGCCGCCGCTTCGGCAGCCGCGGAGGCGTCCAGGAATTCGCGGTAGGCGCCGTACGATCCGGGGAACAGCGCGGCGAGTCCCGAACCGTCCAGGACGATGGTCATCGACGTTACGCCGTCGAGGAAGGCGCGGTCGTGCGAGACGACGATGACGCAGCCGTCGAAGCCGTCCACGTAGTCCTCGAGCAGCTCGATCGTCTCGATGTCCAGGTCGTTCGTCGGTTCGTCGAGTATCAGCAGGTTGGGATGCTCGGCCAGGACCGACACCAGCTGCAGACGCCTGAGCTCGCCGCCGGAGAGCGTGGAAAGGCGCTGGTCGTGCATAGAGCGGTCGAACAGGAAACGCTCGAGCAGACGCTCCGGGTCGAGCACGGTGCCGTCGCCGAGCTCGGTCAGCCCCGCGTGGAGCTGGATGAAGTCAATCATCCTCATGTCCATGGGCAGTCCCTGCGCGGTCTGGCCGTAGTACGAGCAGACGGTATTGGCGCCGCGAACAACCTTGCCCTCGTCGGGTTCCAGCGTTCCCGCTATCAAGCCCAGGAGCGTCGTCTTGCCCGAGCCGTTGGGGCCGACGACGCCTATCCTGTCGCCCTTGCCGAATTCGTAGGAAAAAGGCTCGAAGACGAGCCTGCCGTCGTAGCGCTTGGCCGCTCCGTCGAGTTCGAGTATCCGCTTGCCGAGCCGCCTGGAGCGTGACGAAAAAGCGCCCATCGCCGTCGGGCGCTCGAGCGCCGCGGCCTGCATGTCCTTGATGACGTCCTTGCGCCTCTCGCTCTTGGTGGCCCTGGCGCGGGCTCCGCGCATCAGCCACTTCATTTCTATCTTGAGGATGGCTTCCCGCCGCGAATCGGCCTTCTCGAGGGAATTCCAGCGCTCACGCTTCATCTCGACGAAGGCAGAGTAGTCGCCGGGATACGAGTAGACCGCCGACCGGTCCACCTCGAGGATGCGGCCCGCGACAGCGTCGAGGAAGGCCCTGTCGTGGGTGACGACGACGAAGGCGAAGGCCGCCGTCGACAGCCGCTTTTCCAGCAGCTCGATCGCGTTCAGGTCAAGATGGTTCGTCGGCTCGTCCAGCAGCACCAGCTCGGCGGCATCGGCGAGGCAGCGGGCGAGAGCGGCTTTCTTGACCATGCCGCCGGACATGCCGTCCATGCCCGCGTTTATGTCGGGCAGGCCGAACTCGGAACACAGCGACGCGTAATGCCGCTCGAGGAGGAAGCCGCCTTCGGCCTCCATCCTCGAGTGCAGCGCGTCGACTTTGCGGTGCCCTGCGGCTCCGCCCCCGGCGTCGGACACGGCCGCCTCGTAGTCGCGCACGAGGCTGGCCAGCGGCGAGTCGCCCTCGTGGAGGAACTCGGCCAGCGTCGCGCCAGGCGACGCTGCCGGCTGCTGGGGAAGCACCGAGACGCGCAGGCCCCTCTTGCGCGCGATGGTGCCGTCGTCGGTCTCGAGGGCGCCGGACAGGACCCTGAGGAAGGTCGACTTTCCGGCGCCGTTGCGGCCCACGAGGCCGATATGTTCGCCTTCCTCGATGCCGAGCGAGACGTCCTTGAAAAGCGGGGTGCCTATGAGCGTCTTCGAGACGCCGTAGAGGGATACTATGTTCATGCCAGGTTGCGACTATAGCCGCAAGCCGCCGCCAAGGGCAAGGCGCGCCCTGGCGGCGGTCCTGACATCCTGGCTCCTAGATGTAGGCTTCCTCGCCGTGCTCGCCTTCGTCGAGGCCTGATTTCTCCTCCATTTCGGAGACTCGCACCGGCGTTACCCGGTTTATTATCCAGAGCATGACGATAGTGAATATAAAGGCGTACGCCCCCGAGCCGATTGCGGCGACCAGCTGCTTCATGAAGAACGCGCCGTTGCCGTCTACGAGGCCAGAGGCCAGCAGGGACGGATCGCGTCCCTGGAAGGTCGCCGCGACGGTACCGAAAACCCCGAGCAGTATCGTGCCGAACATGCCGCCCACGCCATGCACCCCGAACACGTCGAGGGCGTCGTCCAGGCCTGCCCTGTTCTTCATATTGACCGCGAAGTAGCATACCGCGCTCGCCATGACGCCTATCGCAACGGCGGAGCCGGTCGTTACGTAGCCGGCGCACGGAGTGATGGTAGCGAGCCCGGCGACGGAACCGGTCAGGAAGCCGAGGAACTTTGGCTTTCGGGTGAAGACCCAGTCGAGGAGGAGCCAGGTCGGACCGGCGAACGACGCCGCGACGTCGGTGTTCAGGAAGGCGAGGGCCGTGATGCGATCGACGCCGAATTCGCTGCCGGCATTGAAGCCGTACCATCCGAACCACAGTATCGCGGTACCCAGCGCGACGAGAGGCAATGAATGGAGCCCCTTGTCGACCACTTTCCTTCTTCCGACGAAAAGGACCGAAGCGAACGCCGCCCAGCCGGCCGTCGTATGTACCACTATCCCGCCCGCGAAATCCTTTACGCCCCAGGCGGCCAGTATCCCGCCGCCCCAGACCATATGGACGAACGGAAAATAAACCAGTACGAGCCAGGCGACGAGGAAAAGGAGATAGGCGGGGAACCTGACGCGGTTCGCGAACGCCCCGGTTATCAGGGCCGGCGTGATGATGGCGAACATCATCTGGTACGCGACAAAAACGAGAAGCGGGACGCTCGGGTTTACCGGGCTCGGCCCGTTCAGGTCTATTCCGCGGAACAAGGCCATATCGAGGTTGCCGACTATCCCCGCGAAATCCCCATGGCCGAGGGTTCCTGAAAAGCAGAGGGAATAGCCGAAAAGGAACCATAGTATCGTCGTGACGCCGAGCGATACGAAACTCTGGAACATGATGGTGAGCACGTTCTTGCGGCCGACGAGCCCGCCGTAGAAAAATGCCAGCCCCGGCGTCATGAACATGACGAGGCTCGTGGCGAGGAGCATGAAACCGGTGCTTCCGGTGTCGATATTCATAGTGTGCCTTTGATGGTGGGCGGAGCCTCTGTCTCTGGCTCCCGCCCTGATGCCGCTTTCGCGGCGGATGGATCAGCGCGTCACGCGCCGATATACGCCTCGGGGCGTACGGGCGGACCGCGGGATTCGTATGGCCGATGAGGACCCGGGATTCTGCGGACACGGGACTGCCCGAGGAAGAGTCGCGAGCAGATACCGGCGCCGGCAGGCTGCAAGACGGGGTTTTCACCAGGCCCGACAGAGGATTCGGAATGGAATTCCACCTCCGCCGGGAACCGGTGCGCACGCCGGGTGGAGGCGGTCAACCCAGGCGCATGAATCGCGCAGGGAACCTCGCTGCGGGCAACCCGGGGCAGCATCCGGCCAGCTTCCCTCAAGACAGAGGGTATGAAAGAGGAGGCGATGATAACGAACAGAACGGCGATTCCGGCGGAATCACCGTTGCGGCGTGGCTTTGGCATGGTTTCGGCGCCGGAGGAACCTGGACTCAACCGGCCGGGCATTGTAGCCGCGAACGGCAGCGTCAGGCAAGGTCGCTTGCCTGCGCGCTTGCAGGCTTTGGCGCGAACCAGTACCTTGGAAACCATGAGCCTACCCATAGCGGCGTACGACGACCTTTCACCGGAACTCGCCCTGTCAGCCGTCGGCGAAGCCTTCGGGATAGAGCCCGACGGTTCGTTTTTCGCCTACCCCAGCTACGCCAACCGGGTATACGGGCTCAAGGTCGACGGGGGCATCGAATATGTAGCCAAATTCTACCGGCCAGGCAGGTGGGCGCCCGAGGCTATACTCGAGGAACATGCCTTCGTCGCCCAGCTCGCAGCCGCCGAGATACCCGTCGTCGCGCCACTCCCCGACCTGGAAGGCAACACGCTGCCGGAGCTGGCGGTCGAAGGCGACGGGCACGAGACTGTCTTCCCCTTCGCCCTCTTCCCCAAGCGCGGCGGCAGGCTCTTCGACGCCGAGCGCGAGGAGGACTGGCTGCGGCTCGGAGCGCTTGCAGGACGCATCCACGCCATCGGTTCGGCCAGGCCATTTTGCGGTCGGGTCCGCGTCGAGCCCGGCCTGGCGGGCAGCTACGCCAGCGAGATACTTGCCGGCGGGGCCGTCCATCCCGATGCCGAGCCCAGGCTCCGACCTCTCCTGGAACAAGCCTGCGCGCTGGTCGACGGAGCGCTTGTCAGCGCGGAAGCCGCCCCGATACGGCTGCACGGCGACTTCCACCGCGGCAACGTGCTGGACCGCGTCGACGCGGGATTGCTCGCGATTGATTTCGACGACGCGGCGACCGGGCCGGCGGTCCAGGACCTGTGGCTCCTCCTGCCGGGTCCGGCGTCGGAATGCCGCCGCGAGCTGGCCCTGATAGTCGAAGGCTACGAAGCCTTCATGCCCTTCGACCGCTCGACGCTGTCCCTCGTCGAGCCGCTGCGCCTCCTCCGGATGATCCACTTCGTATCGTGGCAGGCCCGCCAGCGATCCGACCGCGGCTTCATGGAGCGCTTCGAAGGCTGGGGAAGCAAGGATTTCTGGATGCGGGAGGTCATGGACCTGGGCGACCAGATCGAGCGGATACAACTTCCGGAAAGTGGCACAAGGACTTAACATTGGCGAGCTTAAAGTGTATCCTTGAAGCACTTTGTTGTAGGATCGAGTGTAACGAATGGATTATTCAGAATTAGACATGCATCCCGACCTGGCCAGGGGCGTAGTCGACGCCGGCTATGTATCGTGCATGCCAGTGCAGGCGGCGGTATTCCCGCACGCGTTCGCAGGCGAGGATATCTACGCCCAGTCGCAGACCGGCACGGGCAAGACCGCCGCTTTCCTCATTTCAATCTTCCAGAGAATAATGAGCGATGACGCCAGCAGGCACCGCAAGGTGCTCATCCTCGCCCCGACCAGGGAACTGGCCGTGCAGATAGAGGCCGAGGCGGAAAAACTCGGCAAGCATCTTCCCGTACGGTCGGGTTGCTTCTACGGCGGCGTAGCGTACGGACCGCAGTTCGACATGCTCCGCGACAACGTGCAGATGATAATCGGCACGCCAGGCCGCATAATCGACCTGATAGAACAGGGCAAGATGCTGCTGCGCGACGTCGGATTCCTCGTGGTCGACGAGGCCGACAGGATGTTCGACATGGGCTTCATCGACGATCTCCGCAAGCTGCTGCGCTACCTGCCGCCGCCGAAGGAGCGCCAGACTTTCCTGTTCTCGGCCACCCTCAACTTCCGCATCAAGAACCTGGCGTGGGAGTACATGGACGAGCCAAAGGAAATAGTCATCGACGCCGAGACGGTCACCGTCGACCTGGTCAAGCAGGAGCTCTACCATGTGGGCTCCAACGAGAAGTTCCGCGTTCTCCTGGGCCTGCTGGCCCGGGACAGGCCCGCGAGCGCCCTCATCTTCTGCAACCAGAAGTTCATGGCAGAGGAAGTCTCCAGGCGGCTCGGGATCAACGGCTTCGAGTGCGAATACATCATGGGCGACCTGCCGCAGGCCAAGCGCCTCCAGGTGATAGAGCGGCTCAAGGCCGGACACCTGGCCATACTCGTAGCGACCGATGTGGCCGCCCGTGGCCTTGACGTCAACGCGCTCGACCTCGTCGTCAACTACGACGTACCCATGGAACCCGAATCGTACATCCACCGCATAGGACGCACGGCGCGGGCCGGAGCCGCCGGCAAGGCCATCACGCTCGCGTGCGAGAAGTTCGTATACGGGCTGCCTGCCATCGAGAAATACATCGAGATGAAGATACCCGTGTGCCCGGTCACCGAAGAGCTGTTCGGCGTGGACAAGAGCTCGGGACTGCGTTTCGGCCACGTCCGCGACAGGGCGAGGCCGGGCAGCGAACGGAGCGGCGGCCGGAGCGGCATGCCGCGCACCGGGTACGGCGACAGGCACGGGCGCCCGGGTCAGGATCGCGGCGCTCCCCGCGGCGCACCGGCTCGCGGCGGCCGCGACGATCGCGGTCAGGGCCGCGGGTCCTACGGCGAAATGCAGCCGGTATCGCGCGATTCGGACATGGCGGCC
>CAZNXK010000076.1:15974-16870 GCA_964576835.1 uncultured Treponemataceae bacterium | reverse complement strand
TACGCCGCGGCGAGATATTCGGCCTCATAGGCGAATCGGGCTCAGACAAGACGACGACGGGCAAGCTCGTCATGAAGCTGATCGAACCCACGAGCGGCGTATTGCGGTATGACGGCGAGGACGTGACCAGGACGGAACGGGCCAGGACCCAAGCCTACAGACGCCAGGTCCAGATGATTTTTCAGGACCCGTACGCGTCGATGAACCCGCGGTTCAAGATCAAGGACGTCCTCGAGGAGCCGCTCATCATCCATCGCATAAAAGGCGACCGCCTTGAACACGAGGCCATGATCGCCAAGGCGCTGAACGAGGTCAAGCTCAACCCGCCCGAGGAATACATGGGGCGTTACCCGCACATGCTCTCGGGAGGCCAGCGCCAGCGAGTCGCGACCGCGCGCACGCTTATCCTCAACCCGCTGATGCTCGTCGCCGACGAACCGGTGTCGATGATAGACCTGTCGACCCGCGCCGAGGTGCTGCACATGATGAAGGACGTGCAGCGGGACCTCGGGCTGTCGTACCTCTACATCACCCACGACCTGTCCACGGCGCGCTACTTCACCGACAGGATAGCGGTCATGTACCTCGGCCGCATCGTCGAGCTGGGCGACGCCGACGACGTCATCGACCACCCGCTGCACCCCTACACCAAGGCCCTCATCGACGCGGTGCCGGAACCCGAGACCGGCAAGGTGGACATCATCAAGGAACTGCCGATTTCCGGTGAGATCCCGTCGCCCGCCAACATCCCGTCAGGTTGCCGATTCCATCCGCGCTGCCCCTACGCCAAGCCCGAATGCTCCGCCGAAGCTGAACCGGAACTGATCGACATCGGCGGCGGCCACTTCCACGCGTGCAGACGGTACAAGGAAATCTGACCTGAAGACCGGTGCGCA
>CAZNXK010000076.1:10957-15874 GCA_964576835.1 uncultured Treponemataceae bacterium | reverse complement strand
AGGATGCGCGCCCCATGCTCGGCCGGTCGCCCTCAAGCGACCGGTACGTCATGGACGACGACACGTCATGGATGCCGCCCACGCGTGCAGACGGTACAAGGAAATCTGACCTGAAGACCGGCGCGCAAGGATGCGCGCCCCATGCTCGGCCGGTCGCCCTCAAGCGACCGGTACGTCATGGATGACGAGTCGCCCTCAAGCGACCGGTACGTCATGGACGACGACACGGCATGGATGCCGCCCACGCGTGCCGGAGATGGAAGGAAATCTGATCAGTCAACCGGCTCAACTGTCAGGGAAGACAGCTCCAGCGTCCGCGGACTCGGAACAACGTTCTTGAGGGGCTAAAGTATAGAAGGGCGGATAGCAGGAGTAGCGCGCCTGCGGCGAACCAGACCGTTTCGATGGATACGAAGCGTAGCGCCATGCTGAAGACGAGCGATGAAACGATGCCTCCCAGCTGCACTGCCAAAGACGAGAGAGACAGGAAGCTGGCCCTCGCGGATGACGGGACTTCGGCGTTGAGGACCGTGTTATCGGGGACCGACATCATGCCGTTGCAGCACATGACCGTCAGGAACAGCGCGACCAACCCAGGCGCGGCGCCCTGCTTGGCGAGGGCTACGATGGAGCACGCCGTGGCGATTCTCAACACGCCAATGAGAACCAGGCTGGATCGCCGGCGGACCTTCCCATGGAGACCCTTGCCGAGAAACGCGGCGGCGACGACGTTACCAGCTATCGCGGCCGCGAAATAAGCGCCGCCAACGAGGCCGAACAGCCAGGTGGATTCCGTCCCGTCCAGCATCCCGCGCAGCCGTGGCTGCCAATACGTCTCTACCGCGCTGAACGAGAAACCCCAGAACGCCGCGCCCGCGATGAGCCGCGCGATTTTCCCGTTGCTGCGCAGGGTAGAAGCCGATTCCCGGAGCAGCGCACCGAGCCTCTGCTCCAAGCTCGGCGTACAGGACCGAGCTTGCCCGCGTCGGGCCACGTCCCGCCTGGACGAGGCCAGGGTCAGGCAGAGTAGCAGGACGAGTACGGCTATCTGGGCTATCAGGTTGCCATAATACGGATTTGACCGCGGATAGAGTCGTTTCCACAGCATCGGGATATACCCCCCGGCCAGCGCTCCGAGGGCAAGCCCGAGCGTTTCCGCGATGCCCATGGTCGTCATCAGCACGTGGAGCCGATCCTTACCCCTCTTTTCGATGAACGCGTCGATATACAGCGCCTCTATGGAACCGGACGAAAACGCCCGCGATACGCCGTAGAGAGACGCCGCGACCGATACCTCCAGGAGGCCCTCCGCGCCGAGCATCAAAACATAGCCGATTATCGCTATCGCGATGGATAGGAGATAGACCCGGCGCCGTCCCACTAGATCGGACAGTACGCCACTGGGAAGTTCGCACGTTACGACGGCTGCCGACATGACGGCCATGACGAGGCCCGCGTTCCCCAGCGATACGCCCTTCGACATGACCATCAGCACGAGGATAGGGCTCACGATCCCTACGACGGACCAGTGGAGGAACCGGTTGACAAACGGTATCAGCATTTCGTTCGCCCCGGGACCTCACCATCCCCCTGTTCGGGAAATCGCGGCAACAGCTGGAGCTGCGCGGCTATCATCGTCGTCCCCGGGAGCTCGGGAGCCTCCGGGTCGAAGCGCCGGTAACGCGCCATGACGCTTTCGAGCTCCGCCTGAAGGCGCCTTAGCTCGTCGGGAGACAGAGAGAGTCCCCAATCGCTAAGCGTACCGGCGTAGCGCCAATCACCAGACGAATCAGGCAGGCCGCCTATCCAATCAGCCATCCTCTTCGCGTGGGCGCCTGCAATGGCTCTGAGGAACTCCGCGCCCAAGAGGGCCGTATCGCGCCCCTCCCCTATCATACTCTCGTCGAAATGGGTGCTCCGGTGCGAAGCCCGCCACCAGCGCTCCTTCTTCGACGGGCGTGGTTCCTCCTCGATGAACCCGAACGCGGCCAGCTGGCGCAGGTGATAGCTCGTCGCTCCGCTAGACTCGCCCAGGCGCTCGGCCAGCATGCTCGAGGTCGCTGGACCGAATTCGCGTAGGGCGCCCAAGAGGCACAGGCGCATCGGATGCGCGAGGCCCTTCAGGTTCTTCGGGTCGAGGCTTACTACACCGCCAGAATCGGCGGCTCTGTCGGTGCTTTCGATTTCCATGCTGTAATCATACAATAGCAAAGGTATTTTTGCAAACTATATTTTGCGATCATATTGCGAATTAACAGAAGCCTTCAAGCTCCCCGCACGTCATGGACGGCCCTCTTATTGATGACGCTCATGGTTCTTGAACGTCGAGTCTTGAAGCTCCTGGATACTTCTTTGGTTCCGCGCTGAAGCATTCTTTCAATTTGCTTGACGTATAAATGATTTATTTTTATACTCATAAAATTATCGTTCGACAGGTCATGTGCACACGCGATTTCGTCCGTTGCGCCCGAGTACCAACAGTTGGCAACAGCGCATGTCATGTTTCCTCGGCATGGAAACAGGCTGATCCTGGTGGAGGTGCTTCGTGCGGGAACTATGTGCAACAAACCTGGGCAATATTCTGCTTTCATTGTCGGATGCGATCGATCTGGCTGATCCCGCCATATCGCAGCACCAACTGCGAACGGCATACATCGCGTGGAAAATTTCCGAGAGCCTGGGCCTGTCGGCCGATCAAGTTTCCGACATTTTCATTGCCTCGCTGCTGCATGACGTGGGAGCCATAACAAGCGAAGAGAAGATCGCGCTGCATAAATTTGAAGAAGTGCATGTCCAGCTGCATTGCATCAGAGGCGAGCTGCTCCTGGGCAGGCTTCCGGAGTTTGCCAGGCTCGGGAAGTATGTCCGATACCATCATACCGAGTGGACGGAATGGCAAGACTCCGCGGAATCAATCGAAACAGAATATATACTTGGTTCTCAGGTCATATTGGTATCCGATCTGATTGAAAGGCTGATCAATCGAAATGTACATATACTGCTCCAGACTGATTCAATCCGTGATCACGTGCTGACGCTGCGAGACCGGAGCGTAGAGGGCAAGATCGTTGATCAATTTCTGGAAATCTCCAGGTCCGAGGATTTCTGGCTCGATATTGTCACCCAACGGCTCTATTCTCTCCTGTTTTCGCAAGGCCCACTGAGAAACATCGAGGTCGGCAACGATCGTCTTGAGATGATATCAAAGCTTTTCAAGGATCTGATTGATTTCAAATCGCCTTACACTGCCACACATACCTCAGGGGTAGCGGCATGCGCCGAGATGGTCTCAAGACTCAACGGATGCAGTGACGTAGAAATTCAGAGTACACGAATCGCGGGCAACCTCCATGATCTTGGCAAGCTTGCCGTCCCAAGCGGCATCCTCGACAAAAAAGGCGCGCTATCGCGGGAAGAATACGCTATCATCAAGTCTCATACATACTATTCGTACAACATCATCAATTCCATCGGTGGACTCCGCCAGATCGCCGAATTGGCCTCCTTCCATCATGAAAGGCTGGATGGCAGCGGATATCCTTTTCACATCAAGGGAGCGCGAATGTCCGTGGGATCAAGAATCATCGCCGTCGCCGACATCTTTACCGCCTTGATGGAAGCTCGACCATATCGGGAAGGAATGGGAAAGACCGGAATGAGCAGAATAATGAGTCAGATGGCGAAGAGCGGCTACATCGATTCCGATCTTGTATCGCTGCTTTTTGATGAGCACGATTCATTGCGGTCGTATGTTTCCAATACCCAGATTGCGGCAAAGGAATTCTATTCGACACGCATAGCCAATATGAGCATTGACTATTGATTTTCCTCATGCCTTCCATGTGTCCATCAATTTCCTACCCCAGGTCGGCTCGCTTGACGATGTAGAAGATCAGGTACGTGAGGGCGATGAAGAAGCCAAACGCCGTCGAGAAGAGCAGGGCTGCAGGGTCGGCCAGTGTTTGCGATATCACTCGAACGGTCTGAACCGGCTGCATCACCAAATCCCAGCTGTCAAATCTTGAAAATCTGCCGATGTGTATGCCAAAACCGGATAACATAATAGCCGGGACCATCAACGACCAGCCGGCTACGCGGCCAAACATCGATCGCATGGCCCCGTGCATGATGTACATCGAGACGAGGCCGATATAGTGGCCGACAAAGGCAAACGCCGCGTTCATCACGATGTCGTACCACAAGAGATCTGCCTGCGACAGCCACGGCATCGCGACGGTACCCAAATTGGCCCGCTTGACGACATGGATAAAATCAGTAAACACGTATGGCGCGTTGGGATAGAATACCAGCCACGCCAGAAAAGCGCCGATGGCGAACATTCTCGATCGTCTGGCTGTCTTCTGGCGCAATGCCAGCATGGTGCCATAGCGTGCTATCAGCACCGGCACCGAGGCCAGCACCAGATTCCATATCAGGTAGCTCTGGGAGAAGCGTCCCGTCAGGCCATAGCGCACGAGCACCAGCACCAGGCATGACAGCATTGAAAGCGCGACCACGAGGAGGACTCCGCTGCCTTGTCTTCCTGACGTCTCTTTCATCGGGTATCCAGTGCCAGCCGGCCAGGCGACATGCCAGGCCGGCTGGCTATCCTTACAGTTCCAATGACCGCGCGGCGACGAGACGCCCGACCATGTCCACGAACTCAGGTACCTTCATCGGCGGCAACTGCCGCCCGTCGCGCACGCGGACGGCGACCGTTCCCTCGTCGCGCTCCTTGGCGCCGACGACGAGCATATACGGCACCTTCTGTCCCTGGGCATCGCGGATCTTGGCGTTCATCCTCTCGTCGGAAAGCACGGCGCGGACTCGCAGACCGGCTTTTTTCAGGTCGGCCGCCACGGTGGCGGCATAGTCGGCAAAGTCCTGGCCAACGGGTATTACCACTGCCTGCTCGGG
>CAZNXK010000076.1:0-10947 GCA_964576835.1 uncultured Treponemataceae bacterium | reverse complement strand
CCATATCGGGAAGGCGCCGGCTGTATGCTCGAGGTAGACGCCGAAGAAGCGTTCTATCGACCCCAGGAGGGCGCGGTGGACCATGTACGGCCGCTTCTTCTGGCCGTCCGCGTCGATGTAGGTCATGTCGAAGCGCTCGGGCAGGTTGAAGTCGAACTGGATGGTGGTCAGCTGCCACTCCCGGCCTATCGCGTCCTTGACCTTGAGGTCTATCTTGGGGCCGTAGAAGGCTCCGCCGCCCTCGTCCATCTCGTACTGAAGGCCTTCATTGTCCACGGCCTTGCGCAGGCTCTCGAGGGCCTGGTCCCATTTGGCGGGCTCGCCGACAGCTCCGTCACCGGCGGGTCTGGTAGCCAGGTAGGCCTTGATCTCCTTGAAACCAAGGGTCTTGTGCATGAACAGGGAGAAGCGCAGTACCTCCGCAATCTCGTCCTCTATCTGCTCGGGGGTGCAGATGATGTGGGCGTCATCCTGGGTAAAGCCGCGCACGCGCATCAGGCCGTGCAGTGTCCCCGAGCGCTCGTAGCGATATACGGTGCCGAGCTCGGCCCAGCGCAGGGGAAGGTCGCGGTACGAGTGCACGCCGTTCTTGTATATCATGATGTGGAACGGGCAGTTCATCGGCTTGATGTAGTAGTCGTCCTCGTCGATCTTCATCGGCGCGTACATGTTGCCCTTGTAGAAGCCGAGGTGGCCCGAGGTCTCCCACAGCCAGCTCTTGCCGATGTGCGGGGTGAACAATATCTCGTAGCCGTTCTTGTAATGCTCGTCGCGCCACCAGTTCTCCAGCTCGACGCGGAAGCGGCCGCCCTTCGGGTGCCAGTAGATCAGGCCGGGCCCCGCCTCCTCGTGGGTGCTGAAGAGGTCGAGTTCCTTGCCAAGGCGGCGGTTGTCGCGTTTCTCCGCCTCCTCGAGCATCCGAACGTGCGCCTCGAGCTCGGCCTTGCTGATGAAGGCGTACGCGTAGATGCGGGTGAGCATCGGCCGCTTCTCGTCGCCGCGCCAGTAGGCGCCGGCTATCGAGCGCAGCTTGAAGGCATCGGGCCGCAGGTCGCGGGTCGAGTCGACGTGAGGGCCCCGGCACAGGTCCCTGAAGGCTCCCTGCTCGTAGACGGTGATGGTTCCGTCCTCGAGTCCGTCTATAAGCTCTAGCTTGAACGGCTCCCCGTCGAACATGGCCAGTGCCTCGGCCTTGCTCACCTCGACGCGCTTGAACGGCACGTTGGCGGAAATGATGCGGCGCATTTCCTTTTCTATGGCGGGCAGGTCGTCCGGCTGGATCGGGGCGGGGAACTGGAAGTCGTAATAGAACCCGTCATCGATGGCGGGCCCTATGGCCACCTTGGTGCCAGGGTACAGCTTGACGACGGCCTCGGCCATCACGTGGGACAGGGAATGGCGTACGGTTTCTACCGGGTGACTCATCGGGTACTCCTCGGACGGGAACAGCCGGGCGGGACGCGTCCGCACGCAACCCCGCCTGGGATGCGATCCCGGCGTTGATTCGTAAGGACGAATCCCGTAGGGAATCCGCGGTACCACCTTACTTCGGCTGCCTCGCGGGAGCCGCTCTCTGAATGCTGTTACGGGCGCACCCGGCTTCCATTACTGTCCGCTCTCAAGGCGGATTTCACGGAAGCGGCTCCGGAGCGGTTTTCGCCGGTATCGCGTCGGGCGCCTTCCAGCCTGGGGCAACCCTCTCTGTCGGCGCGATGATCCAGCTACTCTTCTCCATCAAAGCCTGTGCCAGAGAATATGCCGCTCCGCGCGGGCCTTCGTCAAGCGCACGGTCAGACGGCCCTGAAGCGCCCCATGAGGTCGGGAGCGCGTCCGCCTCCGTCCTTGCGGGTGAACTCTCCCGATTCCTTGTGATACGTATAGTCCTCTGCCCAGTCCCGGTAGTGGCGGATTGTCTCGACGACGCCCCGGGCCAGGAACCGGGCCTCGCCGTCGGTCATCGTGGGATGGATGGACAGGCGAACCCAGCCCGGTTTCTCCGACAGGTCTCCGGCCTCGATGAGCTCGGTGATGTGTCTGCTCGTCGATTTGTCTATGCTGAACAGTATGTGTCCATAGCTCCCGGCGCAGGAGCAGCCGCCGCGGGTCTGGACGCCGAAACGGTCATTGAGGAGCCTGACTATCAGGTTGTAGTGCTCTCCGGGCGCGTAGAACGACAGGATGCCGAGCCGGTCCAGGTTGCCCCCTTCGAGGAGCATGATGGCCGGCTCTTCGCGGAACTCCGCCAGGATGATGTCCATGATTTCGCGTTCGCGGGCGCGGATCCTGTCGACGCCCATGGCTTCCTTGAGCCTGAAGGCGAGCGCCGCCCGAATGGCCTGGAGGAAGCCAGGGGTTCCCCCGTCCTCCCGGGCTTCTATCTCGTCGACATAGCTGTGGGTACCGAAAGGCGTTGTCCACTTGACGGTGCCGCCGCCCGGCTGGTCGGGAACGTGGCTCGTGTACAGGGCGTTGGACATGACGAGGATGCCCGATGAACCGGGACCCCCGAGGAATTTGTGGGGCGACAGCATGATGGCGTCCAGGCTCCTCTCAGGCTCCTCCGGATGCATGTCGATGTCCACGTACGGAGCGGCGGCCGCGAAATCGACAAAGCAATAGCCGCCGTGACGATGCATGATGACCGCCATGTCGTGGCACGGCGGAAGGAGGCCGGTCACGTTTGACCCCGCGGTGAAGGAACCGATGAGGAGGGTACGGTCGGCGGCATCGCGGCACATGCGGTCCAGCCACCCGAGGTCCGGGAGGCCCGTCGCCTCGTCCCGGGGCACGAGGCGCAGGTCCACGTCGCATTCTTCCCAGGTGATCTGGTTGGAGTGATGCTCCATGTGGGTGACCAGCACCAGCGGGCGCTTGCCCTCGCGGCAGGTCCGCTTGCAGCTCTCGGGCATCCTGAGGCCCAGCAGTCTCTGCAGTTTGTTGGCCGCGGCGGTCATGCCGAAGCCGGTGAAAAAAAGCGAGTCCTGTTCGGAAGCGCGTACGGAATCCTTGATGATGCGGCGCGCCTGGTGGTAGGCCTCGGTCATGGCGACGCCGGTATAGGTGGTCTCGGTGTGGGTGTTGGCGACCAGCGGGCCTATCTCGCGGAGCATGAAATCCTCGATGGGAGCGTACAGGCGCCCCGATGCCGTCCAGTCGGCGTAGACTATGGGGCTCTCGCTGCCATCGGCGAGCCGCATGCTCGCGTCTATGCCGACTATCCGTTCACGGAAAGGGGCGAAATACTGTTCCAGGTTCATGGCCACTCCTCTGTCTTCAATCTTCATTAAATGCGATACACCATGGCTGGTCAAGCAAACATCGTCGGCGCATGGCAGCGGGCTCCTTGTTTTTCTGACCGCTCTTGTTTATTTTAGGGTACGGTGACAAAAGAAAACGATGTTGAAGGCGCGGTCCTCACCGAAGAGGATACCGAGACCAGGCAACCGGACGAATACCGGGTGATGCTCCTGAATGACGATTTTACTACAATGGAGTTCGTCGTGGCTGTCATCATGTCGGTGTTCCACCGGGATCTGTTCGAGGCGACGCGCATCATGCTCGACGTGCACAAGAAGGGCAAAGGGCTTGTCGGTACGTATACGTACGACATAGCTGCCACCAAGATCAGCAGGGTGCACACGATGGCGAGGGAGAACGGCTTCCCGCTCAAGTGCACCATGGAGAAGGTATAAGACAATCATGAAGGTCAGCCAGCAGGTTCAAGCGATATTCAACGCCGCGTACAACGAGGCCAAGCTCAGGGGACACGAGTACCTGACGCCCGAGCACATCCTGTACGCCTCGCTGTCGTTCGAGCAGGTACGATCCATACTGGAAGCCTGTGAAGCCGACATCGACCACATCAAGGTCGGGATGGAATCGTACTTCGAGCAGAAAATCCCGGCGGTCAAGGACCAGGAGCCCATACAGACGGCGGGCTTCCAGAGCGTCATAGAGCGCGCGGTGCTCCAGTCACAGGGCTCGGGCAAGACCGAGGTCGGCATTCCCGAGATCCTCGTGTCGCTGTTCGACGAGGAACGCAACTATTCCGCCTACTACCTCCGCAAGGCCGGCGTCAACAGGCTGCACCTGCTCGAGGTGATATCGCACGGCCTCGACGTGGACCTGAGCGAGCCCGACGCGGAGGAATCCGACGATACGGGCGACGAGGCGTCCGCTGGATCTCAGAACGGCGGCCCGTTTTCGTCTCCTGACGAAAATGAGGGAGCCGACGTCCGCCAGAAGCCCCGGTCGACCGTTAGGGCCGGCGCGCTTGACAAATTCACGACCGACCTGACCAAGGCGGCGCGCGAAGGCCGCCTCGAGCCGGTCATAGGCCGCGAGTCGGAGATAGAACGGACGGTTCAGGTCCTCTGCCGCAGGCTCAAGAACAATCCCATCCACGTCGGCGACGCCGGCGTCGGCAAGACGGCCATCACCGAAGGGCTCGCGCAACGCATAGTCGACGGCAAGGTTCCGCCAAAGCTCCAGGACTACACCATCTACTCGCTCGACATGGGCTCGATCATAGCAGGCACCAAGTTCCGCGGCGACTTCGAGGAACGCATCAAGCGGGTCGTCGACGAGCTCCTCAAGAAGGAGAAGGTCATCCTGTTCATAGACGAGATACACACGATAGTCGGCGCGGGAGCCGTATCCGGCGGCTCGATGGACGCCTCCAACCTCCTCAAGCCCGCGCTGACGAGCGGCAAGCTCCGGTGCATAGGCTCGACGACCTACGACGAATACAACAAGTTCTTCGACAAGGACCGCGCCCTGTCGCGCCGGTTCCAGAAAATAGACATCGTCGAGCCTACCGTCGGAGAGGCCATCGAGATACTCAAGGGACTCAAGCCTAAATACGAGGAATACCACGATGTCGTCTACTCGGACGAGGCCATCGAGCTGGCGGCGAAGCTTTCGGCCCAGTTCATCACCGAGCGCCGCCTGCCCGACAAGGCCATAGACGTGATAGACGAGGCCGGAGCATGGGCTCGCATCCGCGCCTACAAGACGGGCGAGGACGCGGAAGCCGTGGCGCCTGACGCCAAGAAGACCAGGACGCTGTCGATAGGCAGGTCCGAAATCGAGATAGTAGTGGCCAAGATAGCGCGCATACCCGAGAAAAGCGTGACGCAGGGAGAACGCGACCGCCTCGCCAACCTCGAGGCCGACCTCAAGGCCTGCGTGTTCGGACAGGACTCGGCCGTCGACGCAGTGGCCAGGGCCGTCAAGCGCGGCAGGGCGGGATTCCGCGCGGCGGACAAGCCGGTGGCCAACTTCCTATTCGTCGGCCCCACGGGCGTCGGCAAGACGGAGCTGGCCAAGAGGCTCGCCGACACCCTGGGCGTCGCCCTCCACCGCTTCGACATGAGCGAATACCAGGAAAAGCACACGGTCTCAAGGCTCATAGGCTCTCCCCCCGGCTATGTCGGCTACGAGGAAGGCGGGCTCCTGACCGACGCCATACGCAAGACGCCGCACGCGGTCGTCCTCCTGGACGAGATAGAAAAGGCGCACCCCGACGTCTACAACATCCTTCTTTCGATAATGGACTACGCGACGCTGACCGACAACCAGGGCCGCAAGGCGGATTTCCGCAACGTGGTCCTCATCATGACGAGCAACGCTGGAGCCAGGGACATAGGAAAGCCCATGATCGGCTTCGGCGAACGCGCCTTCACCGAGGCAGCGATAGACGACGCGGTCCAGAAAGCCTTCACGCCGGAATTCCGCAACCGACTGGACGCAATCGTGCGCTTCGGACGCCTGCCTCAGGAAATAATCGAGCGCATCGTGGTCAAGGCGCTGGACGACTTCCGCGCCCAGCTCGCCGACAAGAAGGTGACGCTGGAGGCGACTGACGCCTGCGTCAAGCGCCTCGCGGAACTAGGCTACTCCGACGAGTTCGGCGCGAGGAACGTCGGCCGCGTCGTCGAGGACAGGATCAAGACCTGGTTCGTGGACGAGGTGCTGTTCGGCAGGCTCAAGGATGGCGGAATGGCAAAGGCGGACGTCAAGGATGGCGAGATAGTCATAGACGTGGCCTGACGGACGGGGAATATGGCCAGACGTTTCAAGCCGCGGAAGACGCGTGAAGACCCGCGTTTCCCGGTTCTGGGAGAGTACGACTGGTTTCCGTTCCCACCGGTCGACGATGCCTCGGAAGACGGCGTGCTGTGCACCGGAGGCAATCTTTCGCCTGGCATGTTGCTGTCCGCTTACCGCCAGGGCCTGTTCCCGTGGTTCAACGACGAGGATCCCATAGTCTGGTGGAGCCCCGATCCGCGCTTCATCCTGGTGCCTGGCGATCTGCACGTATCCGCTACGATGAAGAAGGTCCTTAAAAAGCGCCGTTTCGAGCTGACGATCGACCGTTCCTTCGGCGAAGTCATCCGCGCCTGCTCTTCAACGCCGCGCCATGGCCAGGCGGGCACCTGGATAACGGACGACATGATTGCCGGCTACGAGCGCCTCCACGAACTCGGCTATGCCCACTCGGCGGAGGCCCGACTGGGCGGCAAGCTCGCGGGAGGCCTCTACGGCATTTCTCTCGGATCGGCATTTTTCGGGGAGTCCATGTTCAGCCTGGAGCCCGACGCGTCCAAGGCCGCCTTCATACCCCTCGTGTGGACTCTCGCCGAGGCTGGTTTCACGCTGGTGGACAGCCAGGTCAGGACAGAGCACGTCGAGTCAATGGGCGGCAGGAGCGTCGCGAGGACGGATTACCTTGGCATGCTCGCGAAGGCGCTTTGCTCGCCCACCCTCAAGGGCGATTGGGGCGCGCTCTTTCCCGATTTCCCCGGGTCGGCGCCGCTGCGGAGCCTATGCGAGGGGCGCCCTTCCGGGGTATCGTGTGTTTCAAAGCCATAGAGGCCTGGAGCGCGTACCCAAGACATGAGAGTTCTATGCATACAGCTACCTGAACAGGATGCCTCGGGCGAGGCCGCCAGAGACAACGTCCCGCTTGCCGGCTCGCGGTTGATGGCCTTCGCCGAAAGCCGCGGCGCGCTTAGGCGCGACGAATGGGCCCTGCTCGACGGGGACACCGCTGATTCGGGCGGTGACGCCGCGGTCGCGGCGGCCGTCCTGCGCGCGGGTCCCGAACTGGTCGTCTTCACCCTTTTCAGCCACAACATCGAGCGCTGCCTCTGGATAGCCAAGCGGCTGAGGGCATTGATGCCGGCCACGCATTTCATCGCTGGCGGCCCGGAAGTCGTGCAGGGAATGCCCGTCTTCAAGGCCCATGCCTTCGACGCGCTCATCGAGGGCGAATGGGAAGAGCCGTTCGTCGCCCTTCTGGCTGACCTTTCGGCCAGGTCGCTCAAGCCCCGTTACGCGGCCGGTGCGCAGCTCGACCTATCGATGGTCCCCGACCCTTACCTGTCAGGCGCTCTCGCCGTCTCCCCGGACAAACCTGTCCTCATTGAAAGCGCCAGGGGCTCGAGCCGCCAGCCGGCTTTCCTGGGCAGGGTTCCGGCGGAATTGCGATACTTCCCCAGGGACTTCGCGCCGCGCGTACTCAGGCTGGCGTCTGAAGGCGGCGTCGACGAGGCGCGCTTCGTCGACCCGCACCTTGACGAGAGGCAGGATTTCAAGAGCTTCGTGAAGGCGCTCGCGGCAGCCAACGAAGCGGGAGTCGGCCTGTCGGGTCGCATGGATCCCGCTGCGGTCGACGACGAACTCGTCAAGCTGCTCACCGACGCGGCCTTCATGGCGGTATCGGCGGACCTCGGCAGCGCCAACCCCAAGGCGCTCGAGGCTGTCGGCCTGCGTCTCGACAAGGATGGGCTGGAGCGTGGCGCTCACCTGCTGTGGGCACAGGGCATCATAGTCCAGCCGGATGTCTACCTCGGCCTCCCGCACGACAGCTACGAGACGACGATAGATACCTTCGACTTCCTGGGCATGGTCGGCATGGGACAGGACACCGATCTGCAGCCCATGCCTGTAGCTCCCGGCTCGGCGCTACGGGAAAACTCCGCCCGCTACGGAGTCAAGGAATTCCTCGAGCGACCTCCGTACTGGGTCGTGGAGACCGAATGGATGGACGAGGACGATCTCCTCGACGCCATGGCGGACTTCGAGGAAAGCTTCGACGTGGCCTGGGGAAGTCCAGTCACCCCCTGTTTCTCGGCAGAACGGGGCGGGTTCATCGCCTTTGCGGACCTGCGCTCGGCCGCAGGGCTCGACGCCCTCCTCGTTTCGCCCGAGCGCCTGGCGTCGTCGGTCACCCTCTTCCTGGACGCCGACGATCCGGAGCGTACCGCCAGGGTGGTACGTGCCGCCAAGGATCTCCGCAAGGAAAACCCGTACACCCTCTGGCAGATAGTCCTGCATTCCAACGCCGGCATCCCGGGCACGGCACTTGTGGACAAGCTGTCCGATGCCTTCTCGATGCCGGAGCACTACTTCGAGCTGTCGAGGATATTCTCGCTGGACATGCAGCCGGATTTCCAGGTCAGGACATTTTTCGCCACCTCGTCGGAGGCACTTGCGCTCGTAGCCCTTCGCGACAGGAAGGATCTCGAGACGATCTTCGCGTTAGGCGACGCAATGCCAGGCGCAAGGCTCGTCGAAGCCCTGCCGTTCATGGCCTTCGACCGCGAAACGGCGCCTTTCGAGCTGCTGTACGATTTGATGAGCGCCTACCGGGTCTACCCGGAGCTGCTCGTCGAGGCGCCGCGTTCGCTTTTCAGTACGAAGCCCTGAGGTCTACCCGGTGTTCGGCGTCACCGGTCAGAATCCACCGTTCCATGTTCTCGATGGTCTGGCGGGCGTTGATGTCCACGGCTTCCCAGGTCGATCCGGCGACGTGGGGAGAAAGAACCACGTTGGGAAGGGTATGGATGGGATACCGGGACGGGGCGCCCATCACCGAGCCGCCCTGCGGATAGGTGTACCATACGTCGATCCCCGCGCCGGCGAGCGTTCCGTCGGTCAGGGCTGCATAGAGCGCGGCCTCGTCCACAACCTCGCCGCGGCCGACATTGACGAGCCAGGCGCCTTTCATCGCCTGGAGCTCGGAAGCGCCGACGAGGCCGCGCGTGGCATCGGTCAAGGGCAGAGCGACGAAGACGATCTCCGCTCCGGAGAGCGCGGAATGCAGGTCCGTCGTCACCGTGTCGAAATAGCCGGGAGCCGCCTCGCCGCTCCTGCGTCTATACCCGGTCACCGTACAGTCGAAGGCCTTGAGCAGGCGGGCCAGCGTCTCGCCTATGGCGCCTGTGCCAAGAATGGTGCAGCGCCGCCTGTAAATGGAGTGCCAGAAGTCTTCCCTGCCCTTGCCTACCCAGAAGCCGTGCCATTTCCCGGCGCGGAGGTCATTATGGTATTCGACGATGCGGCCAAAGCCGGCCAGAGCCAGGGCCAGCGCTCGTTCGGCGACGCTCTCGGCGTTGCCATGGCAGTTGAATACCGCCACACCACGCTCGACGAGGAGGTCGGCGGGCAGGTGGTTGACTCCGACGAAAGGCACGAATACCGCCTTGAGAGCGGCGGCGGCCTCGTAGTAAGCGCGGTCCACCATGTTGGCGACCACCGCGTCGAGGGTACCGAAGGCCGCCAGGCTCGGTTCGACGCCCCGAACAAGTTCGACCCCGGGGCCAGCCCTTCGCTCGAAGTCATCGGCCAGTTTCGTCCACAGTTCGCTCATCGGAAGGCAAAATCCTATTCGCACCGTCGTCTCCTCGTGTAGTAGAATGTAATGCTTGAAACGTTCATGGAGTTCGCGTGTTAAGGTAAGGATAATCCATTCCGAAATTCAAGGGTAAGCCGGGCTTCAGAGCCTGCCGTCACCCGCCTGTCAAACCGGAGCAGCGCCATCGAGGCACCGGAAATCCCGTATTTTTCCGGAAGGAACGAACCGTGAAAATAAAAAGAACCGTAATTATCGCAGCCTTCTCCATCATCCTGGGCTCGTGCGTCTCGTCGCCTGACTCGCCCGCGACAGCCGCCGTCGTGGAGCCGGTCCCAGTCACGGAAGAGCCGAGCATCGCCATGCTCATCGAGCGCGGCGACACCGTGGGGCTCCAGGCCCTCTTCAAGGGTCGCGAGCAGGCAAGCAGTCCTGACAGCGCGGGCTTCTACCCGCTCCATTCGGCGGTTCTCAGGAAATCGAGCGAGATGGTCGGTATCCTTCTGGCAATGGGCGCGGCCCCCGATCCTCTCGATCCTGACGGCAAGACGCCGCTCAGGTATGCGGTTGACTCTGGCGACGCCGCCTCCGCGAAGGAACTCGTGCGGAAAGGCGCATCGGTCTTTCTCGCCGACAAGGCTGGGGTAAGCCCTCTCGACGCCGCCATCGCGAAGGGTTTCACGGGATCGCTTGTGGACAAGGGCTCGGTCTCCGCCAAAGGCCCCCACGGCGAGACAGCCCTCCACGTCGCGGTTGACCGGCTGTCCATCGAAGCCGTAAAGACAATGCTGTCGCTCGAACCGGATCTGTCGGTCCGCGACGGTTCCGGCCGGACCCCGCTCGATTCCGCTTTCATGCACCCCGCCAGCATCGCGAGCGCGGCAATAGCCGAGCTTCTGGTGTCGAGAAACGCGCCGAGCAGCCTGGATGACTTCTCGTACTTTGTCAGGGCCGTCAGGGACACAAACTATGCCAGGGCGCGCTTCGTGGACGGCGCCACGGTGCTCCACGAGGCTGTCAGGTTCGACCATAAAGGCTACCTGGCGTTCTTCCTCGAGCGGGGCGTGCCCGTCGACGCGCGGAACGCATCCGGCTCGACGGCGCTGCACGACGCGGTCAGGCTCGGCAGGCTCGAATCGGCCAAGGCGCTCCTGGACAAAGGCGCGGATCCCAACGCGCGAGACGGCTCGGGGAATACCCCGCTCCACCTCGCGCTCCCGTCGGCGCAGTACCAGGCGACCGTGGACATGCTCCTGGCCGCCGGAGCAGACCCCTCCATCAAGGACAAAGGCGGCAACACCGCCCTCCAT
>CAZNXK010000075.1:0-16950 GCA_964576835.1 uncultured Treponemataceae bacterium | reverse complement strand
ATCGTCATCGACGGCGAAATATACCGCGGTGCCAAGGGAGCCGCCGGAGACATCGGGCATATAGGCATCGACGGCGACGAGACCCTCTGCCGCTGCGGCAACCGGGGCTGCCTTGAAGCCGTCGCCGGCGGTCGGGCCCTGGCCGCGGCCGCCGAGACTGCGGCCGCCTCTGGCAGGAGCCCCTTCCTTGCCGAGGAACTGGCTCGCAACAGCGCGATGGACATGGAAACCATCGCCCGCGGCGCCGCGTCGGGCGACGAAACGTGCATACAGCTGATTTGCTCGGCCGGTTCCCAAATCGGCAACGTGATGGCCAAGCTCGTGAATTTTTTCAACCCTCCCCTCATCGTTGTTTCCGGCAGCCTCGTCAAGCTCGGGGAGCGATTCCTCGCATCGATACGCGAGTCCATCTATCACCGTTCAACGCCCCTGGCGACGGCGGATCTGGTCGTCAAGAAATCGGCCCTGCTGGAAAAAGGCGCAACCATGGGTGCGGCTATACTCGTTCTGGATGAAGTGTTCTCCCACAGGAACGTAGGAAAGCTGATGCGTAGATTTTCAAATTGATGAAATACGCCTTCACGGCCAGGCAGGCGGGATGACCGTACCGCGGTTCAAGCGCACATCAGGTTCCTGACGACGGCTTCGCAGTCGGCCGCGTCCATTATCCTGGGAACCGGGTACAGGGGATGCGCTTCATGCAAAGCCCGCTTGACTATCAGCGCGATGTCACGTTCCTGAATTTCCCTGAAACCGTCCTGAATGGCCATCCGCCGGTTCAAACCCCTGATAGCCTCGATGAAGGCGCGAGCCTTTTCCGCTTCGCTCTGCTCCGGCCTGGATACGCCCGCCACGTCGGCGAGCCTGGCGAGCGGGTGATGAGCGGATTCACCGAACCAGTCGAGCACGTACGGCAGGATGACCGCGTTGGCCAGTCCGTGGGGCAAGCCGTAGAGTCCGCCCAGGTTGTGGGCAATGGCATGCACATAGCCGACATAGGCCCGGGTAAACGCCATGCCGCCGTAGAATGACGCGCGCAGCATGTTCCCGCGCGCCTCCAGGTTCCCGCCCTCCCGGTAGGCTGTCTCGATGTTCGCGAATATCAGCGCTACGGCCTTCTCGGCTTTTTCTATGGTATTCTTCGTGTTGCTCCGCCCGATGTAGGCCTCGACGGCGTGAGTCAGCGCGTCCATGCCGGTGGTCGACGTGATATGCGGCGGCAATCCGACGGTGAGCTCGGGGTCGAGGACGGCGTACGGCGGAATGAGCTTGGGGTCGTTGATGGCGTACTTCTCGTGGGTCGACGGGTCGGTTATGACAGCAGCGATAGTCGTTTCGGAACCGGTGCCCGCGGTCGTCGGAACGGCAAAGAGCGTGGCCGGACGCCTCGAAACCTTGAGGAGGCCGCGGAGTTGCGGAACGGTCTTTCCGGGATTGCTTGCCCGCGCCGCGCAGCCCTTGGCGCAGTCCATCGCCGATCCGCCCCCGAAAGCGACGATGGCATCGCAGTTATTCGCCTTGTACAGCGAAAGCGAGTCCTCGATGTTCTGTATGGTCGGGTTCGCCTGAGCCCCGTCGAAAAGGACATACGAGATGCCGGACGCCTCGAGGCTCGAGAATAGGCCGTCAAGGAGGTGCACGGCCATCAGGCCCTTGTCGGTGACGAGGAGGACCCTCGAGAACCCCTTGGACCGAATCAGTCCGGGCAGCCGCTTGATGCTACCTGGCCCTTCGAGGAGCTCTGGTGGCTCGAATGACAGGAAATTGGTCGCGACGCGCATAATGGCCTGGTAAGTCCTGAACCACATCGTCCGTAATGACATCGTGTACCTCCTGATAGCCGGACTACCGTAAACCGGAGACAGGCTGGCGTCAAGGAAGAACGGATGCTGGTTCGCGTTATGCGGCGCCGAGCGCCTCGGCAAGCGCGGCAACGAGCTGCTCGGGAGTGAATGGTTTGGAGATGGAGCCTTTGATGCCGAAATGTCCGCTGAAATTCCTGATCGAATCGGCCTCGGTAGATACGCGGCCCGACATCAGGATGATGGGGACGCCAGGCCATTTCTGGTTGAGTTCGAGCGCCAGTTCCAGGCCGTTCTTGCCTGGCAGGACCACGTCGACGAGGGCCGCTGAAACGCGGTTGGCTGCCATCATGGCCAGGCCATCCTCGGCAGTCGCGGCGCTGAGCGCGTTGTAGCCTGCGCGCTCGAGCATAAGCGTAGCGACCTCTCGTATGCTCCACTCGTCATCTATGATCAGGACCGTTTTCATTTGTAATTCCTCGAAGATCGGCATTCAGCAGATCATGGACTCTATGATACCCGCTACTATACGTCGCGGAAGCCGCCGAGACAAGCATTCGGCATTGACGCCTTCGGGAGGCCCCGGCTATCATGCGCCTTGTCGGCCGCTTGCCGACCAGCGTTTCGCCGGGGTCTTCCCCGGCTTCCGCCGGGGTGGTGGAATGGTAGACACCAGGGACTTAAAATCCCTTGTGCCGCAAGGCGCGTGCGGGTTCAAGTCCCGTCCCCGGCAATAGTGACGAACCGGTATCCCGAACCTGGGTTCAGCCCAGCACCTCGAGCCTCTCTGCAGAAGGAACGCCGTCGGGCGACCATCCCCTCAGGCGGTAGTAGCCATCCAGGGCGAGGTCAAGATCGGGAGGGATGTTGGCGCCCGCTCCGCCTCCCTTGGGCTGGAACCGGATGCGGTCAGGCAAATTGTCGTCCTGCCGCCTCACGCCTCGTGCCGTATTGTACAGCCGCTTCATCGTGAATATGCGTTCACCTGCCTTGAAGAACTCGACCATATCCATGTTCCATCCGGTCGCCAGGTTGAGCCACTCGAGTGCGCGGGTCGCGCTTCCGCCTCCGGCAATGGCGAACTTGCACAGCTTGAGGCTGTCGAGCAAACCCATATAATCCTGGCTGGCTATGACCAGCTCTACCTTCCGCTCGCTGCCGAAACGGTCCTGTGGCACGTCGAATCCGCGCTCGGGCATGCTGAGCCTGCGCTCGTAGTTGTACGACATGCCCTGGAGGTGGCAAGCGCCCCGGTTCGCCGTCGCGTACGATAGACCTAGACTGTTGAACGCCCTGGGGTCGTGCGCCGGCAACTCCAGGCCTTTCACGTGGATGGCGTAGTCGGGACTGCCAATCGTCGCCGACGCGCGGAGGACGCCTTCTCCGAGCAGCCAGCCAATTCCCTCGCGCTGTCCTGTCATCTCCACGAGGCGGACCAGCGCCTTCCCGTCTCCCCACGCGGGAACGACGCCCCGCAGGTCCTGGCCGCCGGCCTGTCCCTTCTCGTACGCCTCCATGAGGAAGCCTATGGCGCCCCCGGCCGATATCGTGTCTATGCCCAGCCGGTTGGCCGTCTCGTTCGCCAGTATGACAGAGTCAATGTCGTCGACCATGCAGTTGGGACCGAAAAGAGAAATCGTCTCGTACTCTGGGCCTCCGAGTTGACCGGAAGAGCGCGGGCTACTTCCCTGGTCGACGCTGACAGGCGCTCGGCGTCGTGGACCGTGCGGGGGGCCCTGGAAGCCGGAGCCGCGACGATGGCCTTGAGCCGGAGTACTTCCTGTCGTAATGCCCGCACGTCGCAAACGTGTCCTGCCCCCATAGACCCTGGGCATCCTCGAGCCGGGCTCCGGATTCGGTGATGACTATGGAGGTCGGATTGTCGGCCGCGCCCTTGATCACGAGGAAATCGAAGCCGGTAGCGCGCAAGGCGCTTCCCCACGAGCCGCCCACATCGGACTCCGCGAACAGGCCGGTCAACGGAGACAGCGCAGCGACTTCATGACGGCCCGAGGTCGGAGCCGAAGTGCCGCAGAGCGGTCCTACCGCGAAGACGAGGGGATTGGCGGGATCGAAGGCGTCGATACCCGGGGGAACCATCCTGGTAAAAAGCCAGGACGCGATTCACGAGCCGCCGATGTACTTCCGGAGGATAGCCTCGTCGAGGATTTCCATCCGCTGGATACCGCTCCCGAGATCGATGAAGAGGGCTTTGCCGTATGCGATTTCCAAGTCGACCTCATCCAGATCATTCGCAAGGCATCTTCTCCCTGCGCGGATTCAATGAACGAGGCTTTTTCATAATGCGTCGGCATTTTGAAAAAGCCCCTGTCTGGATCGATCATAGCATCGATGGCTCGGTCACGCCATTCAAAGCACTGCCGTTACGAACGCCTTCCTGTTATCTCGTCTATCACCGAACGTACGTCGCGTCCCGAGCGGGGGGGAGGATCGCGCTGTGGCACGGCGGGACGCGCCGGGGCTACGGGAGGGCGAGCCGAAGAAGGACGGGGCGCCTGCCTGGTTCGATCCTGGCCACCTCCCGCCGGACGAGCCTCGGCAGGACGTCCGGCGGGTCGTCCGGCGGCGGAGTGCCTCTCGCCTGACGGGGCGGACGGGCGGCCGCGTCCCTGCGACTGGCCGCGTCCGCGCTGCCTTTCCCTGGAGCGGTCCTCGAACATCTTGTCCCGGAGTTCCTCCTCGGTCGGAGCGCGGTGGACGCCGGCGTAGGGGTGGACCTTGATTACGGGAATCGTTGTGCCGAGCAGGTGTTCCACCTGCTTGAGGAGGCGCTTCTCCTCGGTGTCGCAGAACGTCACCGCGTAGCCCGAGGCGCCGGCGCGGGCGGTGCGCCCGATGCGGTGGACGTATGTCTCCGGCTCAGTGGGGAGGTCGAAATTGAATACGTGCGAAATGTCGTCCACGTCTATGCCTCGCGCCGCGAGGTCGGTGGCGACGAGTATCGGCGTCTCGCCGGCGCGGAAGGCTTCCATTGTCCTCGTGCGGTTGCCCTGGCCCTTGTTGGCATGGATGACGCCGGACTCTATGCCGCCAAGGTGGAGACTCTTGGCGATGCGGTCGGCGCCGTGTTTTGTCCTCGAGAACACGACCGCCCTCGTTACCTTGAGTTCCCTTATAAGGTGGACGAGAAGGTCGCGCTTGCAACCCTTCTCGACGTAGTACAGGCTCTGTGTTATAAGGTCTATCGTTGGTTTTTCGGGCTCTATGGCGACGCGGACCGGGTCCGAAAGGAGGCTGCGGGCCAACTCTTCTATCTCGGAAGGCATGGTCGCCGAGAAAAGCAGGGTCTGGCGTTTCTTGGGTAGCATCGCGATTATCTTGCGCACGTCGTGGATGAAGCCCATGTCAAGCATGCGGTCCGCTTCGTCGAAGATGACTATCTCGACGGCCGACAGGTCTATGGCTCCGTCGTTCTTGAGGTCGAGGAGGCGGCCGGGCGTCGCGACCAGCACGTCGACCCCCCGCTCCATCGCCTTGACCTGGGGAACCTTGCCGACGCCGCCGTAGACGCAGGCCCGCTTGAATTCGGAACCGCGGCTGTACGAGGCGAAGCTCGCGTCTATCTGCATAGCCAGTTCCCTCGTCGGCGCGACGACGAGCGAGCGGGCCTTGTGCGGCTGCCGCTTGACCGGGTTCAGGATAAGGCGCTGTATCGTCGGAAGCGCGAACGCGGCTGTCTTGCCGGTGCCGGTCTGGGCGCAGCCCATGAGATCGCGCCCGGCGATGAGGCTCGGGATCGCGGCCGACTGGATGGGCGTGGGCTTCTCGTAGCCCTCGTGACGAAGCGCCTCAAGAGAGGAGGGCATGAGGCCGAGTGATTCGAAATCTGAATGGTGCATGAAAATCCTTGGGGCGAGAAAGCATATTGGCCATGAGTTCTGTTTATGAAATCCTGCGGCCGCTCCGCGTACGTACCTTGACGGGGCCGCGGATATTCTCGTCCATACGAATATAGCAGAATATCCCGCGGCCGGATAGTGCCCGTCTACTTTACCGTCATGCGGAAGACGCCGTCCCATCCGGCGGGCGGAGGGTTGGCCTCGAACAGCTCGATGCGGTGCATGAAGACTTCGCTCGCCTCGTCGCTGTACATCTCGTGGACCTTGCCGAACAGTTTCCTGGCGGCGGCCCAGCGCTTGGCCCGGTACGCGGCCAGACCCGCCTCGTAGCCTTCCTTGATCTGCTTGAGCTTGGCTGGAGCCTTGGCCGACTCCTGGAGCACCTCGTAGATGCGCACCGGCACGTTTTTGCCCTTGACGGTGATCAGGTCAATTTCCCTGCACAGGAAAATATCCTTGACGTTCTCGTAGACGACGTCGCTGACGAGCGACTTGGTTCCGTATGTCTTGTTGGCGCCCTCGAGCCTTGCCGCGAGGTTGACAGTATCGCCTATGCTGGTAAAATCCATCCGTTCGCGGGCGCCCACGGAGCCGAAGACCACCTGCCCCGAGTTGATGCCTATGCCGATGGAGACGATGGCGCCCGATTCGTTCCGTGCCTTTTCCTGGGCTTCCGCCATCACCTTGCGGATGTGCATGCCCGCGCGGCAGGCCCTGATTTCCTTGTCGGGGCCGTCGAACATGGCCATCATCTCGTCGCCGACGAATTTATCGACCTCGCCGCCGTTTGCGACAATGGCCGTGGTCTGGATGTCCAGATAATGGTTGAGCATTGCGACGACGTCCTCCGGGGACAGTCCCTCGCAGATGGTCGTGAAACCGCGGATGTCGGTGAACAGGAAAGCCAGGTCGCGGCGCTCGGTCGTCGGCGTGCCTTTTTCGGAATGTTTGAGGGTCGACGCGGAGATGTACGGAATAACGCCGCGTATGACCGCCGCCATGTTGCCTATCTCCACCGACAGCTTCTTGATTTCGTCCTTGGTGACGACGCGGTCGTTGTACAGGAGGTTGTCGGCAGAGATCCTCTCCTGCCCCTTCACCATCGACGACAGCCGCTGCGATATGGAATTGACGCCCATCCGCAGGAAGAGGATGGGAAACACGATGCTGCGGCCGAACAGGAACGTGATGAAGACCGACGCGTACAGGAACAGGAAGGCGATGATCACCGCCTTGACCTTGGTCAGGTAATACGGACCGTAAATCATTTCACGATCGTAGACAACCGAGATGAAACCGAGATTGACGCCCGAAAGGACGACCGGTGCACGGAACTCTATCGTCGTATCGCCCTCGATCATCGAAGCCTCTTCGGAGATATCCGCGGCTTCTTCCTTTGTCAGAACCCGTTTGAGCATCGCCGGGTCGGTCGACGAGCGTATCGCGTAGGCGCCGGTCTTGGGGTCGCGCCGGTACTGCGAGACGCTGGAGAACGGGAACGAGGCATTCTTGTTCTTGCCCGACTCGATGGCCAGGTAGTCGTCTATGGCGATGCGATCACCGATGTTCGTCTTGACTATGCTCGAGGTCCTGTCCGCCAGCGAGCGGCCGTTGTCCATGATTGCCCGGAGCAGGGTCGATCCGAAATCTCCCAGCAACGAGGTCGCGAGCACGATGACGACGACGAGAAGGAGCCCGGTGAATGACAGCGTCAGTCGGCGCTGGATGCCCCGGGATCGCCCAAGGTTGAAGATCGAAGTCGCCGGTTTCTCTGTGACCCGCCGGAATTCGATGTATTCCCTGAAGCCTGCGTCGCGTTCGCTCAGGACCCGGATGAGGCTCGTGATCGAAAACGCGTTCCAGCCGAAGGACAGGGCGGCCATGGCCCAGGCCCACCAGGCGACCCCCGAGAAGTACCCGGGGCGGGTCGCGAAGGTCATCGCGTGGGTGGCGGGGATGACAAGAGCGCACAGCGACGAAACGACATTGATCGTGATCGCCAGCGGCCTTCCCGGTTCGGCGAGCATCGCGACTCTTTGCCTGAGAAACCAGGCCGCGACCTTCCAGGCGCTCGCGGCTGCAAGGAGCCAGGCCGCCATGGTGGACACGACGGCGTATCCGAGATGACCTGCCGCCGCTATCGCCTTTGCCGACCCGAACGCGGTGGGGCTTCCGGGACCAACGCGGGCCAGCAGGGGCCAGACGAGCCATGTCACCACCATGATGGTCCACGCCCAGTCAGGCGCGAACGATCGGAGAACCGACAGATCCTTCTTTTCCTTCATCGACAGCCTCCGCTCATCGGCCTCAGTACTGGTCCAACAACTTCTGCTTTGTCCTGGCCTTGTCCAGATATTCAGCCGCGTCCTCATAGGTCGAGTCTATGGCCACTACCGTCTCGAAGGCGGCGACCGCGTCCTTGAAACGCTCGTCCCGGTAGGCACTTACCGCCGTAGCGTAAACTTCGGCAAGTGCATCTATCATCTTTTTCCGGCGATTGTCGAGCTCGGCGCGCTCGGACGACTTGGTCGTCGACCTGGAAAGCGACGCGAGCAGGCGCTGGGCGCGGAGCAACTCGCCCCCGGCTATATAGCGGTCGAGGTTGACGAGGCCGGCTCCAAAGGACGCGCCCCGTTCCTCCGCGGCCGCGGCCGTGGCTATGCGCTTCTGCAGGGCCATGGCGTCGCTTCCCTTCTGCACGGCAAGAGCGGCGCGGACGCGGGCGTCGGCCTTGGACCATTCCTTGCGCGATTCGTGGTACCTGGCCCAGGACAGGTAGAGGCCGTACTCGGCTTTGGCGATATCGCGGGAGAAGGCTCTGCCAATCCTGGAGTCGAGGTCCTTGACCAGGGAAAGCGTCGACTGGGCCTCGTCGAACGAGCGCTTGGCTGTGAGGGCGTTGACTGCGGCGATCCGCTTCTCGACAATGGCGGCTATCTCCGACTTGAGTTCCCGGAATGCCTTGGAACCATCCATGTTGCCTGGTTCGACATCGCGGACCTTGATGACTATCCTGAACGCGTCGATGTACGCCTTTTCCCGGGTGCTCTCCCTTGAATCGGCGGTTACGGTCGCGCGCATCGCACCGGCTTCAGCTAGCCTCGCGGCGACGAATTCCTTGCGCAGGTCCGCGGTCGCCTTGACGAGGCGGACTGCCGCGTCATCGCGGGGGTAGATCGCCTGGGCCTTGCGCACCGCCATGAGCAGCCTGTACTCGTCGTCGCTGCTCCTGCCTCGCTTCTTGAGCAGGAGGTCGGCATCCTTGACGGCCGCCGAGAAGCGGCTGGCGCGATAGTCCTCGACGAGAGCCAGGTACCTGGCCGCCTCCGCATTGGACGGGTCGTATCGCAGGGCCGCCTCGAAATAGCGCTGGACCTTGCCCGAGGAGGCGACGTCCCCCGAGGCTACAAGCGTCGACTTGTACGCGTCGATGCCCTCCGCGGTAACGGCTTCTGACTGGTACCTGGCATCCGTGTCGAAAGACAGAAGGAAGGGATCGCCAAGTGAGGCGCAGGCCGATGAAAGCGCGGCTGCTGCAAAAACGATTGCTGACTTCATTCGCATGGTGGACTCCGGTAACAAATGGCTCTTCAATGACAGGTCATAGTCGCAAGAACAAATAGAATATATGCCAAACAAGTCATAAATACGAGGCCTGGCGCGATGAACTTTACGGGCGAACGGCAGAACCTGGAGAGGATTAGAGGCATTCCCCACTGCCACAAATTGATTACACACTTACTTTGTAATATATTAACTGCAATATGTGGAGGTGCACGCCATGATCCAGCGGTCAGTCGCTCGCTTTGCGGCTCTTTTTCCGGTCCTGTTGATCACTTCATGCCCTGCGCCGATCATGACCGAACTCGTGGACAGCGTGCGCGACCTGAGTCCGCCCGTCATAGCGGTGATTTCACCCGGAGAATACGCGCCATATTCCCGCGTACTGGCGATTGAAGGCACCGTCTCCGACCTCGCTGCCCCCGGCCGCGCTGGCAAGGTCAGCTCCCTTTCCTACGAAATCCTATCGCACTCCGCCCCAAAAGAGGCGATCATCGGGACGGACGGGACCTTCTCCATAGCCGAGTCCAACGACTTGCGCGAGAACATCGTCGTCCTCCTCAAGGCGACCGACTGGAACGGCAACGTCGCCGAGTACCGCTTGCCCCTGACATTTCCCGGGAACGAGATCCCGAGCTTCTCGTCTACCGAGGGAAACAAGGAAGTGGCGCTGACATGGAGCCCGGTTCCGGGGGTTCAAGGCTACAGGCTGTATTTTGAACCGTCCGCCCGTAGCCCCGACCCGGCAAGCTCGACGGCAATCGACGGCGTCACATCTCCATATACGCTGAACCAGCTCAAGAACGGAACCCTGTACAGCTTCCTCCTCGAGGGAACCACCTCGGACGGCAAAAAAAACTATTCCGCGGTGCTCAGGTCAATTCCCCTGTCCACCCTCCACCTCTTTCCGGCCGTTTCGTCATTTTTCAACGGCATTGAACTGAACTGGCGAACCTTTCCTGCCATCCAGACCTACGACGTCTTGCGCTCCGCATCGCCTCAGGGACCGTGGGAAAGCGTCTCAGGCCCCATAGCCGCGCCGCCGTTCCGGGATTCAAGCGTTTCACAAGGCGTCAGGTATTATTACGCGGTAAAACCGGCGACCTACTCGGGCGTGATGAGCGAATGGGTGGAAGCGCAGGCTGATCCGGCCGCCTCCCGGTCGGACGCCTCGGTCGCGAGCTACGACGGGGTAAGCGCCGCGAACTCGTCGACCTGGCGTTCCGGGTATCTCTACGTGGCCGACTATTATTACGGGCTTCGCATCCTCGACACCAGCAATCCATCGTACCCGACTGAAAAGGGGAAAGTCTCCATTTCGTCAGCCGGGGATGTTTTCCTGCAAGGCGATTACGCGTACGTGACGGGCGGGAAAAGCCTGTCCATCGTGAATGTCTCGAATCCCGCGGCGCCGGTCATAGTCGGCAGCGTAGCCCTGTCGGCAGGCGGCGGCATGCAGGCGGAAGGCGTGGCAATACTCGGAGATATGGCGTTCGTGGCTGGTTTCAATGAAGGCTTTTACGTCGTCGATGTCGGCAACAAGTCGGCGCCGGTCGTAAGGCTCGCCAACCAGGACTTGGCGACGCTTGGCCAGAACTACGAAGTCGCCGTGCAGGACAGGGGAAGTTCGAAGGTCCTTGCCGTAGCCGGAAATTCAGGCTCGGCGCTCTATGCCATTACCGGTACCGCCGTTTCTCCCGTGGTAACCCGCGTTTCATCGGCCGTTTCCTACGCCTATTCCCTGACGTTCAGCGGCACCATACTGTACGCGGCCTCGGGCTGGGACGTAAAATCCTACCAGACCTCCACGCCGTCGTCTCCCTCGCTCCTGGATTCATTGGACGTTTCCGGGACCGTCGCTTCCACCCAATCCGTCGTCGTTTCCGGCACGAGGGTTTTCGCCGCGCTGCGCGACTACGGCTACGCCGTCGTGGACACGACCAATCCGGCCAACCTTTCCCTGGTCCGCGTCCAGACGGTGCCGGGAGATGGAAACCACGTCGAAGTCGGGGGCGGTTATGCCTACGTCTCCGCCGGCTACCAGTACGGCCTCCCCATCTACGGGGCGAACGACCCGTCGGCGGCTTCGCTGGTCTCGACGCTCACCAACGTCAATGCCGGAGCCCGTATCGCCGCCTACCGGAATTACCTCTATGTCTCGGAATATTATGACGCCGGATCAGGTTACGCCGACTGGCATGCTTCGGCCTACGACATCAGCAGTCCAGCCTCTCCATCCCGGTTCGCGAACAACATCAGCAACTATTCTCCCTACGAATTTTCCTTTGCCGGATCCAGCGCCTTCCTTGCTTCCGAACGAAGCGGCATAGCATCCCTCAATATGACTATCCCCGGAGCGCCGGCTTACGTAGCGCCCGGCTATGTGTCTCTCCCCGGCGGCTATGCCTGGGCTATCGCACTGACCGGCCATTACGCCCTCATGGGAACTTCCAACTCATCGCTCGTCTCCGTTGACCTTTCGCGGCAGGGCACCCTGACCGTGGTCGGCACGGCCCAGACCCAGGGTACCGTGGATACGACCCACGAGATCCGTGGAGCAGCGGTCAGGGGCAACCTCGCCTTCACCGCGAACGAGCTCGGGGGACTCCGCGTGGTCGATGTGACCGATCCTTCTTTCCCTTTCACGCTCAGCGGATACGGCGCCCTTCCGGCGGGTGACTCGGCATCAGCGCTCGCCATTTCCGGCGACTTTGTCCTCGTGGCCGACGCGACGAACGGGCTCCTCGTCTACGACGCGGCCACCGCCCGCTCGTGGAGCACGGGCGGGCAGGCGCGCATCTGGCCGACTGCCTTAAGCGGCGTCGGCGCCACCGATGTCGTCGTGCGCGGCAATTACGCGTATGTCGCGAAACCCACACTCGGGCTGGAAATATGGGACATCTCCAATCCCCGTTCACCGACATCGGCCGGTACGCTCGCCGTGGCCGGCTTCAACCCGACACGTCTAACCCTGTACGGCGAATACCTGTACGCACTCGACGGTACGAACAAACTCTATGTCGTCGATCTGGTTCCCTGAAGGAGGCTGGCTATGAGCAAGAATCATGACAGGCTGGATGGCTTGCACGTACCCCCGCTTTTCATCGCGGCCTGCATGGCACTTTTAGTCTACGCGGTCGACGCGCAAACCCTCCAGGCGGAAGGCGATCTGAACGAGTACTATCGGTTTCCTCTCTCTATCGGAGCCGAGTACAAGAGTATGCAGGCTTTTTCCGGCTTTCCATCTTCGTTTGTCGTAAGGGAGATAGCCTCCGAATTGCGCGCTCCGCTCCCCTTCCTTCCCGTTCTCCAACCCTTCGTCAGGGCAGGAAGCACAAGCTACCTTGAGACAGGCAGCGCGGGCGGCGGAACCTGGGACCACTCCGAATGGTTCGGCGTCCTGGGACTTTCATTCTCCACCCGGTTTTCAAAAAACTTCGAACTTGGCCTCGATCTGTCGGGAGCATATGCTCAAACGTTTTATGAAAATCTCGACCCCCAGGCGGTAAGCGGATCCCCCGGCTGGTTTGCGGACGCGGGGGCGAGGATTGCGCTGATTCCATCGTACAATTTTTCCGTGGATGTGCATCCGACCGTTCGCTACGCGCAGACACTGGGGCCGCTTACCGAATTTGACGGCTTCTCCTTCGGTGTGGGTTTTTCTGTTTCATACCGTTTCGGGCAGGACCCGGACTCGCCCGCCGCCCTGATACGCGCATTACGGCTCTCTTCAGGCAAGTTGCCGCCAGTATTCGCCGCCATGCAGAGCTATTACGCGTCCAAGCCTTTCGCGATGATCACCCTGGCAAACGACGAGAAGTCGGACCTGACCGACATCGAGGTTTCATTTTTCCAGCCCGGCTACATGGACGCCCCCACCCCGGTCGCAACCATCGCGTCGATACCGGCGAAAGGCTCGGTGGAGGTCGGGCTGCTCGCGGCTTTCAACCAGGAAGTCTTCCGCACGGAAGGATCAACACCGCTTGCCGGCGAGCTGTCGGTTCGCTACCGCTTCCGCGGGCGTCCGATAGAGCAGCGATTCCCGCTTTCCTACGAGCTGCTCGACAGGACGGCCATAGTCTGGGACGACGACAGGAAGGTGGGAGCCTTCATAACTCCGGCCGACTCGGCCCTGCGCAATTACGCGAGCTACATCCGCCAGAGCCTCAAGGAGGAAGCCATATCGCAGCTCAACGAGCCTCTCCAGACTGCCGCGCAAGTCTACTCCGCGCTCGACAGGCTCGGACTCCTCTACCAGGCCGATCCTTCGAGCCCCTTCATCAAGGCTCAGTCCGGAGCCGCCGCCCTCGACTCGGTGAGCCTGGGGCGCTCCACGCTCGTCCGTGGCTCGGGCGACTGCGACGACCTGACGGTCCTCTTCGCGAGTCTCCTCGAGTCGGTGGGCATCGAGACGGGGTTCATCACGGTCCCCGGCCATATCTACCCGGCCTTCAACACCAAGCTTGCGGCGCGGGACTACAAAGACCTGTTTCCCGATCGCGGCATGACCTTCGTGGTCAACGACCAGCTCTGGGTCCCGGTGGAAATCACCCTGGTCGGCAAGCAATCTTTCCTCGATGCCTGGCGCCGTGGCGCCGAGCTATGGAGGCTCTACGAAACGGACGCGGCGAAGAGGGCGTTCAACCGTACCGCCGACGCGCAGTCGCTGTATCGCCCCGTGGCCCTGAGGGAATCCGACCTTGGCCTGCAGTATGGCTCGAAGGACGAACTGACCGCGATATACCGCCGGGAATTCTCGCGTATCAGCGAAGCCGCGCTCTCCGAGCTTTCTGCCATCGCGGCGAAAAGCGGCGACAAGAAAGACTGGAACATCCTTGGCATAGCCTTCGCGCGCTACGGCAAAATCAAAGAGGCTGAATCGGCGTTCCAGCGAGCGCTCCGGATCGACCCCGCGTTCACCAGCACCCAAGTCAACCTCGGCAACATAGCGTATATCCAGAAGGAGTACCGCAAGGCCATTTCAGCGTACCAGGCGGCGTCGAAATCGCTTCAGAACCAGGGAAGGGGCACCAGCCTGTCCGCGCAGATGGTGCTGGTGAACACATCGCTTGCGTACAACGCGATAGCCGACTTCAAGAGCGCGAATATGGCCTTCGAGCAAGCCGTGGCCATCAACGCCGAGCGCGTGCGGGATTTCGCCTACCTGGCGACCGTCGGCGCCGGCACGTCGGGCGCCGGCACGTCGGGTGGCAGCAGGGCGTCGGAGCAGTCCGAGACCGTGGTCTTCATGAGCGACGAGTGATAGCCGCCCGCTGTCGCCCCCTTCACGGCCCGATGACCACGCCCGAGGCTATCATGACGACCGGTATCGCCAGCCCCACCGCCGCGTGGGCCACGCCGAGGCTGCTGACCATCTCGTGGTCGCCCCGCGACAGCGCGTCGGTGCTCAGGAAACCAAGCACCACCTCGACGGCCATAAGCCCCGCGTGCGTGAAGAACGCCCAGCGGTGCAGGTCGGATCGGTTCGGCGGCCCCGCGTGGGACGGCGACAGCATGGAAATGCCGGTTATTGCGTTGCCCAGGTAAATGGTCTCGCCGGCCACGAGCAGGCCCACGTGGGTCCACCTGAGCGCCTGACCGTCCGACCATATTGAAGAAATGTAGTCGTCGCAGACGGTGCTCATGTTGTTCTCGTCGATACCATGAGAATCGCGGTAGTCGTGGCCCGCCGATATGAGGTCGTAGGCGCGCAGAGCGCCTACCGCCCCCGCGGCCAGGAGCAGGCTGGAGGATGTCCAGCCTGCCGCGCGGTGGTAGGCAGCCTTGCTCGGAAAGCCCAGGAATCCGCCTTTCCCGACTGGCAAGCCGGGCGCTCCCTCCACCGTCGTCGCTCCGCTCGTCGCGTCGTTTGCCGCGACATCACCAGGACCTGGAGCGCCGGCAGCAATCCAGGAACGCAGCGCGTCGAGTTCGTCTGCTTTGAAGCCCGGCCCCGAGAGCGGCATGTAGCCTGATTCGACCACCGATATCATCATGCTCGCGCCGGGATCGCCGGGCGCGATCTTGCCGCTCCCCATGATGCCGTCATAGCTTGAAGCCCAGCTGTGGCAGCCCGAGCAGTAGGAGACTGTCGAGGCAATGACCTTCGAAGGCTCGAAAGCCTTGATCTGGCCCTGTGCCAGCGCGAGCGCCGGCACACACACCGTCATCAGAGTGACCGCCAGTAGCTGTACGTGTCGTGGTTTCATGGAAAATAGTATCGCCCCGCCGCCGGGCAGAAACAAGATCCCGACAAGCCAGAACGCTAAGCCCGCCGCCGCAACGAGCCGATACATGGAATGAGGCGGCTGCAATAGACCGCCCAGGCTCAATCGACCGGCGAATCGGGGACCATCATGGAAGCGTATTTCGGGTATCTCGAGTCGAGGCTCTCGACGATCCCGCCGCCGTACCGGCAACTCTGCATCCTCGCGTCGAGGAAGCTGCTCGGGTACCTGCGTGACGATGCCTTCCTGGAGTCGTACGCCTCGACGCTCTTCGACCTCCACGAAGAGGCCGCCCGGTCGGGTGAAAACCGCGTGCGGGTCCTGGAGATATGCATCGAGGCGTATGGTCGCGCCGCCATGGAGTCGTGCAAGCAGCCTGTCGCCGTATAATCCCGACCTTTCATCCCCCCTCAAAGCCGCTTGAGTCCCGCCGCCGCCCCTTACTTGCATTATGCGCGGCAATCGCGGTGACTTTGAGGGAATGAATCCCGAACCGCAGTGCGGATTCCTGGGCTCATCATTCAGGCTGCATAGTTTTCTTATTCAAGAGAAAGCAAAAAAGTACTCGGGAAGCTATTCCTGATCAGCAGGCTGGCTTCCATGTCTTTATCCTGCATCATTGCTCTGGCTTTTGTCCTACTGCTCGTCCTGATCACTTCAGCATACTTGTTTACTCCATTTCCAATATTGCCATTGAAAAGCTGGTCAGAGGTAAAATCAAAGGCCAAGCCATTGTATACATTCCACGCATGGTGAAATGGAATTTGCTTGTTACCCCCTGCATCCATGTAGCAATAGCCCTCGACATATTCGATTTTCGAGCTTATACGCATCAGCTTCCAGGCATTTCCGAAACACTCCGTCTCATGGAATTGAAGATCAAGATGGGTTTTTAGATATCTATTTATCCAATAACCAAGATTTGGTATTTCGGCTATGGGTAAGACACTGTATTCATGCATCTTCTTTCTTCGAAATATAGGAACTTGTGGCGATAAAAACAACAAGAGAGTATGCAAGTCAAATTTCTTGAAGGATTGCCAGGCCCCCCGGGGAGGTCTTGAAGCCCGTCACCTCGAACTATGCCGTTTCCCCGCCTCTTTTCAGTCATTTGAGGCGTTTTCAGGGTAATCAAGGACACTTTCGGGAAGTGGTCAACATCTAGTCAACATCGACTCCCGCAAAAGAAAAAGCCCGCTCCATTTTGGAACAGGCTTTTCAGTAAATACTTGTAAAACAAGGACTTGCATTGTTGCGGCGAAGAGGACTTGGCTTCCGCTCCTCGACTTCGTGTCTCGTCGTCTGCCGCTCACCAGTTCGCGGCGATGAGCCCGTCTCGGACGCTCTCGGCGCGTCCTGCGCCTCGCGCTCGCCAGCTCGCGTCGCGTCCTCGGTTCAAGTCCTCTTCGCCACTGATCCAAAAAGAAAGCCCTGACCTTTCGGTCAGGGCTTTCTTTTTGTGCGGCGAAGAGGACTTGAACCTCCATGCCTTGCGGCACT
>CAZNXK010000074.1:0-17051 GCA_964576835.1 uncultured Treponemataceae bacterium | reverse complement strand
GCCGCCTATCGTCAAGGAATTGGGGCTTTGCCGCTGGCAGGATGGTCGACTCCTTCAAGCCGGTAGTCAAATACTGTCCTGTTGCCCACCAGTATTTTTCTTCCACATTTCCGGGGCGGTTGATCCCCTGCACGAATCTTGACCGGTCAAATGCGCCTGACTCTTCTCTTCAGTGTCGAATCGTTCTTCAGACTCGATCGATTTGTCGGGAAGACGTCGCCAGGCTTTTGATCCTCCCATGCAATCATTATACTTCATCGGCATGGAGATGCATATTGATGCAGGACGGCAAAAGCAAGGAGGCAATCATGGCGATAGAACGAACGTTCACTATGCTGAAGCCCGGTGTCCTGTCGCGCAGGATAGCGGGGGAAATCATATCGCGCATAGAGCGCAAGGGTTTCGACATCCTCGCCGCCAGGCTCGTCCGCATTCCCCGGAGCCTGGCGGAGACCCATTACGCCGAGCACCGGGACAAGCCGTTCTTCGGCGAACTCGTCGACTACATCACCAGCGGCCCGGTTCTGGCGATGGTGCTGGAAGGCGATGGAGCTGTATCGCTGCTGCGCACGCTGTGCGGCTCGACCAGAGCCGAGGAGGCCGCGCCGGGCACGATACGCGGCGACTACGCGATGCACACCGGACTCAACATCATCCACGCTTCCGACTCGGTCGAGAGCGCACGGCGAGAGACAAGTCTCTTCTTCCGCCCCGAAGAGATTATCGACTGGCAGGACGGCAACGACAGCTGGATATAGTCGCTGCCGGATCGTATAGCGCAATTTTCCGAATAGTCGTATACTTTACAAATTGGAGAATTTTCCTGGGCCGCGAGGCCTTTGAGACTTGTCCGCCGGCATAGGCAACGGAGGTCTACGATGCGTTCGTGCGGAACCCTTGCGTGCATCCTGCTTTCCATTGCTGCGCCCCTGTCCGCGCAGATCGGAGCAGGAAAGGCCGACGACAAGGCTGCCTTCATGGTGCTGTCGATCAAGGACGGTCTCCCCAACGCCTCGGTATCGGGGATACTCCAGGACCGCCGCGGCTTCATCTGGATGTCGACCCAGGGCGGCCTCTGCCGCTATGACGGTTCCGGTTTCGTGTCGTACGAGAACGAACCATTCAACGACGGCAGCATCTCGGGAGACCTGGTCCAGACCATCTACCTCGACGAGACGGACACGCTGTGGGCAGGCACTTATTCGGGGCTCAACCGTCTCGATGCCGCCACCGGGACCTTCACTCACTGGCGTTTTTCCGACTCGGATCCACTATCTCTTTCCAACGACCTGGTCATCACCATATCCCGGGACGCCCGGGGCATACTCTGGGTAGGAACGCTCAACGGCCTCAACCGGCTGGACGAGAAGACCGGCGCCTTCAAGCGCTATTTCAGCGACCCGGCGGATCCACATTCCATAACCAACAATACGATCCGTTCCCTGTATCGCGATTCCAAGGGCCGTCTATGGGTCGGCACGACCGGCGGGGGGCTCTCGACCTACGATTACGAAAAGGACCGCTTCGATCAGCATACCGCCGCCAAAGAAGGCGAGCCTGGCATACCGCCCAGCCTGTCCGTTCAGGATATAAAAGAAGACGCCAACGGGGACCTCTGGATCGCCGCCTGGGGTACTGGTCTCGTACGGTACAGGCCTGCCAGCAAGGATATCAGAACCTTCAGGCTTCCGGACAACAGATTGTACGTCGTCAACACACAGGCGGCGGGATCGGTCAGGGCGGGAACCTGGGGCGGGGGCTTCCACATCCTCGATGTAAAAAGCGGAGCCGTAGAATCGTTCCATTCCAGCAAGGCCATAGGAGTACTGCCCAACGACGTAGTCTATTCGATTCTGGAGGACGCCTCAGGCGAGTTGTGGCTGGGAACCAACGGCGGCGGCATCGCGCGCATGGACAGGACAAGGAGCAGCTTCACCGCTTTCGTTGCGGACTCCGCCGATCCGGCTTCGCTCCCCAACGGAAAGCTAATAGCTACGATAGTCGACAAACAGGGAATCCTGTGGACTTCAGTGTACAGTGCCGGCATCCACAGCTGGAATCCAGAATCCGGGAAATGGACGCATTACCGGCACCTGGCAAGCGATCCGTCGAGCATCGCCGATGATACCAGCAATTATTTCTACGAGGACAGCGCCGGGCGCTTCTGGGTATGCACCAACTCGGGCCTGTCGCTCTTCGATCGGGACAAAGGCAGCTTCACGACGGCTAAGCGCGACGAACTGGAACCCTACGGCTTCACCGACTCGATAATATTCAGCATGATCGAGGATCAAAAGGGCAATTTCTGGGTCGGCACCTATACCTCCGGTCTCGACTACTGGGATCGCTCGACAGGCATCGTTACCAATTACAGCTTCGACCCGGACAACCTGTCGTCAATCTCGGACAACCTGATAAACGCGATGGCGTACGACGAGAAGGGCAGGCTATGGGTCGGCACGAACAACGGGCTCAACCGCTTCGAGGACGGCCGCTTTGTCCGTTACCGCTATTCAGTCGACAATCCGCGCGGGCTGTCCAACAACTCCATCCAGCGCATCAAACTTGATTCCAGGGGTGTGCTGTGGATAACGACGAGGGGCGGAGGCGCCAACCGTTACGATCCCCAGACCGATACATTCGATCACTTCATGAAGCGCGACGGTCTTCCCAACAACATCTGCTACAACATCCTCGAGGACCGCTCGGGCGACCTGTGGTTCGTCACCCAGACGGGCATTGCGCTGTACGACAGGGAGACAGGGAGCATCAAGCGCGTATCGCTGTACAAGGAACTCGAGAACGCCGCCTTCAACACGGGTTCCGTCGAGGGGCCGGACGGCGAACTGTACTTCGGATCGATGGGCATACTCGCCAAGTTCGATCCACTCAGGTACGAGTCGAACAGCCACGTTCCACCTGTCTACATTACGGCCCTCAAAGCTGCCAATTTGCCAAAACTGCACGAGCCGAGCGATGGCGCTCCAGACAAGAAACCGATACGGCTGGCCTATTTCGAGAATTCGCTCGAGTTCCATTTCGCGGCCCTGGATTTCCGTGACCCAAGCGCCAACCAGTTCGCCTACATGCTCGAAGGCTTCGACAAGGAGTGGACCTACTCCTCGACGCGCAACTTCGCGACGTACACCAACCTGCCCGGCGGCAGCTACGTATTCCGCGTCAAGGCGGCAAACAACGACGGCCTGTGGAACGAAGCAGGCGCGGCGCTTCCGCTGACCATAGCTACTTCACCGTTCATGAGCCCCGCGGCAATAGCACTGTACCTGCTCGTGATCACGATGTCAGGTTACGGCGTGGCGATGATCAGATCGAAACGTGCGCTCGCCGGCAAGGTGATGGAACTTACCTCCGCCAAATCGGCGCTGGAGGAAACAAGCGCGGAGGCTGCGCGCCTGGCCGCCGAAGCCAGGCGCGCCAACCTGGCCAAGAGCGAATTCGTCTCCACGGTAAGCCACGAGATACGCACGCCGATGAACGGCATCATAGGCATGGCCGAGCTCCTGTCGCGCACGAAACTTGCGCCGCGGCAGACCGAGTATGTCACGACGATACGGAAGAGCGGGGAGTCCCTCTTGGGCATCATCAACGACGTCCTGGACTTTTCGAAGATAGACGCGGGCAAGCTTGTCCTCGAGGATACGAGCCTCGACATCCGTGAACTAATCGACCGCATCGTGCGCTCGTTCTCGTGGCAAGCAAAGGAAAAGAACCTGCCGCTCGAATCCGTGGTGGCCGATGACGTGCCAGCGATGCTGCGGGGCGACCCCTTGCGGCTCGGTCAGGTGCTGTCGAACCTTGTCTCGAACGGCATCAAGTTCACCGAACGCGGCGGCGTAAAGCTCATAGCCGAGTGTGCCGGAAAGCAGGAGCCAGGCACGGCGACCATACGCTTCAGCGTCGTCGATACCGGCATCGGCATCAAGGAGGAACGCCTGCCGTCGCTGTTCATGCCCTTCATGCAGGAAGACCAGTCGACGACCCGCCTCCACGGCGGTACGGGACTCGGGCTTTCCATTTCCAAGCGCTTCATCGAGCTTATGGGCGGATCGCTCGAAGTCGACAGCAGGCCTGGCATAGGTTCGACCTTCTCGTTCGAGCTGGCATTCCCGGTGCTGGTAAATGTCGAAACGATCGACGGAAGCCTCAACCCTGCCGTTCCCGCATTCCACGGAAACGGCCTTGAAGCCCTCGTCGTGGACGACGATGCCATCAACCTGCTCGTCGCCATCCGCTTCCTCGAGGAACTGGGCATCAATGGCGACGGAGCGGAGTCGGGTCACGAAGGCATAACGAGGCTGGCCAAGAAGCGCTACGACCTGGTTTTCATGGACTGCTCCATGCCCGGCATGGACGGCTACGAGACGACGCGCAGGATCCGCGACCGCTCGGCGCTCGCCCTGGATCCGATGATCCCCGTCATCGCGATGACGGCGCATACCCAGCCGGAAGACCGCGACCGCTGCCTCGCGGCCGGAATGAACGACTACCTGCCCAAGCCCGTCAGCTCGGCCACACTTGTCCGTGCCCTCGCGTTCATCTTCCCTGACCGCGCAAAAAACGCCGTTCCCGGCGCTGCCGCAGCGGTGGACTCCGCGGTAGTGGATAGAGGGGTGGTATTCGACGAAAAGAGCTTCACCGCCCGCTTCACCGGAGACGAGGCGGTCGCCAGGGAGATAGTCGACCTGTTCCTTGCCCAGTCGCGGGGTCTCTTCGACGAAGGCCGCGCGGCACTGGCCTCAGGCGACGCCCGGACATTCTGCGACCGTATCCACAGGCTCAAGGGAGGCGCGGGCGCCATAGGCGCCAAACGCCTGGTCGCGGCCGCCGACGCTGCCCTCGATGCCTGCCACGGCACCGAAACTAAAAGTGCGGCTGTCGGCACAGCCGCACTTGAGCCGCTCGCGGCCGACTTTGACCGCGAACTCGGCCTTTTCACCGCGGCGCTCGAGCTGTACCGGGCGTCGATGAAGGCAGGCTGAGCCGCGCCTCTCACGGACGGATCATTCGAGGCCGCTTACCGGTGTTCCCCGGGGATATTCGACGCTGAACGACAGCGGTACGGTAGCCTCCTTGCCTGGGGGCAGCCGGAGCGTCCACTCGAAGGTCTCGGACTCGAGCTTCCTGAGGGTGTCGGTATCCTTGACATACACCGGATCGATCGCCTTGACGATTATCTGCTCGTTGGCCGAGACGGGCAGCTGGTCCGACACCGTCACGACGATCGGCAGCTTCTTGCCGTTTTTCACCGTCGTCACATACTGCCAGGTCGTCTTCGACTTCCTGGCGACGACGCCGGTCGACTCGTCGAACTTTTTCGTGAGCCTTCGTTCAACCGAGACAGACTCGTCGATGCCGAGGTCGGCGCGGAACTCGCCGCCGGGCGGCACGGCGCCCATTGCCGCGTCGGCGACATAGCCGCCGTCTACATAGATATGCGACGCGCCGGGCAGGAATGGATAGTCGGACGAATTGGCGGCAAGTGCCCTGAAATACGCGTACGGAGACAGCTTGGGAACGGCAGCCCATGACCATGTCACGGGCAACTCGAGCACGGCGACGGTGACTGTCTTCTCGCGGTTGTCCGCCTCGACTGTCGTGGCTCCCGGAATCGTGAACCGCACCGCGGTCGCGCCAGTCTCGGCGGTCGATGCGGCGACCATCATCGGCGGAGGCGGCTCGAAAGCCTCCGCGACCATGGAGTCGGCGGCACCAAGGGATGAGGGAGCCGGCGCCATCATCGCGCGGGAACTCTTGGCGGATTCTTCCTTCCGCGGGGCCGGCCTGTAGAGGTCGATATACCAAGGCGACAGGACCGGCATCGTCCCTCCGGCCTGTGGCCTGGCGGTCGACAGCTGGAGCGACGCGTCCTTCCACGACTCGCCGGTCCCTTGCCTGACGATGGCGCGGTACTGGACCGTCAGCTTTGACGCCTCGGAGTCTGCGCGTATCACGTAGTCCGGCCGCCAGGACGGGCCGGCGACTATGTACGACGCCGCTATGCGGGCCATGACCGCGGCACGTGCCTCGACCACGATCTCGGCCTCGACGACCGACAGCCTCGAGCCGGTCCCGAGCGACCGCAACTCCCGGTTGACCCGGTCTATCTCCGCCTGCAGCGTCTGGGCCGTCCTGCGGGAAGTCCTCAGCGTCGCGTCGACGGCCTCGTTCCTGGCGCGGTGGAAGTCGAGCATCTTGACCCAGGCCGCGACGTCAAGCGGCAGGGTCTCGGAGGAGCCGGCGTTCGAGGTGACGCGCTTGGCGATATCGGCCAGGAACTGCCGCTCGGCTTCCGCCTCGCGGACGCTGTCGCCCTCGGCCTGCAGCTTATCCTCGTAGAGCCGCCTCTCGTCCTCGAGCGCTTTTACCGCCGTGGAGACGTCGCGGGTGCGCTGCCGCGTCACGATGCGAACGTCTCGGAGGGTAAATGCGCCGGTACCGCTCACCTGCAGGCTTGACGGATCGGTGGCGGACGGCAGGTCGGAGAAGACCAGCGTGGTCTCGCCCGCGGCCAGCTGGGCCTCCGCGCGGCGCGTCACAAGCGCCCGGTCGGAATAGACCGTGACCTCTACGACTCTCGAGCTCACCTCGCTGCGTATCTGGGCTCCTGGTTTCGGCAGGGCAGGCAGCGCGACTTGCGCGTACAGGCCCGGCGCGAGCGCGGCGAGGGTCGCGATGGCGACTAGAATGTTCCTGGTTTTCATACCCACAGTATAGCGCCGGATTGCCCGCCCAGGAAGCCTACTTTCCGCAGCACCCCACGCAGTCGCCGCAGGAATCGTCGGCGCACATAGCGCCGGTTCCGGCATCACCGCACGACGGGCAGACGGCCGCGCCGCGCTCCAGGGTCAGCCTTGCGCTCTCCGCGCTGATGGCGGGCTCGATGAGGCTCGACAGGTCGCGGTCGCCCCTGAAGCGGAGCACGTTGACCATGAAGATGTTCAGCTTGTTGACTATGTTGGGCGGCAGCTGGTTGCCGTCTACCTCTACCGATATCGTCGGATAGTTGCGGTCGCGGGCCCACGGGGCGAAGAGGCCCTCGATGACCCGGCCGATGAGGCAGGCGAACGGCGATATGTTGACGATGCCGGAGTAGCCGTTTTCCATGGCCGTGGCCGCGACGCCGGTGGATACGGCTATCTCGGAGTTGAGTTCCAGGTTGACGAAGTGCTTCTGGGTATTGGCCATGATCTGCCGCATGTCGTGCGGCGTCCTGGGTATGAGCCCCGTCGGCTCGAGAATGGACAGGACCTTCTTCTCCACCGAATGTTTCCACCACTCCTCGGCCCTGAGCCTCACGAGATCGCGCGACGGCCTGGAGACAAGGCGCGTCCCCGCAGGCTGAAGCCTGATGAGCTTCTTGAGCGAATACTCGCGGACGAAATCGAGGTAGTGTATCCACTCGCCTATGCCCGCGACCTTCACGGCAATGCCTCGGGCGCTCATCAGGTCTGTCAGCTCGCCTACGGCGAAGTCGTCGCGCCGTACGTAGATTTCCCCGACGACGAGGACTTTGGGGCATTCCGCCAGCGTCCGTCTGAGGGGAATTTTCCGCACGTCCACGGCGATTCGCCTGAGTTCAGGCCATAGCCGGTCGGGACGGCTTTCCACGGCCTTCATCATCACCTTCCACGACGCCTCGAACGAGGCTATCGCACGCGCGGGGTCGGAGGCGGTCGCCTTGAGGGCGGTCTGGATGTCCTTCATGTAGTCGGTGACGACGATGCCCTTCCACATCTCCTTGGCGAAGCTCGGCCCGAGTTCCGTGTAGGAATTGTCGGCGGACAGGGTGAAGACGACCACATTCTCCAGGCGCATGTCCCTGAAGAGGTTCTGGTAGAAGACGAAGTACTGGCCCGTGCGGCAGGGACCGGTGGTAATCGGCACGAATATCAGGTAGAGCTCGTCCTTGCGGTACTTCTCGGAAGCAATGAACTGGAGCACACTGCCCAGCAAGAGGTGGCTCGGCACGCACTCCTTGCCCGAAGCATGGGCGCGGGCGATCTGGATCGTCTTGTTTGTCGCGACAGGCAGGGCTTCCGCGTTGAGTCCTAGTCCGCGGATAGTCGCGGCCATGAACTCGGTGGAGACGTTGCCCATGTTGGAAAGAAGCATCTTGACGCGCTTGTTGTCGCGCACCATCAGCTTTTCTCCGGTCTTGCCGTTGACGACGCGCAGGTCCTCGCCGCCGCCGTACTCGAATTTCCAGCCGTTGTCGTAACGCTCCGCCTCGATCTCGAATTTCTTGGCGCGGTAGCCGTCGAGGATGTCGAGGAAGGCTTCGACGCGCGTGTCTATGCCCGCGTCGGCCGAATGCGAATCGAGCTCAAGCACCAGGAAGGGTTTCTGGCCCATTATCCACTTGAGGTAGTGCAGCATGAACGAGTCGGGAGCGCAGGAGAAGTTCGTTATCCAGGTGACGTAGATGTTGGGCTGGTCCTTGAGGAGCATCGCGGCACGCATGTCCTGCTGGCCGTAGTACCAGTACATGTTCGGGAATATTTCGGTGTCGTCGTCGATGGGAAGGATGTCGAAGGGAATCACCGAGTAGCCGCGCGTAGTGAACTTGCGCGGTATGCCCATGTTGGCCTCGGGAGTGAAGGCGTTGTACGGCCTGCCCAGCACGGCGATGACCGGCCGGTCGGCCTTTTTCGCCTCGTCGAGGGCTTCCTGGCCAAGCTTCCTGGCCCTGTCGAAATAGTCGCGCTGCTTGGCCGAGGCCTTCTCGAAGGCCGCCCTGGTTTCAGCCTCGCCTATGCCCAGGAGCGCCGTCATCGCCGCAAAGTGCTCGAGGGCTTTCTTGTCGCCGAACTTGAAGCTGACCACCAGCGGCAGGAACCGTTCCTCGGCCACGTCGGGGAAGGCTTTGACGATGTAGTACGGCAACCCCTGGGTGATGGGGCAGGTATTGGCGTGGACATCGTCCTCGTAGCTGGCCATGTCGCGGAAATGCGGCAGGAGGATATAGTCGGTGCCCTTGTCGACGCAGTCCTGGACGGCGCCGTGGGCTATCTCGGCGGGGAAGCAGTAGGCGCTCTCCACGCGGACGACGCCGTCGTGGGCGACTTCGGTCGACAGTACCGTCTTGATTCCGAGTTCGTGGAAAAACCACGAGTACAGCGGATACAGGGTGTGCGTCGAGAAGGCGCGGGGGATGCCCACGGTGAACTTCCGCTTCGCGACGAATGACTCGGCCGGAGCGGCGCACTCGACGAACATCAGGTTCTGCCGCTTCTCGACGTAGTCGAACACCGGTACGTCACGGATCGCCTTCCTGGTATTCGTGTACTTGTTGCAGCGGCCGCCGAACATGTATGAGTGGCCGTTGACCTTGAGTACCTGTACCGGGCAGAGGTTGTCGCAGGCCTTGCAGGTAAAGACCCGCTCGTAGCCTATCTCGCGGGATATCAGGGAGTCGAGGTCGACGGACACGTCGTCCAGGAGGCCATCGGCCCGCTTGCGCTTGGCAAGGAGCGCGACGCCGAAGCAGCCCATGAGCTCTGGCGACGGCGGGACGAGGATCTCCTTGTCGAGCATCATCGCGAAGGCGAGCGGCACGGCCTCGTTCTTGGCGACGCCTCCCTGCAGGAAAACCTTGCCGCCGATGGTGCGGTTGCCGACCACGCGGTTGAGGTAGTTGGCCACTATCGACACGACGATGCCGGCGGGGATGTTCTCGCGCGGGGCCCCCCCCCGGGCTGCCTTGCGGATGTCGGAGTTGATAAAGGCCGAGCAATGCTCGCCGAACTTGAGGGGAGCGTCCGCCCCGAGCGCGATCGGCCCGATATCCTTTGCACTGTGTATCGAGAGGTCTCCAGACGACGATTCCTCGAGGAAGCTGCCGGTGCCCGCCGAGCAGGCCTCGTTCATGGCGTAGTCTATCGGCACGCCGTTTTTGAGGAGGACGTACTTGGCGTCCTGCCCCCCTATCTCGAATATCGTCTCGACGCCGGGGTCGAAGTACGCGGTGCCGACCGAATGCGCGATGATCTCGTTGTAGACGCCCGGCGTTTCGAGGAAGACGCCCAGTATCTCGCGGGAGCTGCCGGTGGTCGCGGCCAGCTCTATCGATATGGAGCCGCCGCCTGTGTCCGCCGCTATCTTGTCGCGGATGACCGACAGGCACTCCTTGAGGGCCTTGACCGGGTCTCCGTGGGTACGGCCGTAGTGGCTGGCCACGACCTCGTCGGTCTCGGCGTCGAGGAGGCAGGCCTTGGTCGTCGTCGATCCTCCATCCACGCCCAGGATGTAGCGCCTGCCGGCGACCACCGTGCCCTCGCCCTTCTCGAAGAAGCGCACTTTGCCGCTCCACTTCTTGAGGTCGGGCAGCGTGTCGAAGCGTACGACGTTGGGCTTGAGCAGGTTCCCGGCGGGCGGCAACGGCGAGCCGGCGCTGGCCGCCAGGACGGAGGCGCCGTAGGCCTCGAAGACCGACGCGGTCTCGGGCACGACGAACTCGATGTCGGGAGCGCGTTCCCTGATGAAGCGGACGATGTGCCGGTTGAGCGTCACTCCACCAGTCAGCACCACGCGGCCGCCGGTCACCTTGGCGCGCTTCAAGAAGTCGACGACCTTGCCGGCCATCACATTGGACAGCGACAGTACGATGTCGTCCTTGGTAGCCTCGCTCTTGTTGAGGCGGTGGGTGCAGTCGCTCTTCATGAAAACGGAGCAGCGCGTTGACAGGGACAGGACGGTGGCCGTCTCCGGCACCTTCGCTATGTCCGCCAGGGTCATGTCCATGCGGCCAAGCTGCTGTTTGAGGAACTCGCCGGTGCCCGAGGCGCACTTGTTGCCTGAAAAGTTGTTGATTATCTTGCCGTGCTCGTCGAGCGAATAGACGACAAGATCCTCGCCGCCCATGCTGGCGACAGCGTTGGCCTTGATTCCCGACGCCTTGAGGGCAGCCTCGACGCAGAGGGGTTCGAGCGTGCCCGCGGCATTGAAGAGGTAGCGGCCCTCGTTGCCGGTCACCAGGACCCTCGTGCCCACGGGGATGTCGCGCTCCGCCATAAGCTTGCGGACCGCTGCGTGGAAATCGCCTTCGTGGGGAGTCAGGGCGGACCAGACGACCGTGTCGCCTTCCGAGAGCACGAGCTTCAGGCTCGACGAGCCGATATTGATTCCTAAGGATATCATAGGGAAAACCTCACCGGGGACCGATGGCTGAGAGATTTCCGGGGTTCGACACTCGGGTCGCCCGCGGAATGGCCAGATACTACACCTCGGCCCATATCCGGTTCAATAGAGCCGGAGTGTATTTATGAGTGTTTTTATAATTTCAAGCGTGGCCAGAAGACCGGCAGGGTCAGTCTTCCATCCCCAGGGCTTTTTCAAGACCGGCGCGGTTGGCCTTGACCAGCGCCAGGTCATCTGGATGCATGGCCAGCCTCACCTCGTCCATGTATTGCTTCGTCTCGGGCATAGGGTACGCGGCGTAGAAATCCTCGAAGACGACGTACATGTACGCCGACATGATGGTTACGTACACATCGATGAACTGGGAGTTCCAGCCGTATTTAGCCAGTATGGCCTTGACCCTCGCGTCGGCGAATACCGACTCGATGCTCGACTTGAGCGTAGCCATTGAAAACGCCGCAGACTCATCGTCGCCTGACTTGCCGAGAGTCTCCGCCACGTCGTCGCCAAGGGCTTCGAACTCCAGCGTTATGGCCGGAAAGTCATTGACGAATTTGTCCAGCGTCCCCTTTGTGAGCACTCTGGTTGGCGCAGCCAGGGCCGGCTGGATGCTTATGGCAGCAATCGCGAGGCACATGCCCGCGATGGTGATGGTCCGTTTCATCGATGGCTCCTTATCGGCGATCCTGGTTTCAGAGAAACCAGCCGGGCCATTCCCCGAGTACGCCTGCAGGAAGAATAGCGCAGCAAGGCCGGTTTTCACAATGCGGCGACCATGTCCGGCGACCAGGCCTTTCCGTTGGCGCCGCCCTGCCGCTACGCGACATCCCGCCGCCATGCCAGAAGCCCCGCCGCCTTGAGACCCATCTCCGGCCACCATGCCCAGAAGGACAGCCATGGCCGTAGACATAGAAAAGGAACTGGCGTCGCTGAAGACGCGGCTGAGCGACCGACCGGGCGCCAAAAAGAAGCTGTCAATGGTCGTGTTTTCAGGCGACCTGGACAAGCACATCGCCTCGATGATCATCGCGACGGGCGCCGCGGCGATGGGCATGGAAGTGGTGCTTTTCTACACGTTCTGGGGGACGGCCGCACTGCGGGATCCCAAGAAAAAGGCAGGCGGCAAGAACATAATCGAGAAAATGTTCGGACTCATGTTGCCCAAAGGCCACAACAAGACAAAGCTGTCCAGCATGCACATGGCGGGTATGGGTACCGCCATGATCAGGAACATCATGGAAAGGAAGAACGTAGCCAGCTGTCGGACTTGAGCGAATACTACCACCTGGGCATGAAGGTGGGATTCCTCTCGCACCTCGTCGCCAAGGCCCTGGTCAAGCCGGCATAGCCTCAAAGCGGGCCGACCTTGGCTTTACCGCGTGGCGAATCGTGGTGTCTCTCCCGGCGACATTCGGTGTATACTCGGCGCATGAATCTCTACCGCATCCAGAACATCAACTGCCCGCTGGACCACGACGAGCATTACCTGCGCGGCCGCGCGGCCCGCGAGATAGGGGTGGGGCCGGTCAACCTCGCCGAGTTCCGCATCGAACGCCGCTCCATCGACGCCCGCGACAAGCGCGACATACGCATCGTCTATACCATTGTCGCGGGGCTCGAATCGCCGTCGCGCAGCCTCGGCGCAAAGGCCAGCGCCATGCAGGGCGAAAAGCAGTATCGTTTCCCGTCGCCCGTAGGACGACGTGCCTCAGGCGACGACGAACGGCCGATCATCGTCGGAGCCGGACCCGCCGGGCTTTTCTGCGCGCTGATGCTCGCGGAAGCAGGTTACCGGCCGCTGGTCCTAGAGCGCGGCGACGCCGTCCAGGACCGGGCCAAGGCGGTGGCGGCGTTCTGGAACGGCGGCGAGCTTGACCCCGAGTCCAACATCCAGTTCGGCGAAGGCGGAGCGGGAACCTGGTCCGACGGCAAGCTCAATACCTCGGTGAACGACGAGGCCGGCCGCAACCGCCGGGTCCTCGAGGAATTCGCCTCGGCAGGCGCGCCACGCGAGATACTCTATTCGAGCAAGCCCCATATCGGCACCGATTACCTCGTGAAGGTCGTGGCGAACCTGCGCGGGAAGATAGAATCGCTGGGCGGCGAGCTGCGCTTCCGCTCGCGCGTCAGGAGCCTCGAACTCGCCGGGGGAAGAGCGGTCGGGGTCGAGCTCGACTCGGGACAGCGCATACGCGGTCCGGCGGTCGTGCTGGCGATAGGCCACAGCGCGCGCGACACCTTCGCGGAGCTCGCCGGATCTGGCGTGGCAATGGAGCGCAAGCCGTTCGCGATTGGACTGCGCGTCGAGCACCGGCAGGAGATGATTTCGCGCGCCCAGTACGGAGAGAAGTGGAACCATCCGTCGCTTGGCGCGGCCGACTACAAGCTGACGCACAAGGCCGCCGACGGCAGGGCCGTCTACTCGTTCTGCATGTGTCCCGGCGGCTGGATAGTCGACGCCAGCTCGGAGCGCGGCCTGTCGGCCTGCAACGGCATGAGCGACTTCGCGCGGAGCTCGCCGTCAGCCAACAGCGCGATAGTCGTCGCGGTGCGCCCGGACGACTACGGCGGGGACGACTCGAGCGCCGCGGGGGTCATGGCCGGCGTCGAGTTCCAGCGCCGCTGGGAAAAACTGGCCTGGGAAGCCGCGCGTGAGGCTGCGGGACTGGCTGCCGGTTCTGGCAGGTCAGCGTTGCCCGTCCAGCGCCTGGCCGCCTTCACGGCGGGCCTCGCCTCTGGCGGACCGGTCGAAACGCGGTCGATACGCGGAGCCTGGGCTCCCGTCGACCTGAACGCCTGCCTGCCGGACTTCGTATCGGCGGGCATCAAGGAGGCGATGGCCGCCTTTGACCGCAAGATCCACGGCTTCGGCGGTCCCGACGTGGTACTGGCCGGTGTGGAAACCCGGACTTCGTCGCCGGTACGCATTCTTAGGGGCGACGGGCTCGAGTCTTCCATCGGCGGGCTCTTCCCCTGCGGCGAAGGCGCCGGCTACGCTGGCGGCATCATGTCGGCGGCGATGGACGGCATCAGGGTGGCGGAAGTGGTCGCGCTTTCGTGCTCCAAGGCGATACGGTAAGCGAATGGAAACCGACGACAGGCGCGCGCTCTGGGAAGCGCTTTCGCAAATCGAGGATAGCCTGACCGACGGCTACCGCGGCGCCAGGCCGACGCCGGAATTCGAAGAGGCCGCGGTCGCGCTGCCCGGTGCCACCAACCACAGCCGGACCGCGCGCGCCGATGCTACGCGCGCCGACGCTGCGCGCTCAGGCGATGACAGCCTCGACGGCATCGCGGCCGAGGCTGCCCGGTGCATGCGGTGCCGTCTGTCCGCAGGCAGGACGCGCGTCGTACCCGGGCAGGGAGCCAGCCGGCCGCTTGTCATGGTGATAGGTGAAGGCCCAGGCGCCGAAGAGGACAAGACAGGCTTCCCCTTCGTCGGTCCGGCGGGCAAACTGCTTGACAGGATGCTCGAGTCGATAGGACTGTCGCGGCAGACGAACTGTTTCATAGGCAACATCGTCAAGTGCCGGCCTCCGATGAACCGCGACCCGGCCCCGGACGAGCAGGCGGCGTGCCTGCCCTACCTCGACAGGCAGATTGAGTTGCTGCGTCCCAGGGCTTTCCTTGCCGTCGGACGCATACCGGCGCAGAGCCTCCTGGGCGTCAAGGACGGCATCGGCCGGCTGCGCGGCCAGGCATGGCAATTCCGAGGCGTGCCGCTCGTGGCCACCTACCACCCGAGCGCCCTCCTGCGGGACGAAGCCCTCAAGCGCCCGGCATGGGAAGACCTGAAGCTCCTCCGCTCGCTGCTCGACGGCCTGGACGCCTGAACCCGGTGCCGGCCTACGTATCGGTCGCCTTCGACGTGCCGGTCGACAGGCAGTGGAGCTACCGCAATCCCGATGGCCTCGACGCCCCGACAGGTTCCCGGGTCGAGGCGCAGCTGGGGCGGAGGATTGCCACCGGCTGGGTGGTCGCCTCGGGCGACTCCGTCGATATAGACCCTGTCCTCGTGAAACCCTACCAGAGGCTCATAGACGCCGAGCCGCTGTTCGGCGCGCAGACGCTCTCACTTGCCAAGTGGCTGGCCGGCATGTACTTCTGCTCGCTCGGGGAAGCCCTGTCCGCCATGATGCCCTCTGCAGAGCGGGAAGGCAGGCGACGGCTGGCAGGCGGTACGTCGGGCGGAGCGGAGGCAGGTTCGTTCGACGACGTGCGCATCGCGCCCGAGCCGCTGGTGCCGTCAGGCGAACAGAGGGCGGCGCTCGCCCGCATACTTTCCAAGGCGTCCGGGCGATGGTACCTCTATGGCCCGACCGGCACCGGCAAGACAGAAGTATTCCTGGAAGCCGCCGAAGCGACGCTGGCCGAGGGCCGAGGCGTCATCTATCTCGTTCCCGAGATAGCGCTGACCAGGCAGGTCGTCGACGCCGTACGCGAGCGCTTCGGCGACCTCTGCGCGGTCATACACTCCGGCTTGACCGCGCCCAGGAAGCTCGCCGAATGGCGGCGGATACTCCGGGGCGAGGCCCGCGTCGTCGTAGGCGCCAGGAGCGCCGTCTTCGCGCCGGTGGCGAGGCTCGGACTCGTCGTCCTGGACGAGGAACACGATGGCTCGTACAAGGCGGGCTCCGCTCCCCGCTACCACGCGAGGCAGGCTGCGATGAGGCGCGCCGCCGTCGAAGGCGCAAGGCTCGTGATGGGCTCGGCCACGCCGAGCGTCGAGTCCTGGGGCCTCATGGCCTCGGGCGGGATGGAGCGGCTGTCGTTGTCCAGACGCCTGGCAGGCGGCGACATGCCGGCTATCGAGATAGTCGACATGAGGGTGGAAGACGGTGCCCTGTCGCGGCGCCTCATCGAGGCGGTCAGGCAGGTCAAGCGCGAGGGCGGGCAGTCCATCCTCTTCCTCAACCGCCGCGGTTTCTCGTATTTCTGGAGCTGCAAGAGCTGCGGCGCGGAACTCAAGTGCAGGCATTGCTCAGTCGGCATGACCTACCACAAGGAACGAGGCCGGCTGGTATGCCATTACTGCGGCTACCAGGCCGCGCCGCCCTCATCCTGCCCGACCTGCGGATCCCTGGACACAGGATGGGCCGGATTCGGCACCGAACGCGTCGAGGAGGACGCGGCCAGGCTCTTCCCGGAACTGACTCTGGCCCGCGTCGACGCCGACACGATGAGCCGCAAGGGAGTACTCGACCGGACCTTCGATGATTTCAGGGACGGCAAGATAGACGCCCTCCTTGGGACGCAGATGGTTGCCAAGGGCCTCAATTTCCCGGGGGTCAGGCTGGTAGGCGTCATACTCGCGGACACGACGCTGAACCTTCCCGACTTCAGGGCCGCCGAGCGGACCTTCGGGCTCGTTACGCAGGTTGCCGGCCGAGCGGGCCGCTTCGTCAAGGGCGGCAGGGTGATAGTCCAGACGTACAGGCCGACGAGTCCGGTGCTGGTGAAGGCGGCCGCCCATGACGCCGAAGGATTCTATGCCGACGAACTGTCGACGCGGCGGGAGCTGGGCTTCCCGCCGTTCTCCCGGCTCCTCCGCATCGTCGTACGGTCCAAGGATGCCCGGAAGGCCCGGTCGACCGCGGCCGAGCTGGCCGGGCGGATAGCGGGCACAGGATCGGCGGTGGACGTTCTCGGCCCCGCGGAGTGCCCGATAGCTGTCGTTTCGGGCAATGCCCGCTGGCAGGTACTGCTGCGTTCAGCCGACGCCGCCCCGGCGAGGGCCGCGCTGTCGGCGGCGCTGGCTGGCTGGAAACCCGCGGCGGCTGTCTATCTGGAAATTGATCCCGACCCGGTCAGCCTGCTCTGAGGCGCGCGGATCCGCGGCCTAGGAGCCTGTCGGACTTAGGATCTTGACCCGGCGAAGGCGAGCCGTGAGTGAA
>CAZNXK010000073.1:0-17152 GCA_964576835.1 uncultured Treponemataceae bacterium | reverse complement strand
AACCAGCTGGTAATGGAGAATATCAAGAAAGTAGCAAACCGTCACGGCATGGAAGCGCTGCTGCACGAGAAACCCTTCGCAGGCGTCAACGGCTCGGGCAAGCACAACAACTGGTCCATGGCCACGGACGATGGCATGAATCTCCTTGAACCGGGAGAAAACCCCGAATCGAACGCAAGGTTCCTCCTCTTTATCACCGCGGTCGTCGAGGCAGTCGACAGGTATTCCCTCCTGATTCGCGCTTCCACGGCGATAGCCGGCAACGACCACCGCCTCGGGGCCAACGAAGCACCGCCTGCCATCGTCTCGGTATTCTTCGGTGACCAGCTCTGCGAAATCCTCGACAGCATCGTCGACGGCACTGCTCATTCCTACAAGAGCAGCCACAGGATCGAACTTGGCGTCACGAGCCTTCCTACCCTTCCGATAGACATCTCGGACCGCAACCGCACGAGCCCCTTCGCATTTACCGGCAACAAGTTCGAATTCCGCATGGTCGGATCGTCCCAATCCATCGCGACACCGAATACCTATCTCAACGCGGCGGTGGCGCAGGTGCTTTCAGAATTCGCCGAAAAGCTGGAGCGCGCGCCCGACAAGATCGTGGCCATCCAGGCCATCATCAAGGAATCGTACACGGCTCACCGCAAGGTCGTATTCAACGGCAACGGATACTCCGACGAGTGGCTCAAGGAAGCAGCGCGGAGGGGCTTACCTAATATCAGGTCGACCGTCGAAGCGCTCCCGGTGCTCATCCAGGCTGATACCATCGAACTCTTCGAGCGGCACAAGATCCTGACCAGGGTCGAATCAGAAAGTCGCTACCATATCTATCTCGAGAAATACTCGAAGCAGATCAACATAGAAGCCGGCGTCATGGTCGACATGGCCAAGCGAATGATTTTTCCGTCGGTGGGAGCATTCGCGGCTTCGCTGGCCAGGGACGCTTCGAGCCTTGCAGCCATAGGTTTGAAAAGCCAGGCCATCGAGAAACGGGCAAAGAAGCTCGCCGATCTCGCCGGCGAGATCTATGACGACACCGATAGGCTGGAGAAGATCCTCGTCGAGGCACAGGAAATACAGGATGCCCTCATTCAGGCCAGGGCCTACCACGAGAAAGTCGTACCGCTGATGGGAGTCCTCAGGTCCAAGGTCGACGCCTCCGAAAAGCTGGTGGCCAAGAACGCCTGGCCGCTGCCGACGTACGAGGAGCTTCTCTTCAAGCTGTAAGCCTGGACCGATCCGCTTCTAACTCAAAGCCGCCCATCCTAATGGGAAGGGCGGCTTTTTATCTGCGGACGACCTTGTCCTCCTGCTTTATGCCTCAATACCGGAGATGCAGATGAACCAAGCTTGCGGCCTTCATGAACCTTCCTCGGAGCGCGACGCCTGTGGCATCGGGTTCGTTGCCCGTCTCGATTGTCGCTACGAACACCAATCAATCGTCGACGGTTTGACTATACTCAAGAATCTCGAGCACCGAGGAGCGATTTCCGGCGATGGCCGGACCGGCGACGGCGCCGGCTTGCTCTGCCGCATTCCGGACGGTTTCTTCAGAGCGGAGATGGGCGATGTGCTTCCGGAGCCGCTCGAGACCTCGGATGCGGATCTCGAAGGGCTGGGATACGCCATCGGCATGTTCTTCCTTCCGCAGGGGATGAGCGCCTCGAAAACGGCCTCCAGTCTCATCGAATATATATCGTCCCGCGAAGGCGTGCGACTCCTTGGCTGGCGCGACGTGCCGATTGCCCCGCAGGTACTCGGAGACCGGGGATCATCGAACCTGCCAAGGATAGTACAGGCAGCCTTCGAGAAGCCCGCCGGCCAAGGCGGAGATGACTTCGAACGAACCCTGTTCACGTTGCGCAAGCGCTTGGAGCATGAGGCCAGGACCGCGGGATTTTCCATCGACGATTTTTCCGTACCGTCCCTGTCGGCGCGCACGATCGTATACAAGGGCATGTTCGTAGCTTCACAATTCGCCTCGTTTTACCCCGACCTTGACCGAGACGACTTCACGAGCCCCTTCTCGATAGTGCACCAGCGATACAGCACCAACACCTTCCCGTCATGGCCCTTGGCCCAACCGTTCAGGCTCATAGCCCATAATGGTGAAATAAATACTCTGCGGACGAACATGACCGCAATGAAAGCGCGCCAGTCTACCCTCGAATCGCCATACTTCGGCGCCGGAATAGATAAGCTGTTTCCCATCGTCGAAGAGGAGGGCTCCGATAGTGCCATGTTCGACAATGTTTTCGAGCTCCTCGTACGAGCCGGGAGGGAACCCCAGCACGCGTTCATGATGATGGTGCCGGAAGCCCGGAACCGAACCCGGTCTGACGAACGCCGAGCATTCTACGAGTATCATTCCGCCGTGATGGAGAGTTGGGACGGCCCGGCCGCTATTGTCTTCACCGACGGACGCTCCATTGGCGCCGCCTCGGACAGGAACGGACTCAGGCCGTTCCGCTACGCGATGACGAGCGACGGAAGGATACTTGGCGCAAGCGAGGCCGGAGCGCTGATGCTTGACGACTCCATGGTTACATCCAAGGGCAAACTCGGCCCAGGAAAGATGCTGATGGTCGATCTGGCGAGCGGCAAGGTACGCGGGGACGACGAGGTCAAGGATTCGGTCTGCCGGTCCAGGCCGTACCGGGATTGGCTTAACGGGAACAGGATCGAGCTGGATGGATCGGCCGGCTCCCGCGCGTCAATCGACGAACCATCCGCGAAGCTCAAAGAATACTTTGGCCAAAACGAGGCGGCGATACGGATACTGGCACCGATGCTGGCGACCGGGAAAGAGGGCGTTGGCGCGATGGGCAGCCAGAAGGTACCCGCTGCGCTGTCGGATCGCCCCGATTCCTTCTTCTCGTATTTCCGCCAGATATTCGCCCAGGTGACCAATCCGCCCATGGATCCGGTGCGGGAAGGTACGGTCATGTCGCTGGAGAGTTGTATCGGAAGGGAGCGGAACCTCCTGGACGAGACGCCGCTTCACTGCAGGCAACTCCGCTTGGCGCATCCGGTGTTGACCAACTCCGATGTAGCGGCGATCCGGTCCGGAGGAATAGGCGACCTTCGCGCCTGTACCGTTTCCACGCTCTATCGCCTGGATGATGGCGGAAGCGCAACCGAGCCAGCACCCGGCTCCAGGCTGAAGGCGGCCATCGAAGCGGTGGCGACCGCCGTCGAACTTCGCGTCGATGAGCAGTACGGCCTCATCATTCTGAGCGACAAGGGTCTCTGCGACGGCATGGCCTCGGTACCTGCCCTCCTTGCGTTGTCCGCGTCGAACCTGCGGCTGATCGAAACTGGAAAACGCCATAGGACAGGGCTCATATCGGAAAGCGGCGAGGTTCGCGAGATCCACCATATCGCTGTTCTCGTCGCGTACGGCGCCAGCGCGGTCAATCCATGGATGGTTTTCGACTCAATGTCTGAACTGGCCAGCAGGGCAACAGCCGCTCTGAACCTTCCGACCGCGCTTGCGCCGGAAGTCGCCGAGGCAAATTACCTTGAGGCGGTACGGTTAGGTTTCCTCAAAACCATGTCGAAGATGGGCATATGCTCCATTTCATCGTACCGCGGCGGCAGGCTATACGAGGCCGTCGGACTCTCGAAGCACATTACGAAGACCTACCTCTCCGGGACCGAGAGCCGGGCTGGTGGTATCGACCTGGATCGAATAGAAACTGACATCAGAATGCGCCATGATCGGGCCTTCGCGTCTGAAGACGTGGATCGCATGCACGGCGAACCGTCAAGGATCGAACGTCCCTGGCCTCCGCATCTGGCTGCGCTACTAACCAAAGCGATCAGGGAGGAGGACAAAAAAGCATACGAAATGTATGCCGAAGGAATCTCCGGAGCCAGCGGCACTTTTTTCACGCTCCGAGATCTGTTCTCGCTGCACCCCGGCACTCCCGTAGCGCTCCGGGACGTCCAATCCACCAACGATATCGTCTCCCGATTCTCCGTGGCGGCCATGTCGCTGGGAGCGCTCAGTCCGGAAGCGCATGAGACGCTCGCGACCGGAGCGAATGGCGCAGGTGCCTGGAGCGATTCTGGGGAGGGGGGCGAGGACGAAGCCAGACTCGTCCCCGGACTCGACGGTGTTTCCCGGGCGAGCGCTTCAAGGCAGATAGCATCCGGACGTTTTGGCGTAACCGCTCGCTACATAGCAGGAGGCAAGGAACTTCAGATAAAGATGGCCCAGGGAGCCAAACCCGGCGAGGGGGGCCAGTTGCCTGGATCCAAGGTTGACGAGTATATCGCCAGGCTCAGATGTACGAAGGCGGGTACCCAACTCATAAGCCCCCCGCCACATCATGACATATATTCGATCGAGGATCTTTCTCAGCTGGTCCATGACCTGCGGTGCGTCAATCCTACCGCGCGCATCGCGATCAAGCTGGCAGCCCAGGCTGGTATTGGCGCAGTCGCCGCTGGTTGCGCAAAGGCCGGCGCTGATTGCGTGATCGTCTCTTCGGGAGACGGCGGTACCGGAGCGGCGCCATTGTCATCACTGGATTACGCGGGCAACGCGTGGGAGTTCGCCCTCCCCGAGGTTTCGCAGGTCCTCGCCATGAACTATCTTTCTGACCGGGTATCCATACAGGTAGACGGACGACTCAGAACGGGTCGCGATGTGGTCATAGCGGCCATCCTTGGTGCCCGGGAATTCGCTTTCGGTACCGCGGCGTTGATAGCCATGGGTTGTGTGGCTTGCGGGCAGTGCAACAAGGATCGCTGCCCGGTTGGCATTGCTACGCAACAGAAAGAATTACGGGCCCGTTTCTCTGGGCGGCCCGAACACGTTGCCCGGTTTTTCAGCCTGATCGCGGAAGAGACCCGGTCCATCCTCGCTTCGCTCGGTCTCAAGAGCCTGGACGATGCCACGGGCAGGCACGATTTGCTGGATTACCATGGAAGAGACCGGAACGATCGCGATGCCGCTCTGGATTTCTCCAGGATTACTGAAGCGCTGGAAATCGCGAAGCAATCCGCCGCGGCCTGGATCATCAGTGACGAGGATTCCAGCCCGCTCGTGCTTCCGCCGCCGCCGGCAGGGTTGCCGGCGTTCGCAGCGATATGGCGCGCACCGTTCAGGGCGCCGGATTCAGACGCCGAATTCATGGAGTCCGTATGCACAGCACTCTCAGCGGGAACGAAGTTCGAGGCGGACAGGAGCATACGCAACTCGGACCGCTCGGTCGGTGCCGCCCTGAGCGGGGAACTCGTCAGGAGAGGACTCGATATCACGAAGTCGCCACCGGCCAGGTTGTGTTTCCACGGATCGGCAGGCCAGAGTTTCGGTGCCTTCCTCGTAGGCGGATTGATACTGGAGCTCGTAGGCGAGGCGAACGATTTTGTCGGCAAAGGTCTTTCCGGGGGCACCATCGCCATTCGGCCTCCTGAAAACAGGCTCTTCCGCCCCGAGGACAGCGTCATTGCCGGTAACGTCTGCCTCATCGGCGCCACGGCCGGGCGACTCTTTCTCAACGGCCGTGCCGGCGAGCGGTTCGGGATACGGAATTCGGGGGCCGAAGCCGTCGTTGAGGGCGTAGGCGACCATGCCTGTGAATATATGACGGGCGGTCGCGTGACCGTGCTCGGCGCCATCGGTGAAAATTTCGGAGCGGGCATGTCGGGAGGAGTTGCATTCATACTTGACGAGGACGGAGAGCTCGGATCGTGCACCGACGCGGCTTCGGTCGAGGTATCGAAACTCGTCGATCCCGTAGACAGGGAGTTGGCGCGAAGCGATGTGGAGCGGCACCTTGCCATGACAGGCAGTCCCAAGGCGGCTCGGCTACTCGCAGACTGGGAACGCAGCCTCCAACTATTTGCCAAGGTTACAGCTCGTATCACGTAACGCGTTCAGGAGCGAATACGTCGGAGGGATCAATCCCGGAATGACGTACCGAGCACGCCGATCATGACGTTCGATACGATGTCCGGGGGCTTGGGAATACAGCCGCGATGAAGAGGGGAAGCGTGCCGATTCAACGGTCCCTAAGAGACCTCGGTTGATGCCCCGGGCCCGGTCAAGAGCAATGGCCTCTGCGCTACCATATCGGTGATACCATAGGGCACTAGGAGTATAGCGACCGGGCCGTGTATCATACACGGTGAGCCGCCAGTCCGGCTCGCTATGAAACCCTCAGTCATAGGAGTCTTCAATGTTCACCAAGGCAATAGTCCGAAGGCCGGCCCGATCGATGAGCAACGGCATTACCGCTCATCCCGAGTTAGGCAAGCCTGACTACGCGCTGGCGGCCCGCCAGCACGATGCGTACATCGCGGCGCTCGAACGCTGCGGCCTCGCGGTCGAGGTCCTGCCTGCCCTCGAAGCCTATCCTGACTCGTGCTTCGTCGAGGACGTTGCTGTTTGCACCCGCAGATTCGCGCTTGTCACCCTGCCCCGCGAAAAATCCAGGGCAGGCGAGACCGCCGGAATCGCGGAACTCCTCGGCAAGCACTACTCCGCCATTGAATCGATACAGGCGCCAGGCACCCTCGAGGGCGGCGACGTGATGATGGTCGGCGACACGTTCTTTGTCGGGCTGTCCGCGCGCACAAACGTGGAAGGCGCAAGGCAGTTCATCGGCTGCCTCGAACGCCACGGGCTGGCGGGCCGCGCGGTCGCCATGCCGCCAACCCTGCACCTTAAAACGGGCACGTCCTACCTCGAAGACGGCTGGCTCCTCGTGGACGCGGCCTTCGCAAACTACGAAGAGTTCTCTGTATTCAAGCGCATCGACATCCTGCCGGCCGAATCGTACGCGGCGAACGGCCTCAGGATAAACGATTTCGTGATCACCCCAAGCGGCTATCCCAAGGCTCTGGCCGACATCGAGGCCACCGGCCTCCCGGTCATCGAGCTTGACATGAGCGAGTTCAGGAAAATCGACGGTGGGCTGTCCTGCCTGTCGCTCCGCTTCTGACGGGACGCCGCAGGCCGGCTTCAGCCCGTGACCAAGGCGACGAGCAGGCCGGCGCAGGCGCCGAGAGCCCAGCCGGCCAGCACGTCGAAGAGCCAATGTACGCCCAGAGACACCCGCGACAGGCCAAGCGCGGCGGACCAGGCGAGGAGCGCCGAACCGGAAAGCGGGGCGGCCGAGGCCAAGGCCGCCACGGCCAGCGCCATCGTACGTGCGGCGTGGCCCGACGGGAACGAGTGGGGATCGGTCGTCCGGTAGATGGCGCCCCATTCGCCTTCCGGCCTCGCGCGCCTGAAGACCTGCTTGGCAAGCGCGACCAGCGCCATGGCCAGAAGAACCGCCGCGACGGCCCTGGCTTCGATGCCCGCACGGCTGAAACCCGAGCGCCACCACGCAAGTCCCAGCAGCGGAAGCACGACGAGCGAGTCACCCGAGTGGGCCAGGACCGCCAGCATTTGCCGCGGCCCCGCGCCCCGCGGCCGACACCGAAGCCAGGCCGTGGCTCGGCTGTCCACGCGGCCGATCCAGACGGGAATCACCGGCGGGCGTCTTCCGCGCGACGGCGGGCCAACAGGTCAGCCTCGACCATATCGAACTGGAACGGCTTGTCCACATCCATGCCCATCTCGGCGTACCCGCAATCCATGACCCGCCCCTTGATGCGCAGCCTCGAACTGGCCTTGCGCGCCGCTTCCGCCAGGCTCAGGCGATGGAAAAACAACAGGGCCAAAACATCGAGTCCTATGGCCGAAGCCATCGCGAACGCGCTTTTCCGTCCTTCCGTCAGCCGTCGCCAGATATCAGCGCCGTCCAGGAAGGCGGACGGCCTCATGACTGCCAAATCTCCACCGCAAATCTCCCGGTCGCTGAAGCGGATAAAGCTCCTGCCGCTCCCCGGAAACCGTTCGTCCATGACCGACCGGTCTATGGCGCAATAATAAAAGTCGTCGTCCGTTTCCATTGCGGCCGCGGCCAGCCAGTCGACCATGGCCGGCTCGAGCGCCGGGATGTCCGACGAAACGACCATGACAGGCCTGGACGGGTCGCCTCCTTCGATTGCGGCCATGGCGCCCGAGCGTACATTGCCAAGAAGCGATCCGGAGTCACCCACGAACCGGGTGCCGGCGGGGAGCGACAGTCCGCTGTCCGCGTCGAGGCCTATGATGAACAGACGGTCCACGGAGTTCGAAGCCGCGAGCGCGTCGATCACCCACTGGGCCAGGGGCTTGCCCGCTATCGGAACGAGGGATTTTGGTTTGCCGGCTGAAATCGAGTACAAAGGATCGTCGGGGTTGGCGCCCCCGCCGGCGAGAAGGATGGCGTCCATGGTCAGCTCAGGTCCCGTATCGTCGGCTCTATGCCCATTTCGTCTATCAACGACGCCAGCTCGGCGTTTTCCAGGGTCCGACCCTTGCCAGCAGCGGCGATGAGCGCAGCCTCGAACGCGTTCGTGCCGAAGCTGCGGCCGTCGAACACCGGGGTCGTCGTCACCAGGTACGTTATTCCCCGTTCCTTCATGAAGGCGACGTCCGCCTCGGTCGTCGTATTGGTGACGATGATCTTCCCTTGCATGTCGCCGGGCATATGCTTCCGGATGTATAGCCAGTCGCCGGCGATGATCGAAGCGTCCTTGTAGTATTTCTCGTACTTGGGCGTATTGACTTTCTGGTCGTCGCCGGTGGAATACAACATCGATATGGGCAGGTGGCTCACGACAGGCAAAAGGAGTCTGGCCGCTCGTTCGAGTCCGCCGAGGGTGTGGAGCGCAAGCGGGATGCCGAGCGCGAACATCAGGTCGCCGAACACGCACTCGTACCCGGCCGCCAGGAATGACTCCGTCATGCCCCACCTCGTTATCGCCTCGACAAGAAAGGCTTTCTTGCTCCGTATCTTGCCTGCGAGCCGCTTCTCGACGAAGGGCATAACCCGGGACTCGAGCACCTTCTTGAGGTGCCTGCCGTCGGTGAAGGGTGTCTTGCTGATTCCGGTAACGAGCTTGACCCCGGAACTGAGCGCGTAGTCCTTCCATGGAAGCGACACGTACAGTTCGACTCCTCCGACTCCAAGCGAGTCGACCTTCCCGTCAAGTTCCTCGAACATGGCCTTTGCCCTGGTTTCGTCGCCATCGGTACCGTGCCGCTCCAGGTGGATTTCCCTGTCGAGAAGCCGGATCGTCACTTCCTTGTCCCGGCTCGAGGAGCCGAGGCTTACGCTCACCGCTCGATGCATGGCGTCCTCCCGTCATTCTCGCGTGTTGTCTGACTGTCTCGAGTATAGATCCGTACTCGGAACACGGCAATCTTCTCAGGACCCGGGTACCGGGGCACGCGCGCTTGACCGCAATGACGGGCGGGAATTACGATGACGCTATGAACAATGAAATCAGCCTTGGACGCGCCTTGTCGTCGCGTCGCACCATGCTGGCGTTCGCGGCGCTGCTGGCGGCGGTCGCCCTGTTCGTCCCGGCGAACCTTCTCATCGACGCGCTCTACCCGGAGAGGCCCATCGTTCCCGATATATTCTTTACCCTGACGCCGGAGCTGCCCTTCCTCGCGTACGGCACCGATCCCCTGTTGTTCGTCTCCATGGCGATGCTGCTGGTCCAGGCGCTGAAATTCGACAGGAGGAGGCTGCCCTACTACCTCTTCTCCATCGCGGTGCTGTATTTTGCGCGATGTTTCCTGATGGTGCTGACTCCGCTCGGCCGCCCTACCGGCAACCACGACTCCTACGGCATCTTCGAGTTCACCGGCATCCTTCAGCACGGCATGTTCCCGTCAGGCCACCAGATGCTCGCCACTCTGTCCTGGCTCCTGATCGACCGCGGAGACCACCCCAGGTTGCGGCGGGCCGCGGGAGCCCTCGCGCTGCTGGAAGGCGCGGCGCTGCTGCTGTCGAGGGGACACTATTCGATTGACATCGTGGGAGGTTCGCTCGTCGCCTGGTTCATCGTCGAGCGGCTGTCGCGTTACCGGGACCGCTTCATCATAGCTCCGGTTGAATGAAGCCGAGTTGCCTGGCCCTGCGTTTTTGCCGGATTTACCGGATTCTTTCCGGGCAGGTATACACTATCGCCTGCTTGTCGCCTATGCGACCCACGAGGGTAACGCCAGCCGCCATGGCCAGTTCGTAGGCCGTGGTCGTCGGGATGCTCCTCGAGACAAGTACGGGCACGGCCGCCGCGGCAGCCTTGAGTATCATGTCGGCGGCTATCCGGCCGCTCGTCAGTATGACCGACTGCGAGAAATCGGCGCGGTCGATGAAAGCGCGGCCTATCACCTTGTCGACCGCGTTGTGCCTTCCGACATCCTCGCGGACGACGAAGTACGAGGCGCCGGCCGGCGCGCCTTCGATGGACAGCTGAGCCGCCGGACCCGCCGGGACCGGTGCCCCCGTGGGCAGCGCGATGGCGGCGCAGTGCATGCCGCCTGTCTCGCGGTACAGGAGCGCGGCCCTGAACATGGCCGTCGACCAGACCTTCAGCGTCTCGAGGTCTACCGTAAAGCCAGGCGGCACGGTGCCGAGAGCGGCCGCGTTGGCGATGATCGAGGCCGAACCGCAGCCTGAGGCTATCACCTGGCCCAGGCCAAGGCTGTCGGGTTCGATGGCTCCGGGCGCGACCACCGTCATGACGCGCAGGTCGGCGCACGCGCCTATTGTCAGCACGCGCGAAGGATCCTTGAGCATGCCCCTGGTAAAAAGGTGGCCGGCGGCCAGATCGTCGAGGTTGCGCGGCGTACACATGAGGACGGCGACCCGGTTCCCGTTTGCCACGAGTTCGACGGGCGCCTCCTGGGCCAAGGGGAGTGTATCGATCACGGGTTCGCCTTTTTGCCCATCGGAAAAAATGGGCGCAGTACCATCAGCCATGGATTCTCCGTTGCCAGGTTCCGCGCCCTCTGGAAGGCGCTGGAACGCAGTATAGCATCACAAACGCCCGGCGCGAACAGGTCAACGACTTTTCTTCCATCTCATGAGGTTTCTAAATGATGCTCTGCGAATTTCGTGGCATTTCTTGCCGACCACGAGGTACCGGACTCCTGCGATGTGCTCCCATAATCATCCCGCGAACCTGGCCCAAAGCTCGGCCAGCCTGGCGTTGTGGCGCTCCAGCTCGAAGGACAGTGCCTTTGCCCGCTTGTAGTCACGTTCGTCGAACGCCTCCGCCGCCGAACGCTCCAGCCGTTCCCGCTCGCGCTCCATGGCTTCGATCCTGGATTCCAGCTCCCTGTCCCCTGTCTGGCCGCGTTCTGCCGCGGTCCGCCGTCCCCTGGCTTCAAGGCCGGCGGCACCATGACGGGAGCAGTCGTCCCCGTCGCCGTCCCGGCGCGAACCCACGTCGCGCCAGTACTCGGCGAAGCCGCCCTCGTATTCGACGAGCTTCCGGTCGGCGATGAACACGACGCGCCTGGCAACCTTCTCGAGAAAATAGCGGTCATGCGAAACGACGAGGACGGTGCCCTCGAAGTCCGCCAGCGCGTCCTCCACCGCTTCGCGCGTCGGTATATCCAGATGGTTGGTCGGCTCGTCGAGCACCAGGAAATTCGCCCGCAGGGCTGACGCGCGGGCTAGCTGGAGTCGGTTGAGTTCGCCCCCTGACAGCGAGGCGATGTTCTTGTCAAGGTCGTCCCATCCGACGAGGAACCGCCCCAGGTGGGCAAGCGCGTCACGGCGCGTCGGAAGGATCTTCAGGAACTCCTCCTCCACCGTCCGCTCGCGGTCAAAGACTTCCTGGGCCTGCGCGCAGTAGCCCACGACCATGCTCGGGCCGACGCGAAGGGTTTCGTCGTCCCACGAGCCGCGCTCGACGATGTCGCGCACGAGGCTCGTCTTTCCCGAGCCGTTCGGTCCCACCAGCGCTATCCTCTCGCCGCAGAGGAGGGTAAAGCCAGACGGCTCGATGATGGTTTCGTCGCCGTAAGCCTTGGAGTAGGCGTCGACGCGGAGCGCGAGATCGGCCTTGGATGCTTCGCCGAGGAAGGATACGCGGGCGTCCCTGTCCCCGATATCGGGCCTGTCGGTGGCATCGGCCTTGACCCGCTCGAGCTGGCTCCGCCTTGCCCGCAGGCGCTTGCCCCAGGCCGGATCAGGCCGGGACCGGGCAATTTCGGCAAAACGTCGGACAAGTGCCTCGAGCCTCTCGACGCGCTTGCGGTCAGCCTGCCAGTCCTGTCCCTGGCCGGCCGCCCGGCGCAGGCGCTCGAGACGGTACGCCGAGTAGTTGCCCGCGTAGCGCACCACGCGACCGGCTTCGAGCTCGAGCACGCCGTCCGCCACCTTGTCGAGCATCCGCCTGTCGTGCGACACGAGGAGGACCGCGCACGGCAGCGAGCGTACGAAATCCTCGAGCCAGGCCAGACCCGCGACGTCGAGGTGGTTTCCCGGCTCATCGAGGATCAGGAGGTCGGGCATGCGCCTGACTGCCTTGACGAGGGCCAGGACGTTCTTCTCTCCCCCCGACAGCGACGACGCCTCGGTATCCGCCCGGTTACCGAGACCGACCCTGGACAAAAGGCGTGCGGCCGCTTCCTCGGCATCGTCGCCCCCGTCAGCATCGTAGGTCTCGCGCAATGCCGAGTATCGTGCGAGCGTCGCTCTGACCTCTGCGCCGTCGTCGCCCGTCATGGCTTCGGCAAGTATCTCGAGTTCGGCCCGGCGACGCTGCGTTTCCCTGCATATGAAACCGACAGCCGTCTCTCCGGCCAGGAACTCGGGCGCCTTCTGCGGCACGTATGCAAGGCGTGCGCCCGGCTGGAGCCTGACGACTCCGTGGTAATCGTCGTCCTCGCCGATGACGATGCGCAGGAGGCTAGTCTTGCCCGAGCCGTTCCGTCCCACCAGCGCCAGTTTTTCACCTGGTTCTATCGAAAAAGCCACGCCTGCAAGGATGGGATTACCTCCGAAATCCTTGGAAAGGCCCATGGTCTCTACAATCATTATATACTCCCTCTTTCTTGGCGCTTCAGCGCAGCAGGCGGATGCGCCCCGGGAATGGATCGCCGGTATCGGCTAATAAAAAAGCCGCGCGATCCCTTCGGGGGGCCGCACGGCTCGGGTTTACGATATTTGATATCTCAAATATCTCCATACCTCGATTCAAGCGGACCTCTCCCTGCAGTGGTGGTGCCACTCGCGGAGCGGACAGACAGCACGGTGTCCAGGTCGATTCTGCGCAGACTTGCAATCATGGTGATCGATCCTAGCATGCACGAGGGTCAGGTGCAAGCGGAAATGGCGGCATTGGACGGGACTGCCACTGGCTCATATACTCGAACCATGATAGACGATTTCCTCTTCTGCGACTGGGACGACGCACCGGCCGCGATGGATTTCGAGCTCATGTACGACGACGCGATAGCGCGCTGCGCCGTCATCGTCGCCTCGCTCGCTGGTGCAGCGGGAAACGGTGACCGCGGCGGTCAGGGTCTGTGGTCCCAGGCGCTCGAGCTGTATGTCATGGCTCCGGCCATCGTCAACGTAGCGCTCAATTACTCGGTATGCATGCAGTTCGGGCTTCCGCTCCACCCTACCGAGTATTTCGAGGTGGACCGGTCGGCGACCGGCACGGACGTGTACGGCGCGGCGCTCGAGGACGCGGCGTTCGCCATGCTCGAGGCCGCCATCGACCTGGCCAGGTCGGCGTATCGCCTCGATCCATCGTTCGTGGCCAAGTCAGCGGCGTTCACCGCAAAACTGCCGACAGGACTCAGCAGGTTCGTCTACACCTCGAAGAAAGACAAGTACACCTGGCGGGCAGCCGAACCGTCGAAGATACGGGCGCTCGCCGCGACGGTGCTCGAGGCGGGCGCGCCGCCGCGGATAGTCGGCGCGGCGCATGGATCGATAATGGCGGGCCTGTTCCTCGCCGAGCTGCTCGGAAGCGACTTGTGGTTCCTGCGCTTCAGCATGTTCAAGCGGCACGACGAGGCTCCGGTCGTTTCGCCGCGGGACGAAGCCAAGATACGTTCATACGGAGACGGTTCCGCGGTCCTCGTGTTCGACGAGGACACGGCGTCAGGCACGACCCTGTCCGTACTGTCAGAACGCGTCAGGATGATGGCGCCCAAAGCCAGGACGGGAGCCGTCATCAGGCACCAGAGCTCGAGCTTCCGGCCGGATCACGTCGGCAGGACCTGGTGGGACTGAAGCCCGCTACCGGCTTCCTGCCTGGTAATCAGCCAGGTTCTGTGAGGATGGCCGCGAAAGTCCTCGGGAATGGTCCGTTCGCTTATATCCTCGACCGCGGCTCCCGGGACGAGCGCCGGTTCCATCCTGAGCGCCCGGGCGTTGGTGGAAAAAACGATGACGCCCCCAGGTTCAAGAACCGCGAGGCACGAGGCGACCAGCGCCGGCCAATGCCGCGCCACGTCAAGAAAGCCTTCCACTTTTTTGGAGTTGGAGAACGTCGGGGGGTCCAGGATTATCAAGTCCCAGCGGCTGCCTTTCTCTGCCTCCCTGGACAGGAACTCGGTGGCGTCCGACCTGACGCCCCGGTACCGCCCGTCATCGAGGCCATTCAGGGCAATGTTCCGCTCTGCCCATGACAGGTAGGTATTTGACAGGTCAACGCCGACGACTTCGGAAGCGCCTCCGGCCAGAGCGTAGACGGAAAAGCTTCCCGTGTAGCAGAAAAGGTTGAGCGTCCGCCTGCCCCGGGCCAGGTTCCTTGCCATGGCTCGCGCGGGACGGTGGTCCATGAAGAGACCCGTATCGATGTAGTCCGTGAGGTTGACGAGGAACGACAAGCCATGTTCGCGCACCGTGCGCTCGCTCACGGCGCGCTCGGAGGCGGCCGCTCCGAAACGGCCGTACTGTTCCTCGATGCCGAGCCGTCTCCTGGTCCTCATGAACACCTGCCCGCGGTCCAGGCGTAGTGCCTGGGCCGCTGTCGTGGCCATCAGCTCAAGCCAGAGTGATTCTTCAGCCTCGGGCTTCTCATAGGGGCGCTCGTAGAGGTAGAGGACGGCGGAACCGCCGTAACGGTCGAGGGAAACCGGAACCTCCGGTATGTCCCTGTCGTAGACCCGGTAGCAGTCGGTATCTGCCCTGCGGGCCCATTTGGCGAGGTGCTTGTCTCGTTTGGCTACGCGGTTGGCGAAGAAACGACTCTGCTCGACATCCTTCTCAGTCGGCATCGCCGGGGACGAGCTCCTGGCAGATGCGGCGCTTCATCGACAGCATCGCGTAGCCTGAGGACAGGTCCTCGTTCTGGACCACGATGTCGTCGGGAACCTTGAGCTTGACGTTGGTAAAGTTCCAGATCGCCTTGATTCCGGCTGAAACAAGCGTCGTGGCCACGACCTGGGCATTAGCGGAGGGCACCGTCAGGATTGCCACCGTCACACCGAGCTTCGAGACTCGGTCCGGCAGTTCATCGATGGGAAAAACAGGGGTATCGTGGATGGTAAGGCCAGCCTTTGCGGCGTCGGCGTCAAAGCCCGCGACTATGAACAGTCCGTGCGTCCTGAATCCCGGGAAGCCCGACAGTGCGCGGCCAAGATTTCCGGCTCCGACTACGATGGCATCGACCCGCTTGTCCCAATTAAGGTACGCCTCGATGGCGGCGATCAGTGGTGCGACGGGGTAGCCGCGTTTCGGCTTGCCGGCGATCCCCGTGATGGACAGATCTTTCCTGACCTGTATCGGTTCAAGGTTGAGTTCCATCGCTATCAGCGTTCCCGAAACGTATTCGTCCCCGTGTTCAAGGGACTGTTTGGCTATCAGGAGGTATGATGGCAGTCTTCTTACCGAAGGAGCGTATGAAACTTTGCATTTGGCCATGATGTTCCTCTCGCTATAAATTTCCCGAATGACTTGACAATACGCATAACGATAGTAGGAAAATCGTCATCAAGTCAAGAAATATCCAGATTGGTTTGTGGTTTAGGCAAAAAAAAGAAGACCCCGTGGAAAAAGGAGGTAAACCACGGGGTCAGAGTGTAGCGTCATAGACGACTACAGCATAAATATACAGAGTATGCAGTATTTATGCAAGCCGCCGGAAGCGGTGCCGGCCGGAAGCCTTGCTTCGAGAAACCCAAAGATTCTGATCTTTTTACTTTTCATATGCTGAAAACCATAGTAATATCGCAAATCGAAGTCGATGTCGGGAGAACAAAAATGAGAATGACGACCAAGGGACGTTACGCGTTGCGGGCTGCCATCGCCCTTGCCAGGATGAGCGCAGGTAATACACCGGTTTCGATAAAGACCATAGCCGAATCCGAAAGCATCTCGCCGGAATTCCTCGAGCAGATATTCTTCAAGCTGAGGAAGGCCGGTCTGATCTCGTCGGTCCGCGGTCCCGGGGGCGGCTTTTTCTTCGCTCAGCCATTGCCTGCAATCCTGCTCAAGGACATCGTCGTGGCATCGGGAGAACAGTTCGAGCTTTCCCCCTGCGCCTGCGGAAAACCCGAGGAATGCGACAGGACCACGGATTGCGTAGCCGGCGTGGTCTGGAGGGAATTCACCGCCTACATCGACAAGTATCTCGTCAGCATGACGCTCGCCGACATACTCGCCAGGGGAGACGCGCCCGCGCTCTGATATCACTCCGCCGAGGCGTAGGCTTCCAGCCTTTCGCGCTCGGCGCCGCCGATGATTCCGAGTTCCTCGCACAGCGCGAACAGCTCCGACACGTGCATGAAAGCCCTCAGTTCCACGCCCGCTGAAGCCATGTCCCGCCGGCCTTGCGTGCCACGTTCCATGAGCACGACCAGGTCCTCGACGATTAGACCCTCGCCCCGCAATATCTCCAAAGCCTCCACTTTTGACGCACCCGTCGTGATGAGGTCGTCGAGGAGCAGTGCCCGGTCGCCTGGCCTGAAGTCGCCTTCGACGCGGACCCCGGTGCCGTGATCCTTGGCGGGCATCCGCGGCCAGACCATCGGTTTCCTGAGCCTCATCGCCGTCGCGGTCGCCAGTGGAAGCGCCGCGGCGGGTATGCCCGCCACCCTGTCGAACGTCGCGCCTTCCGAGGTCATTTCGTATGCCGAGGCAACCGCGTCCAGCAGGCCAGGATCCGAAATAACGCGCCTGAGGTCTATATAGAATGGCGATGTCTTGCCGCTCTTCAGAGTGAACGACCCTGTCTTGAAGCAGCCGGTATCGACGAGGCCGCGCATGATGCGGCGCTTGAGCAAGGCAACGCGGTCGAAACCGGCGCCGCTTCGGCCGGCTCCCCTGCCACCGGTCATCCC
>CAZNXK010000072.1:4936-17160 GCA_964576835.1 uncultured Treponemataceae bacterium | reverse complement strand
GACCGCCTTCCGGCCTATGCCAGCTCGGGGTGGTTGCAGGCTTCGACGAACTAACCAAAAGTAACAGACTTTTGAAATTGGCTCAATTTATGACCAAAGCAGTTTCAAACCAAAAGGTACAAATTTTAGAAATTCAGTATCCCTGCTGATCATTGTCATATTCCTGCTCAGGCATTGCCATATCAACATTCTATCGAAAGGATCCTTGTGTGTAGATTCTTTCAGGTTGGCATATCCAATCGCGTCTTCACCTGTCAGGCTTATTTGACTGTAGTCCAGTTTCTCGATGATACTTGGCAATTCATCTATCGAAGTTCCAGTTATTTCCAGTTTTCCGATCCTGGTCTTTATCGCTATTTCCCATAGTGATACGGAGCTGACGTATATTTCATTGTCCGGGTTCTTTATCACTCTGATAACATTTTTCGACAATTCTTTTGTATTTGCGATTGACCAAAGAAAAGCATGAGTGTCCAACAGGTATTTCATGCCAAGCCCAGCAATTCTTCTTCCGTCATGGCAAATTCGTCGCTGAATTCAATGCTTGCTTTACCCTCCAAAATTCCGATCTGCCGATCCTTTTTAATCTTTTTATCAACATATGGTACTATCATTGCTACAGGCGTTTTCTTCTTGCCATAAAGGATTCCAAAGGATTCGCCCTTTTTTACAAGTTCGAGTACTTTGGAAAACTGCGCCTTCAATTCACCGACAGGTAGTGTCTTCATATGAATATGATAACTTTTTCGTGACAACTTGTCAAGAAAACGCGGCTGCTCATTTCTTTCACTCCGAAGTCGTCCATCGAGCATTTTGCCTATCTTTTTGATAAAAAAAATGCCAGTTTCAAAAGCGGCGGGCTCTTGAAACTGGCTACTACCGTTATCGCGGCATCAAGTCAGGCAGGCTTCATTCCACGTTCAGGATGCTCTTGTAGTTCTTCATGAAGCAGGCGTCCTCGCTCTGGATGTAGGTGGCGTGGGCGGTCGCGCGGGCCAGCATCTTCTCCATGAAGGTCTCGGCCAGCGCAAGCTTGCGCTCCGAGTGGCGGGCGTCGTGGAGGAGGAGCCAGGACACGATTATGTCGGTGGCCATCTCGACGAGGCGCCTGGCGTGGAAGGCGGTGACTTCCTCGCTGGCGGCTTCCTTGACGCGCATGACCGACTTCTCGAACATCATGCGGGCCTTCTCCTCGCTTTTAAGGAGGTGGGCAGGAAGGGCGCTCCAGTCCTCGGAGGCGTAGTCGTCCATCGCTGCCGTGGCGGTGCCCGACATGACCGCTCCTATCGCGGCGACCACCTGGAGCTGGGTGGTGCCCTCGTAAATGTTCGTGATGCGCGCGTCGCGGTAGTGCCGCTCCACGTTGAAATCCTTCATGAAGCCGGTGCCGCCATGGATCTGGATGGCGTCGTAGGCGACCTTGTTGGCCATCTCCGAGTTGTAGGCCTTGGCCATCGGGGTGAACATCGCCGCGAGCCTGGTGTACTTCTTTATCTCGGCCTTGAACTCGTCGTTGCGCTCGGGATGGCGCTCGACGACGCGCTCCATGCCTTCCTTGAGGTCGACGATGCGGGCCGTCTCGTAGAGCAGGGAGCGGGCGGCCTCCAGGGACACGCGCATGTCGGCGAGCATCTCGTAGACAGCCGGCAGCCTGATGATGGGGCCGCCGAACTGCTCGCGCTCGCGGGCGTACTTGTACGCCTCCCGGAAGGCAGCCTCCGCTATGCCCACGCCCTGCGACGCGACTGACAGCCGCGCCGAGTTCATGAGCCACATCGTGTACTTGGTCAGCCCGCGGCCGCGCTCGCCCACGAGCTCCGCGGGGGCGTTGTCGAACTGCATCTCGCATGTCGGCGAGCCGTGGATGCCGAGCTTCTCCTCGACGCGGCGTATCTTCGTGCGCTTGTCGCGCTCGTAGAGGAAGAGCGACAGGCCGCGGGCGCCTTCGCGATCCTCGCTGCGGGCCAGCACCAGTCCTATCCTGCCGCAGCCGTTGGTGATGAAGCGCTTGACGCCGGAGAGCAGCCACTTGCCGTCGCCTCCCTGCGTGGCCTTGAGGGTCACAGCCTGGAGGTCGGAGCCGGCGTCCGGCTCTGTCAGTATCATCGCCGAGCCCTCGTCGCCGCGGGCCAGCATCGGGACATAGCGCGCCTTCTGCTCGTCGCTGCCGAAGCGCTCCAGAGTCTCGCCTATGTCTTGCTGCAGTCCCAGGTTCAGGAAGGACGCGTCGCCTCGGGTGAATATCTCGCCGCACATCGTCATGATGGTAAGCGGGATGTTGAGGCCCTCGTACTTGCGCGCGAACGTCATGCCGGTGAGCTCGGCTTTTTTCATCATGTCCCAGGCCTTGAGGGTGGCCGGGGCGAAGACAACTTCGCCGTCCTTTAGCTCGACGCCGGTGGAGTCCACCTCGGCGGCGAAGGGAGCCATGTATTCGGCGGAGATCTCCCCGATTATCTCGAGGACGCGGCGGTAGCTGTCCTTGGCGTCCGCCACGTCCTTGGGCGCGTGGGGGTAGACGCCGGCCTCGGCGAAGTCGTCCTCGTACAGCTTTATTATGTAATCGAGGTCCATGGTCTCGAGATGGAACAGGAGGTCCTCGTTGTCGGTCAGAAAATTTTCCATGATTTCCTCCTATGCCTTGTTCTTGTACGCTTTGATGAACGCCGGAATGACTTCTTTGAGGTCGCCCACGATGCCGTAATGCGCGATCTGGAAAATCGGCGCGTGCGGATCCGTGTTGATCGCTATGATGCGAGACGACTCGGCCATGCCGGCGCGATGCTGTATCGAGCCCGAGATGCCGCAGGCGATGTACAGCTTGGGGCGTACGGTGGTGCCGGTCTGGCCGACCTGGTGGGGTTTCTGGACCCAGCCCGCGTCGACAGCGGCTCGACTGGCTCCGACCTCCGCGCCCAGGGCGTGCGCCAGCTGGACTATCAGGTCGAAGTTTTCCTTGCTCCCCGCTCCAATACCGCCAGACACGACTATCTGCGCGCCTTTGAGGTTGACCGTCCTGGCTTCCTTGACGCACTCGAGTATCTCCGACTGCAGGAGCTCAGGGCCTATATCCGCCTTGACCTCGACTATCTCGCCTTTGTAGCCAGGCCGCGGGGGCGTCAGCTTCATCACGCCTTCGCGCACGGTGGCCATCTGCGGCTTCTTCTCGGGCGAGACTATCGTCGCTATGATGTTGCCGCCGAAGGCCGGGCGGATCTGGTACAGGATGTCCTTGTACACCGTGCCTGCAAGCTCGTGGTCGCCTATCTGAAGGTCGGTACAATCGGCGGTAAGTCCTACCTTGAGGGCGCTGGCGATGCGCGGCCCCAGGTCGCGGCCCGTGGTGGTCGCGCCGTACAGCACTATCTGCGGCTGTCGGTCCTTTATCAGGTCGACCATGAACCTGGTATACGGCAGCGGCGCGTAGTGGGCCAGCTTCTCGTGGCTTATCCAGTTGATCCGGTCCACGCCGTACGGCAGCAGCTTCTCGGCCTGTTTGCGGAGGTCCTTGCCTAAAAGCGCGCCTTCGACGCCGACGCCCAGACGGTCGGCCAGCTCTCGCGCCTTGCACAGGAGTTCGATGCTCACGTCGGCGACCGTCCCGTCATCCTGCTGGATGAACACCATGACGTTGTTCTTCTTCACGTGTCTCTCCTTGTAGGATCAGCCGATGGTATGGTCGGCGATGAGTTCGTGGACGAGGTGGCCGATGGCTTCCTCGGTGTTGTCTATCATGCGAATGTCCTGGGCGGTCAGCACCACCGAGTCTATCTTCTTGACCTTGGTGGGCGAGCCGGCGAGTCCGCAGGCGTCGGGGTCGGCCTTGATGGAGGCGATGTCCCAGAGGACGATTATCTCGTCGTCCTTGCAGGCGCTGGCGTTCATGTAGCACTCGTCGTAACTGGCGCCGTTGGTGGCCGCCGCGACAGCGTTCTTGTAGGCCATCACGCGGCGGGCGGACGGCGGCCTCGGCGCGAAGCCCTCGTCGGTGAAGGTGAGCAGGACCGGCATTAGCGAGCGCACCACCTCGTAGCCGCCTTCTATCGAGCGGCGGGCCGTGATCTGCTTCTTCCTGGCGTCCACCGAGCCGAAGGCGGACACGCAGGTGATCTGGTTCATTCCCAGCTTTTCAGCGGTCTGCGGCCCGACCTGCGCCGTATCGCCGTCTATGGCCTGCCTTCCGCAGAATACCAGGTCTACCGACCCTATCTTCTCTATGGCGCACTTGAGCGCGTAGGAAGTGGCCAGCGTGTCGGCGCCGGCGAACTTGCGGTCGGAGACGAGCGCCACGAAGTCGGCCCCGCGGTAGAGGCTTTCCTTGAGCACCTGGGCGGCGCTTGGCGGCCCCATGGTGATGACGTTGACGCGGGTATCCGGGTACTGGTCCTTGACCGTGAGCGCCGCTTCAAGCGCGTGAAGGTCCTCGGGGTTGAATATCGCCGGCAGAGCGGCGCGGTTGACTGTTCCGTCGTCTTTCATGGCTTTCCCGGTCACGTTCTTCGTGTCCGGCACCTGCTTGACGAGCACCACGATATTGAGGCCCATCGATCCCTCCAGAATGCTGCTTGATTGCGCCGCCGCCCCGGAAAAGCCCCGGGGCGGCAACGAGACGTGACACAATACAGGCAAATGTCAAGAATATCAAGCCGCCCGGAGCCCGGACCGGCGGCAACCTATACCTTGAGCGCCGCCTTGAGTTCCCCGCACAGCCTGCCGAACTCCGCGCAGGCTGCCTTGACGGGCTCGGGGCTGGACATGTCGACTCCGGCCACCTTGAGGGCCTCTATGGGGAATCGCGAGCCGCCCGAGCGCAGGAACTTGTAGTAGTTCTCTGTGGCGCCCTTCTCGCCCGACAGGACCTTCCTGGACAGGGCTATCGAGGCGGAAATGCCGGTGGCGTACTTGTACACGTAGTACGAGTTGTAGAAGTGGGGGATGCGGAGGCCCTCGAGGTCGCTCGTCTCCTCGAGCCTCATCTCGGGGCCGAAGTACTTCTCGAGGAGCTTCCGGTACTCGCCACGGAGCGCGTCGACGGTCAGCGGCTCGCCCGATTCGAGCATGGCGTGGGTCCTGTGCTCGTACTCGGCGAACATGGTCTGCCTGAACAGGGTGGCCAGGATGTCGTCTACCCTGGAGGCAAGCAGGTAGGTCCGCAGGTCTGCGCTCTGGGCGGTGTCGGTCATGTACTTGAACAGCAGCGCCTCGTTGAAGGTGCTTGCGACCTCGGCTTCGAAGATGGTGTAATTGTAGTGCATGAAGGGATTGGCCCCGGCGGCGTAATACGAGTGCATCGAGTGGCCGCCCTCGTGGGCCATCGTAAACACGTCGCGGATGACGTCGCTCTTGTAGTTCATGAGGATGTAGGGGTCGCCGGAGAACGAGCCGGCGGAAAAGGCGCCGGCTCTCTTGCCCTTGTTCTCGTAGCGGTCGGCCCATCCGCCCGAAAGGCCCGCCTTGAGGATGGCCACGTATTCGTCGCCTAGCGGCGACAGCGCCCTGGCCACCACGTCGACGGCCTGGTCCCAGCTGTGCTCGACCTTGACCTGTCCGACCAGGGGCACGTAGACGTCCCAGTGCCGCAGCTCGTCGAGCCTCAGGGCCTTTTTCCGTATCGCGTAATATTCATGGAGCACCGGCAGGTTTGCGTTGACGGTGGCCACGAGGTTGTCGTAGACGGTCTCGGGCACGTCGTCGGCGAAAAGAGCCTGGGAGCGGCTGGAAGAGAACTTGCGGACGGACGACTGGTAGGTGTCGAGCTTGCACTGGCCCGCGTAAAGCTGGGCTATGGTGTTGCGGTGGGCGTCGTACTCCGAGTAGAAGCGAAGGTAGGCATCGCGGCGGACGTTCCTGTCCGGATTCTGCATGAGCGACGAGAATGTCGACTGCGTCAGCGGCCTGGGGCCGGCCGGGGTGTCGACCGAGCCGAAGTCGAGGTCGACGTTTGTCAGCACCGAGAAGGCCTCCTGCGGGGTGGACGCTGCGTCGGCGGCGAGCGCCAGGAGCCGCTCTTCGCCCTCGGACAGGATGTGGGGCTTGTATCGCAGTATTCTTGACAGGAAGACGCGATACTCGGCATAGCGCTCCTCGTCCATCCAGGCCTTGATGGAGGCGTCGGGTACGCGCTGCAGCTCCGGGGTCAACCAGCTCCAGGCGCCGGAGCCCTTCGTCGCCGCCATCATGTACCTTGACATGCGGCCGCGGGAACCCGAGTCGCCCTCGTCCTCGGTCTGCCGGAGGTGGGCATAATAGCCGAGACGCTCGTCGAGCATGGAATATTCCTTATGGAAGGCGAGCGCGGCGTACAGGGACTCCGGCGATGAACCGAGCGTGCCCTGGAAGGCTCCGATGCGCGGCGCCATCGCCTCGAAGGTTCCCAGATCAGCGTCCCAGCTCGCGTCGTCCCTGGAAAGCTTGCCCAGGTTCCAGCGGTTCGCGGCCGGAACATCCCTGCGCGCGGGTATCTCGTGGATGCCTGCCTTGGTCGTCGTATCTGCCATAGTCGTCGCTCCTTCATTCCCAGATCGTCGGGTATCTGGTACACTATAGCCAATGAGCGCCGGCGCTCCAAGCCCGCCTGGATGGACGGTTCATGACGGAAGAACGCGAAGACACGACTAAAAACCTGCTCCTGTCAATGCTCGACGCCGGGCGATCGACGATGGTGGCGCTGGACGATACCGGCACGGTGACCGGCATCCTTCCGGCGGACAAGCCCCTGGCGGGGCAGGAACCGCTCTCCATCGTCGGCAGGCCATTCGCCACGGCCCTGAGGGCGGATTTCGTCCGCGTCTTCGACGGCAAGGAATCATGGGACGAACTTGGCTACTTCGTCGACCTTTCAGGCGAGCGGACCCCCTACCTCGTGCGCCGTTTCGATGGCGCCGACCAGCCGTTCGCCCGGCTTTTTCCCGCTTCTGCCCGCTTCATCCTGGTATCGCCGCTGTCGGCCTACGCGTCGCTCGAAGGGCTGCACGAGCGGGCCATAGCCGACCACGCCAGGGAGCTGGAGGCCATCAACCTCAAACTCAAGAGGCGCTCGCACCGCCTCAAGAAGGCCATGGCCATACTCGAGACGCGCAACCGGCAGATGATAGCCGACCTCAACCTGGCCGTAGAGCTGCAGAAGAGCCTCCTGCCCAAGAGCTACCCCGACACCGACCTGGTCTCGTTCACGCACCGCTACATCCCGATGGCGATGGTCGGCGGCGATTTCTTCGACATCGTCAAGCTGTCGGAAAGCAGGATAGGCGTGCTGATAAGCGACGTGTCTGGCCACGGCGTGGCACCGGCCTTCATCACCGCCCTGATCAAGAGCTCGTTCGACTACCTCGTCCACCGGGAAGACGGTCCCGCAGCGGTGCTGTCGCGGCTGAACGACGAATTCCTCAAGATTATCGAGACCGACCATTACGTCACCGCGTGCTACGCCGTATTCGACTTCGACACGATGACCTGCAGCTACTGCAACGCGGGCCACCCGCCCCAGCTGCTTGCCCACACCGACGGAAGCTTTACCGAGCTCGAGGCGAACAACCCCATCATCGGCATGCTCGAGAACTACGAGTACGAACCGGCGACGGTGCCGTTCTCCGGCGGCGACACCATATGCTTCTACACAGACGGCATCATCGAGGCCCGCGCCGGTGACGACAAGCTCTTCGGCGTCGAGGGGGTCAAGGCCAGCGTCACCGCCGCGATGACCGAATCGCTGGACGGCATGGCCGACCGCCTCATCACCGACCTGATACAGTTCATGAAAGACCCGTACTTCGAGGACGACATCACGATGCTTTTCGGCCAGGTGATAGAGAGCCTCTAGCTCGCAAGCGGTTCCGGAGGGCTGTCAGGTTACCGGGGCCGGCACGCGCAGGGCCGCCAGCCTGTCAAGGAACCGGGAGACGAGTTCAAACGCGTCCGAGGTGTACAGGTCAGTCGTATCACCGGAACCATGGAGGTGGCTCCAGGTTCCTGGAGTCTTGTGGCCCGGCGCAACCGGCGAAGCCCAGGCCGGCAAGCCGCCCAATCCGGACAGGGCCGCCGCCTCGTCACGTGGCAGCACGGTAACCGTGAGCGCGGGCACGCCGGCCAGCATGAAGCCCAGATCCTCGCCGAACGGCACCGTGGCCCTGAACACGGGAGCCCTGCCGGCCATCATCCTGGCTACGGTGACAGCCATCGAATCGGTCTGGGCTATCAAGGCTTCCATCCCGCCGTTGCGGTCTGTGCGCCTGGCCAGGCCTTCCGCGGCGCGCGACAGGACGAGCGAGTCGCCGCGCCCCGTGACGTCCATGGGGAAAACCATAGGAGCACGCAAGCCCATGCCTGCAAAGGCCTTGCCGAGTTCGTACGAACCCTGTTCGCTGGGAGCCGCCGCCCGCGACGCCGCGGACGGGCTCCACGAGCCCAGTTCCTCGCGGTCGGTGAACACGACGAGGGTGTTGAAGCTGCCCCTGCCCGACGACAGGAATTCGACTAGCTGCATGCAGGCTGCGGAATTGTCGAGGGCGCCCGGGGTTCCCGGCACCCTGTCGTGGTGGGCTGTCACGACTTTTACCCGGTAGAGGGGGTCACTGACGCCTTTTCTTGGCCAGGCGACGACGAAGCGCCCGCCTGAGACCTCCATGAGGCGGCACTGGACGCCCCCGGCAGCCAGGGCGCGGACAAGCTCGGCGCTCCTGTCCGCCCGCGGGTCCATGAAGGCCTCGAGCCACGGTGGCAATGCAACTGTTGTCGAATCCATGGCGCTCCCGCTTCGTCCTGTTCTATACTATTGCCGAGCCGATGGAATGTACATCCGTTCAGCCGTCTGTCAAAGAAGGAGAGACCATGCATCAGGTGACTATACGTTATCCCTCGGGCAAGTCTGTATCGTTTCCGTCTGGTGTCAAGGTATCGGAAGCCACGGGAGGTTTCGGCGCGCTTTCGCAGCCGCTCGCCGCGGTGCTCGTCAACAACGAGATGCAATCCCTCGACGCTCCCATACTGACCAACTGCGCCATCGAGCCGGTGCTCATAGACTCGTCCCAGGGAGCATTCGCCTACCGCCGCTCGCTGTGCTTCCTCGCGGCCATAGCATCGCGGGAACTCTTCCCCGGGCGGGACCTCGTCGTCGGGCAGGCGATAGGTTACGGCTTCTACCATCGCTTCGCCGACGGCCCGGCGACCGGAGCCGACATCGCCGCCCTCGACAAGAGGATGCGCGAGCTGGTCGCCAAGGACATACCCATAGCCATGCAGTGGTGGAGCTACGAAGACGCTATTCGCCTGTTCTCGGAGAACGACCAGGAAGACACCCTCCTCCTCCTCGAGCTGACCAACGAGCCGCGCATCGCCCTCAACGAATGCGCCGGTTTCCGGGACCTCCACGTGACGCCGCTCGTGCCGTCCACCGGCGTCCTAGCGACTTTCGAGCTGCGGCCCTACGACGAAGGCTTCCTCCTCCGCTATCCGCGCAAGGAGAACCCGACAGCCATTCCCGAGTTCCAGGACGACCCGCTTTTGTACAAGATAACCGACGACGCCAGGCTCCGTTCCGGCGTACTCGGCGTATCGAGCGTCGGCGCCCTCAACAGGATCAATTCGCCCAAGCGTATAAAGGATTACATCACCATCGCCGAGTCCCTGATGAACAACAACGTGGCCAAGATCGCCGACCAGGTCGCCGCGAGGCGCGACACGGCCAGGGTGGTGCTGATAGCCGGTCCCTCGAGCTCCGGCAAGACGACGACCTCGAAAAAGCTGTCGATACAGTTGCGGGTGCTGGGCCTCGAGCCAATGGTGATAGGCCTGGACGACTATTTCGTCGACCGCACCAGGACGCCGCACGACGAGGACGGGCAACCTGACTTCGAGTGCCTCGAGGCCCTCGACGTCGACTACCTGAACGAGCAGCTTGTCGAACTGTTCGACGGCAAGGAAGTCGAATTGCCGCTCTTCGACTTCAAGTCGGGCGAGCGGAGGCCTTCCGGCAGGAGGATCCGACTGGGCGAGCGCACCATCCTCATAATGGAGGGCATCCATGGCCTCAACGACCGCCTGACTCCGCGCATCCCCAAGGAGCAGAAGTTCAAGATCTACGTCTCAGCCCTTACGCAGATCAACCTGGACGAGCACAACCGCATTTCAACGACAGACAACAGGCTCATCCGCCGCATGGTACGCGACAACCAGTTCCGCGGCCGCACGGCCCTGGAAACGATAAAAATGTGGCCAAGCGTCCAGCGTGGCGAGCGGCTCCACATCTTCCCGTACCAGAACAGCGCCGACGCGGCGCTCAATTCGGCGCTCGACTATGAGCTTGGCGTGCTGAAAGTCTTCGCCGAGCCGATACTGCGCTCGGTCAAGCCCATGGACAGCGAATACTGCGAGGCCAAGCGCCTCCTCAACTTCCTGGCCTTCTTCGCGCCTATCCCCGCGCAGTACGTTCCCCAGGACAGCATCGTGCGCGAGTTCATAGGGGAGAGCTCGTTCAAGTACTGAGACGTCCCGGGCCGGTCTCCCGGAGGCCGGCCGCGCATCGAAACGTTTCTATAGATGGCTATGTAACTATATGCAAAATCATAAAATACTGAAATACCCGAATTCCGCTCAAAAATGCCCTCGCCGTGAAGACGATTCTTTACAAAAACGGATTGATGCTACACAATGTGCAATCTTTTCTGTCCTCATGTAAGGAGGTTTTACATGAAGAAGGCATTTATCGCCTTGGCTATCGCCCTGTGCGTAGCGTCTGCCGCTACCGCCCAGGTCAAGAATGGCCCCATTGTCGACAAGGTAATCTACGAGGTCCGCATGGATCAGACGCTCGCCATGAAGGATGTCGTCGAGGGCAAGGCCGACGTGTTCTTCCAGGCCGTCCCCCCCGCCATCCTCAGGACCCTAAGCGAGGCCGACAAGGCCAAGCTCGACATTTACGCCGTGCCATCCGGATCGTGGTCGCTCACGCTCAACCCGATACCGAACAAGGCGCCGTACACCTGGACCAAGACCGACGGCACCACGGAGTTCAATCCGTTCGCCATCCGCGAGGTCCGCTACGCCCTCAACTGGCTCATCAACCGCAAGAAGCTGGTGGACGAGATCCTCCTGGGCGACGGCGAGCCGATGTTCACCCCGATGACGCCCGGCCAGCCCGGAACGTACCGCTACAACCTGATTCCCGCCAAGCTCGGCTTCACCGCCACCGGCAACGAGCGCAAGGCCATCGCCGACATCGATGTGGCCATGACCGCCGCCTCGAACCTTGCCGAGAACAAGGGCAAGCTCGTCAAGAAGGGCGCATTCTGGCAGTACGACGGCAAGGACGTCTCCATCAAGTTCCTGATCCGCGTCGACGATCCCAACGGACGGCTCCCCGCCGGCCGCTACATAGCCGACCAGATCGAAAAAGCCGGCATCAAGGTGGAGCGCCTCGAGTGGGACCGCTCCAAGACCTCCACGCTCGCCTACTACAGCAACCCCGCCGACCTGTCCTGGCACATGTACACCGAGGGCTGGGGCGCAGGCGCGACCCGCGCCTGGTGGGATGTCACGGTCAGCCAGATGTACGCTCCGTACTACGGCTACATGGCCGGCGGCGCCGATCCCGCTAACTGGAACTACGAGAACAAGCGCCTGGACGAGCTCGGCATGAAGGGCATGAACGGCCAGTTCCTGACCGAGAAAGACTACTGGGACGGCAACCTCGAGGCGACGGAACTCGGCCTCAAGGACGCCTGCCGCATCAACCTGGTCAGCCAGATGGACAAGTTCATAGCCAACAAGGCCCGTTTCAATTCGCGCATGGCCTACGGCCTGGGCGACGGCCTCTCCGGCTGGTCCATCCGCACCGCCGACGTCAAGCCGGACGCCTCCGGCCAGAAGGTCCTCCGCGTCGTCCAGTATTCGGCCCGCGGTTCCCTCTTCATGAGCTCGTGGGACCCGATCGGCGTCGACGGCTTCTCCGACGTCTACGCCGGGGCCATCATCGACCCGATTTGCGACGCGAGCATCTTCGAGGCTCCGAACAACGCCTTCGACACCCCGCTCCGCACCAAGTACGATGTGAAGTCCGCAAAAGTCGCGCCGAAGCTCATGGATGATGGAACGGTCGGCGGAACCATTCCGGTACCAGCCACCGCCCTCCTCTATGACAGCGCCACCAAGACCTGGAAAGAAGTCGGAGACGGCAAGACCACCGCGGTCACCGCGACCGGCTCCTATATCGGCGGCAAGTGGCACAACGG
>CAZNXK010000072.1:3983-4926 GCA_964576835.1 uncultured Treponemataceae bacterium | reverse complement strand
CGGCGAAGCGATCACGATTGCCGACATCCGCCACGCCATGGCCTTCCCCTTCGAGTGGGCGACCAAGGACGGCGAGGGCGACAAATACTACGACGAGTCGTACGCCGCCCAGTACGAGCCGACCATCAAGACCTCCAAGGGCTACGTCTTCAACAAGGACGGCTCGATCACCAGCTACGTAGACTACTTCTTCGCTCCCGAGTTGAACCGCACCGTCGCGACCGTAGCGGCCGTCACCATCAAGGCCGGCAATCCCGGCCGCCCGCAGGTCACGGTTCCCTGGGAAATCTCGGAAGCCCTCGCCCTCCTCGTCGCCGAAGGCTCCAAGAGCGGCACCGTCTACAGCTTCACCAGCTCCGACACCGTCACCGAGGAAATGGTAGCCAAGAACCACGTCCCGGCATCGCTCAAGGGCATCGTCACCCCGGCCCAGGCCGTCCAGCGCTACAAGGCCACCCTGGCCTTCATTGCAAAGTACGGCCACGCGTTCGTTTCCAACGGACCGTTCATCATGAGCAAGGTGGACACCGACACCAACTCTGTCACCCTGGACGCGATCCGCGATTATCCGTACAAGAGCGACTACTGGCCGAAGTTCTTCCGCCAGCAGATCACCAAGATAGACAACGTCAAGGCGCCGACGACCCCGTCGCGCAAGGTCGACGCCGTCTTCGAGATAAGCGCCTCGAGCTTCGTCTATCCAGACACCGCCACCGTTCCGCTTTCCAGCAAGGCCAAGGTGGAAATCAGGCTTCAGCTCCTGGACGGCACCGAGAAGATCTACGCCGCCAAGTATACGAAACCCGGCTTCTTCACCGCCACGATCCCGGCCAAGGACCTCGCGACGCTCAAGGCCGGACAGGCCTATACTGTCGTCGTGATTTCATCCTTCGCCACGGAGGCCCCGTCGGTCGTGCCGACCAGCCTCGTCCTGTTCTGATCC
>CAZNXK010000072.1:0-3973 GCA_964576835.1 uncultured Treponemataceae bacterium | reverse complement strand
CCTCCATTGAGGCCCGGCGGCGCCCTTCCGGGGCGCCGCTTTCGGTTCAAGCCGTTCTGCAATGTAATCGATAGCCTTCCAATCATCGAGACAGGGAACGTACTCCGAACCAATCAAGCCAATTTCAGAAGTCTGTTACTTCTGAAATTGGCCATGCAGTTTCTCGCATTTCTTGCGATAGCAAAAATGCTGCGAAATCTGCATTTTTAGATGAAGCTTTTTCAAAAGTCATCTGACTTTTGAAAAACCCTCAATCGTTTTCCTTAGGTGGTACTATGTACAAGTGGTTTGCGCTCAAGCGCATTCTCCGCGGCCTGGTCATGTACGCGCTCCTGATGTTCATCTTCTCCCTGTTGTTCAACCAGGTGAATGAACAGACCCAGCGGTCGCAGATCAACGAGCAGGTCAAGCTGGAAACCCAAAAGCTCCGCAACATGACCCCGGAGCAGATGAACGCGTGGCGGCTGAATCGTTCCCAGCAGCTGATAAAGCTGTACAAGCTCGACAGGCCGTTAGGCGAGCGCGTACTGTTCCGTGCCGTCAACACCCTCATGTTCAAGTTCGGCAAGTCGACGATCATCAAGTCGGCCAAGGGCGAACAGGACGTGCTCGCCATCCTGCTCGAGGCTCTTCCGCGGACTATGCTCCTCTTCACATCGGCTATCGTTTTCGAGACGATATTCGGTATCGCGCTCGGGCTCAAGAAGGCCCAGAAGCCCGGCGGCAAGCTGGACAAGGGAACGAGTTTCGTCACGATGATCATCTACGGCATGCCGTCGTGGTGGCTCGCGATGATGCTCATACTCTTCTTCGTCTACGGGCTCAAGTGGTTCCCCTCCGGCGGCATCAGCTCGGTTCCGACGCCGGAAGGCATCATGTACCTCGTCGACAGGCTATGGCACATGGTCCTGCCTATCATGACCCTCGTTATACTCGGATTCTGGAGCCTATCGTTCGTCGTCAGGAACGTCGTGCTCGGCATCCTGCAGGAAGACTACATCATGAGCGCCCGCGCCCGTGGCGTACCCGAGAACAAGGTCCTCTTCGGGCACACGCTCAGGACGGCGGCTCCGCCGCTCGTGACGATGGCCCTCCTGTCGCTGCTCGCGTCGCTTTCAGGCGCAATCATCTTCGAGGGAATATTCTCGTGGCCCGGACTCGGCAACCTCTACTGGGTGGCCGTCCAGCAAAACGACATACCGGTGCTGATGGGCGACCTCGCAATCACGACCGGCATATACCAGGCCGGCCTCGTCCTCCTGGACCTCATCTACGGCTTCCTGGATCCGCGCATCAAGGTAGGGGGCAAGGCATGAGCATGAAAGATTTCAGCTTCCGCCTCAAGGAATTCTGGGATGACTTCCGCAAGGAAAGTTCCGGTCTCATAGGCTTGGGCATACTCGCGGCGGCGCTCGTCGTCGTCGTCTTCGAGCCTGTCTTCCTGCCGTACAAGAACGTCGACGGCAACTGGCGCAACATCACGTACTGGGAAGACAACCCGCTCCGCCCGCGTGGACCAACCTGTTCACGAAGGAAAAGTCCGCCACGACGGCGCAGTTCGTCAAACCCGCGATCACCGAAGAGGATGACGCGGAATATGGCGCGGTGCGTGTCTATACCTTCAAGTACAACTACAGATTCGACCGCTCGCCGCTGGACATGATACTCAAGGCCAAGGGCACGGGAACGATCTTCATGAACCTGTCAATGGAACGACCAGATGGAGAATCGGTATTCCTCGGCCAGGTTTACCAGGCCGATCTCAATGGCGACCCGCTGCGCTTCGCGGTAGAAACCGACGCCCGCTCCGCCGTCTACGAGTTCATCCGCGACAACGCCAGCGTGGAATCGATTTCCAACTCCGACTCGTCGAACGTCAGGCCGACCGACATCATCTTCGCCAAACTGGGCGCCGACATGCTCGCGGCCAGGGAACCCCTCAAGGGCCAGTACCTGTACAAGATCAAGATACCGGCCTCCCTGTTCGAGGACGAGGCCAACTCCATCGAGGACATCAAGCTTATAATCACCGGGCGCGTCTCTGGCGCTCTCGGGACCGACACGGCCAAGAGGGACCTGTATTCGGGCATCGTGGCCGGCCTCAAGTGGGCGTTGTTCATAGGCCTCGTCACCAGCGTCATATCGGTGCTGATAGGCGTGCTCTACGGAATAATCAGCGCGTACTTCGGCGGCGTCACCGACACGCTCATGTCCTTCATTTTCGAGATCTTCGTGTCGATCCCGGTGTTGCCTGTCCTGATCGTACTGTCGGCCATCTTCAAGCCGAGCATCTGGATAATCATCGCCGCGCTTATAGTCTTCTCCTGGGTAGGCCCCGTGAAGACAGTCAGGTCGATGGCTCTGCAGATCAAGGAAGAGACCTACATAGAAGCGGCCAAGGCTCTGGGCTCGGGCAAGTGGCGCATCATCTTCAAGCACATGGCCCCGCTCCTCCTGCCCTACTCGTTCGCGAACATGGCGCTATCCGTTCCCGGCACGATAGTCTTCGAAGCCTCCCTGTCCCTCTTGGGACTCGGCGACCCGACGATCATCACCTGGGGCCAGATTCTTCACGACGCGCAGCTCTCCGGGGCTACGCTCAACGGGCTGTGGTGGTGGATTGTTCCGCCAGGACTCTTCATCGCGGTCATGGGCATGACGTTTGCCTTCCTGGGTTTTGCCATGGACAAGATCCTGCACCCCAAACTGCGTACGAGGTAAGCCATGGACAAACTACTTGAAGTCAAGAACCTGAGGCTGTACTACCACACCTCCAAGGGAACGGTACTCGCGCTCGACGACGTGAGCTTCGACATGTACAAGGGCCAGACGCTCGGTCTCGTCGGCGAATCCGGCTGCGGCAAGACCACGACGGGCCTCGCCCTACTGCGGATGCCGTCGCCTCCCGGTCGCATCGAGGAAGGCTCGAAGATAATCCTCGACGGCCGTGACATCATGGGCCTGTCCGAGAAGGAAATCCGCAAGAACATCCGCTGGGAAGAAGTCTCGATGGTCTTCCAGGGCGCGATGAACTGCCTGACACCCGTCTACACGATAGGCAAGCAGATGCTCGAGACACTCCAGGAGCACCGAGACATGGACAAGGCCCAGGCCCAGGAACTCATCAAGGAGTACCTCGGGCTCGTCGGCCTGCCTGCCGAGGTAATGGGCAGGTATCCCCACGAACTGTCAGGCGGCATGAAGCAGCGCATCGTCATCGCGACGGCGCTCTTCCTCAAGCCCAAGCTGGTGATCCTGGACGAGCCGACCACGGCGCTCGACGTGATAGTGCAGGCTCAGATCATCAACCTCCTTAAAAAACTCAAGAAGACCTTCGACCTGTCGTTCATCTTCATAACGCATGACCTGTCGCTTGAAGCCGAGGTCTGTGACCGCATCTGCGTGATGTACGCAGGGAAGATAGCCGAGCTTGGCACCAACGTGCAGATATACGGCAAACAGGGCCCCATGCACCCGTACACGGAGAAACTCCTGCAGGCCACGCCCCTCCTCCGCAAGAAGGTCGACAGCCTGTCGTACATCCCGGGCACACCGCCCGACCTTATCTATCCGCCGAAGGGTTGCCGGTTCCATCCGCGCTGCCACAGGGTCATGGACATATGCAGCCAGGAAGAGCCGCCGCTTCTGGAGTTGGAGAGCGGCCACATGGTAGCCTGTTGGAGGTGCAGCAAATGACAGCCAACGAATCGGACCTCATACTCGAGGTCAAGGACCTCAAGAAACACTTTGCCCCGCACCAGAGCCTTGCGCAGACGCTGACGGGCAGGAACCGCAAGGTCGTGCGGGCCGTGGACGGCATCACCTTCGGCATCCGCCGCGGCGAGATATTCGGTTTGATAGGCGAATCCGGCTCGGGCAAGACGACGACGGGCAAGCTCGTCATGAAGCTCATCGAGCCGACGAGCGGCACGCTCAGCTTCAACGGCGAAGACGTGACTGCCACCGGAAAGGA
>CAZNXK010000071.1:11807-17469 GCA_964576835.1 uncultured Treponemataceae bacterium | reverse complement strand
CGATGGCTTTCCCTGGTGAGTGGCCGGCTTCGACAGGTAATCGCCGTACTCCTTGTCCTTGTCGGCTATCAGAACCGATTTACGGTTCCTGAAGGCCCAGGCGGCAAAACTGCTGTCTGAATCGACGCTTATCCTGTAGTTGCTCTTCTGCTCGCCTTCGACGTAGTAGCGTTGGTAAATGAGCTGGTTCCGCTCGGGTTCGTAGAGGGCTATGCCGAACATGTCCATTTCAAGGAATGGTTTGAGGCAATCATGAACAGTCTGGATGACCATGCCAAGGTCGAGGTTGGCGGTGATGCGCCTGCCGATTCTGGAAATCGAGGTTATCTGGGCGTTGCTGTCCTCGAGGGCTTCCGATTTTTCCTTGAGGTCTATGTTCTTGAGCCGGTATATTTCAGCTTCCGCCTGGGTTCGCTCTATCTCGGACTGGGTCTTCATGCTCCTGAGCCTGTAGGCGGTCTCCTCGTTCTGCACTTCGGCCCTGAACTCGGAATAGCGCTTGTAGTAGGACAGCGCCCTTCCGAAATCCCCGATGGTTTCCCAGGCCCTGGACATCAGTTCGTGCGCCTTGAACAACTTGCTCTTGAGGTTGATTTCGGTGCATATCCGCTCCGCCTCTGCGAGCGTCTCGAGCGCCTTGGCAGGCTGGCCTTGCGCTATGCACAGCGAACCACGGACGATGAGGATGCTCGCCCTCTGGCTCAGGTTGCCGGTCCGACCGGCCATGTGGAGTCCTTTTGCGACAAGCTCGAAGGCTTCCGGGTACCTTCCTTGGGCAACGGCGACGTTGGCCAGCGTTGTCAGGCTGTCGGTCGCCATTATCAGCTCGCCCGACCTCGATGTCATTTCGTACGCTTTCCTGGTGAACTCGGCGGCCAGGACCAGATTGTCCATTTCCAGGAAAGCCTGTCCGATGTTCCGCAGGCAATCCGACATGCTCCCGGCGTCGAAATCGTCGGGCATCCTGTCGTAGGCCGGAACCAGGTACTGAAGCGCGCCATGAGGGTCGCCCAGGTCTAGAAACACCTCGCCGATATTCGACATCGCGACGAGTTCCCTTTCCAGAAGCCCGTTGACCCTGGCTTTTTCGAGACTGCGGTTGTAGTAGTCAAGCGCCTTGTCAAGCCTGAACAATGACGAATAATAGACACCGAAGGCGTTCAGGGTCTTGCAGACTCCGGTGGGGTCTCCAAGTTCCTCGTAGAGGCGGTTCGCCCCGAGGAATGCGCTGTACGCGTCGGAAAGCTTCGACAGGTAGTAGGTGGACCAGCCGATGTTGAGCAACGCATCGGCCCGGCCCTTCAGGTAACCGATTGCCGTAGCCTCGGCGAGCGCCTTCTCGGAGTCTTGCAGCGCCGACTGAGGATCCAGTATGGAGGAATTCCAGGCCTGTTCGTTGGCCGAATCCACTTTCAGGATGCCGTTGTTTTTCATGGCTTGCACCGACGCATGCCTATGATATCATGAATTGCTGATCCGGGCTGAGGTAAAGAGCATACAGATGACCGAATGGCTGCAATCATCACACGTGCATGATCGCGTCTGTCAGCATCCGTTGCAAGGGGGGACCATGGGTATCGTGACCAGGACGGGCGACGACGGCTTGACCGGCCTGTGGTCGGGTGAGCGTGTCCGCAAGGATGACCTCCGCGTCGAGGCATATGGCACCATCGACGAGCTCGATTCGGTGATAGGCGAAGCCGGTCATTGGCTCAAACGACCCGATTGCAAGGCCATCCTCGACGAGGTTCAGCGCGACCTGTACCGGGTCGCGGGGCAGCTGGCCACCCGCACCGGTTCGTTCTCCCGCCCGATGACCGAGGCGGACGAGGAGAGGCTCTCGGGCTATATCGACAGGCTCGAGGCGGAAATACCTCTCAACGGTTTCGTGATACCAGGAGCAAACCTGCAGTCAGCCAAGCTCGACGTCGCGAGGACGGTCTGCCGCAGGGCAGAACGGCGCATCGTGACGCTGGCGTGGGAGAGCGACGTATCGGGTCCGCTCAAACGTTACGTCAACAGGTTGTCCGACCTGCTGTTCATGCTGGCAAGGGCCGAAGAAGCGTCAGATGGTGGCGTCCGCTATGTGAAGGCGTAGCCGGGAACCGGTGTTCCATTCCGGCACGGGGATTTCAGTCAATCAGGTCGTCATCGCCGTCGAGTATCAGGTCGCCGTTCTCCCAGCGCCGCTTGTAGATGTCGATGAACGACTTGGTGGCTTTTTCCACCTCGTCGCGCCTGACCGTGCCCATGATGTCGTATTCCTCGAGTACCATGGTTCGCTTGCCCTGGGATACGTTGGACAGGAGCTTGTCCCTGAAAGCCTGGCTCTTTCCCTTGAGCACGAGCGCCAGCTCGTGCTCCGACAGGTCCCGCAGGCCTTTCTGCATGTCGCGGTCGGCGACGCGCAGGATGTCGTCGGCGGTGAAGAGCCTGTCCCTGATGTCCTTGGACAAATCGGGGTTCTCCTCGTCGATGCCGGACAGGATGGTATCCTCGAGGCCTCCGTCGACGTGCTTGAGTATACCGGCGAGCACCGCCGCCCCGTCTATCCGTTCACCCGAATCTATCCTTCCTATCCTGGCGGCCTTGTCCCTGAGTACCGCCTCCACGCGCTCCATCACGTCGGGAGAAGTCCTGTCGAGTCTCGCGATGCGTTGTATGACGTCGGTGCGCGTCGCCTTGGGCAGTTCCGAGATGACACCGCTGGCGAGCCTGGAATCTATGAAGGGCAGTATCATCGCAATCATCTGAGGCGACTCGTCCTTGAAAAGCATCAACAGTTGCCTGGCCTCGAAGTCATTGAGGAAGCTGAAGGGTTTGTTCGATCCCGGCACGGCTTTGCGGAATACCTCCCGCGCTTTTTCAGCGCCGAAGGCCGCCGCGAGCATGCTCTCGGCGATTTCCGGGCCGCCTTCGAGGCTTGCGCCCTGCGTTTTGGCCAGCCATCCGAATTCGGTGAGTATTTCATTGGCCTCCACGGTGTCGATGTGGTCTATGGCGGCTATCTGCCTCGAGACCTTCTCAATTTCGTCGGGCTTGAGGTGCCTGATGACGTTCGCGGCCTCGTCACGGCCAAGGAGGAGCAGGAATTTGGCCGCTTTCTCTATGCCGGACTTGCCGGTCTTGATGTAGTTTTCAGAGGCCAGGGCGGCCTTTTCCTCGGCATGCCTGGCGGGTTTCCTGGCAGTCTCCGGTTTGACGCTGCCCGATCCCGTCTTGACGAGGCCAGGCCGGGAACCCGCCTGCCGAGGCGGTATCGGGCGGCTTGCGGAAACGGGAGCGCCAGGAACGGCTTTGTCGTCCGTCCCTTCCTTGCGACCCGTTCCGTAGGCTTGACCCAATTTTCGTTTAATATCCATGGACGACAATACTACCCGTCGTTCGGCGGGAGGTCAATCGAGATAAATCTTTCTCCGTCGGGGCGTTGGCTATATCGGCCGCTCCATGTATATTCAATACATTCAGAGGTTTTACAAAATGCGGACGCATTTCGTAAAAGCCTCATCAGAATCCGGAGGCTGACCGTGCGATTGTATTCCCGCAAGCAACTGATAGTGACCGCCGTCGCGTCGGCGGCGATAGTCCTTCTCGCGGCCGTAGGGAGCGGACTCGTACCACAGCTCCTGCGCGGCTTCAGTTCATCCGACGCCGTGGTCGCACCTGTCGCCGCCGCCACTCTCGGCGCTAGTCCTGTTTCCAGTCCTGGCGCGACGCCGGTGCTGTCCGAGCCAGGCGGGTTCACCCAGGACGAGAGGGAAAACATAGATGTCTACGAGCGGCTCAACGCCGGCGTCGTCAACATCACCACCGAAGTCGTGGCCATCAACTGGTTTCTGGAACCCGTGCCCAAGGAAGGCGGTTCAGGCTCAGGCTCCATCATAGATCCCCGCGGCTACATCCTGACAAACCATCATGTCACCAAGGACGCGTACAAGATCTTCGTCAACCTTTCCGACGGTTCGCGCATCGAGGGAAAGGTAATTGGCTCGGATCCTGAAAACGACCTTGCCGTCGTGAAATTCGATCCGCCCAAGGGATTGACCCTGACGGTGGTCCCGTACGGCGACTCAGGCAACCTGAAGGTCGGCCAGAAGGTGCTCGCCATCGGCAATCCCTTCGGTCTCGAGCGCACCCTGACCCAGGGCATCGTCTCAGGCCTCGGCCGTCCCGTACAGCAGGACGCCAAGACGATAATCCGCGACATGATACAGACCGACGCGTCGATCAATCCCGGCAATTCAGGCGGGCCGCTGCTCAATTCGCGCGGCGAAATAATAGGCGTCAATACGATGATCTATTCGCCGTCCGGCGGCTCGGTTGGCGTCGGTTTCGCGGTGCCAGTCAACACCGCCAAGCGAATAGTACCAGACCTCATCAAATTCGGCATGGTCAAGCGGGGCTGGATAGACGCCGAGTACGTCCAGCTCTTTCCGGCTCTCATCGAGTACATGAAGGAGAAGGGCAGCCCGCTGCCGGTCGAGAAGGGCCTGCTGGTTTCCGTCTCGAACAAGGGCGGGAACGCAGACCGGGCAGGCGTCAGGGGCGGTACGACCCCGGTCCGTTATTACCAGAGCGTGTTCAACGTCGGCGGCGACATACTCGTGTCGGTCGACGGCATGACCGTCAGCTCGCTGGCCGACCTGTATTCGGCCCTCGAGGACAACAAGCCAGGCGACACGGTCAAGATGGAGTTCTACAGGAACACCAGGAAGATGTCGGTCAGCGTCGCGCTGTCGGACCGTGCAGACTACCTCGGTACAAAGTAGGACCTGGCGAATGCGGCAAACCACTCGTGGAACCTGCCGTCGGCCGTCAGCTCGGGGTGAAAGCTCGTCGCTATCATTGTTTTCTCGATGCAAGAGACGGGCCTGCCTTCCAGGCGGGCAAGCGCCCGCACTCCCTTGCCCATCCTGGTGATAAGCGGTGCCCTGATGAACACGAGCGGGAATGGATCGGCTCCGAGTTCCTGCACGACCGCGCTTGCTACGAATGAATCGAGCTGTCCGCCATACGCGTTGCGGGTGACGCCTATGTCCATGAGACCGAGGTGGCGCCGCTCGTCGTTGTCTATGCCGGAGGCAAGCAGGATCATGCCCGCGCAGGTCCCCCAGACCGGCATGCCCGCCGCGATTCGCTTCCGGAGCGGCTCCATGAGGCCAAAGACATCGAGGAGACGGCCTATAGCGCTGCTTTCCCCGCCGGGCAAGATCATGGCGTCGACGGAGTCCAGGTCAATGGCAGTTCGTACCTGGACTGCCCGGACCTGCCCGACGCGTGAGAGCGCCGCCAGGTGTTCCGCATAGCCGCCCTGGAGCGCGAGCACGCCTATGGCTATGCTGCCTTTGTCTCCGCTGGCGCCGCCGGCTGTCATTCACCGCGCTCCGCGTAGCGGGCCGCGTCGGCGATGGCTCTGGTGTCGATTCCGTGCATTGGCTCGCCGAGTCCCTCGGAGGCTTCGGCGACCATGGCCGGGTCGTTCCAGTAGGCTACCGCCTTGACGATGGCCTTGGCCCTGAGTTCAGGATCGGACGACTTGAATATTCCAGAGCCGACGAACACGCCTTCGGCTCCAAGCGCCATCATGAGCGCCGCGTCGGCGGGAGTGGCGACACCACCGGCGGAGAAGTTGACGACAGGCAGGCGTCCCAGTTCGCGCACC
>CAZNXK010000071.1:0-11797 GCA_964576835.1 uncultured Treponemataceae bacterium | reverse complement strand
CGAGGACGAGTTCGAACGGAACGCCGAGCTCCTTGGCTATCGTCATGAGCTCTTCCCTGGGAGCGGCGACGACCATGCGGATCTCGTCGCTTATGGCCCGCAGGTGGCGCACCGCTTCGACTATGTCGCCGGTTCCCGCCTCGCCCTTGGTCCTGATCATCGCGGCGCCTTCGCCGATGCGGCGGAGCGCTTCGCCCAGGTTCCTCGCGCCGCAGACGAATGGTGCCCTGAACGCCGACTTGTCTATGTGGTACTTGTCGTCGGCGGGCGTCAGCACCTCGCTCTCGTCGATGTAATCTATGCCCAATGCCTCGAGGACGCGCGCCTCGATGAAGTGGCCTATGCGGGCTTTTGCCATCACCGGAATGCTGACCGCCGCCATTATTTCCTTTATCATCCTGGGGTCGGACATGCGGGCGACGCCGCCTTCCTTGCGGATGTCGGCCGGAACGCGTTCCAGCGCCATCACCGCCACCGCGCCCGCGGCCTCGGCTATCCTTGCCTGGTCGGCGTTGACGACGTCCATGATGACGCCACCCTTGAGCATCCTAGCGAGGTCCCTGTTTATCCGCTGCCTGTCTTCCATGAGTTTTTTTCCCCTTTCAGTCGTGTCGTTTCGTATCGTATACTGAAGAAACGCTTGGCTCCTTGCCCGGTGACCATGCCAAACGATATGCTGTATCGTGAACTGTATTGATATCTGTATCGATAACTGTATTGCTTGTCAAGGAGTCTCGATGGATCTTGGCCTGAGGTTGTTCAAAGACGACGATTCACCCCTGTACGTGCAGGCCGCGGACGCCTTGCGGGCCAAGATAGCCGACGGAGAGTTCAGGAACGGAGACAAATTGCCCTCGGTGCGCAAGCTGTCGGACGAACTCGGCGTCAACCCGGCGACGATAGTCGCGGCCTACCGCATCCTGTCCAACGAGGGACTCGTCGAGTCACGGGCCGGATCGGGAGCCTACGTCTCGGGCGCCGAGCTGCCCGGGCCTGCCCGCGCCCACGAGAGGCTTCCCGGTTCGAGCGACGGCCGGCTGGTACTCGATCTTGCCTCCAACGCGCCGCCGAGGTCGCTGTACCCGCTGGACGCCGTCAAGCGCTTTCTTGCCGAGGCTGTCGACATCGACGGCGGCTGCGCCTTCGACTACCAGGACGCCGCCGGCTACCGGCCGCTCCGCGAAGCTTTGGCGGCACGCTTGCGCCTCTACCATGGCGCGCAGGCCGATCCCGATGATGTCCATATCGTTTCCGGTGCCCAGCAGGGTCTCGACCTGGTAGCCCGCGTCCTCCTGCGCAGGGGCGACGTCGCGGCGATCGAGTCGCCGGGCTACCGCGGCGCCCGCGACTCGTTCCTGGCAGCGGGGGCGCGGATCGCGCCGATACCCGTAGGTGACGATGGCCTGGACCTGGACGCGCTCGAGAGCCTCGCCGCGGCGAGACCCCTGAGGCTTGTCTACGTCAACCCCAGTTTCCAGAATCCAACCTGCTCGGTATACGCCCAGCCAGAGCGGGAACGCCTCGCCCGGATGGCCGCCCTCCACGGCTTTTTCATCGTGGAAGACGACCAGCTTTCGGAGCTGGCGTACGACGGGATCTGTCTCCCGTCGGTACGGTCATGGGATCGCGATGGCAGGGTATTCCACGTCAGGAGTTTCTCCAAGACGGTGATGCCTGGGTTGCGCATAGCGTGCCTGGAGTCGCCCTCGACCTTCCGCGACAGGGTGGAGGCGGGCAAGCGTTCCATCGACCTGTCGTCAAACGGCCTCATGCAGAGGGTGCTGGAGCGCTTCCTGTCGAGCGGAGGCTACGATGCCCACCTGCCCGTCGTGCGCTCGCGGTACGCGCAGGCCGCCACGACCTTCTGCGCGGTCCTGGAACCTTACCGCGCCTCGGGCCTCTCGTGGCGGCAACCGCTCGGAGGCATCAACCTGTGGCTGTCGCTGCCAGCAGGTTCCCGGGCCAGCGCCGTCGTCGCCGACCTGGCGTCCCGGGGCGTGGCCGTCACGGCTGAGTCGGGTTTCAGGAACGAGCCGGGCATTCCGCCTGACGGCCACCTGCGCGTCAGCTTCGGATCGGTGGCGCCGGTGCATCTGGAAGCCGCCGCTCGGGCGATTGGCGAGTCGGCGATACGGAAAGGGAGTGAATCGTGAAACCGTTCAATGTCGTATCACCGTTCGAGCCGGCCGGTGTACCGCACGGCGCGCGAGCGACGCCGTCCAACCATTTCCTTGCGGTCCTCCGGCCGGCGCCTTCAGCGCAAAGGCGGCTGCCATGAAACCGTTCAATGTCGTATCACCGTTCGAGCCGGCCGGAGACCAGCCGCAGGCAATAGAAGCGCTTGCCGCGGGCATCAGGGCGGGGGACCGCTTCCAGACCCTCAAAGGCGTCACAGGATCGGGCAAGACATTCACGATGGCCAAGGTCATCGAGTCGGTGCAGAAGCCGACGCTCATCGTAAGCCACAACAAGACGCTTTCGGCCCAGTTGTTCAGGGAGTTCAAGGATTTCTTCCCCGACAACGCGGTCGAGTACTTCGTGTCATATTACGATTACTACCAGCCGGAGGCCTACGTTCCGACCCGTGACCTGTACATAGAAAAAGACGCGGACATCAACCAGGAAATAGAGCGCCACCGTCTCTCTGCGACCAGGAGCCTGATGGAGAGGCGGGACGTCATAATAGTTGCCACTGTTTCGTGCATCTACGGCCTCGCGACACCTGAAGTCTACCGGGAAATGAAGGTCGACGCGGTCGTGGGCGAAGATCTCGACACGGAAGCGTTCAAGCGAGAACTCATAACGCTGCAATACGAGCGCAACGACGCGGTGCTCGAGCGGGGGCGCTTCAGGATAAGGGGCGACGTGATCGAGGTCTACCCTGCCTACGCCAAGGAAGCGTACCGCATCGAGCTCGATTACGAGCGGGTGACCAGGATACGGCGTTTCGAGCCGGTTTCCGGCCAGATCCTCGAAGAGCTCGACGCGGCCGTCATATACCCTGCCAAGCAATTCGTCATGCCGGAAACCATGGTCCAGAAGGCGTTGTCGGGAATCAAGGCGGAGCTTGCCGAGCGTTACGAGGAGCTGCAGTCCCAGAAGAAGCTGGTCGAGGCGCAGCGGCTCAAGACCCGCGTCGAGTACGATATCGAGTTGCTCGAGGAGATGGGCTACTGCCCTGGCATCGAGAACTACTCGGGACCGCTGTCGGGCCGCGCGAGGGGGCAGCGCCCTTCGGTGCTGCTCGACTATTTTCCGGACGATTTCCTGACTTTCATCGACGAGTCGCACGTCAGCCTCCCCCAGATAGGCGCCATGTACGCGGGCGACCGCTCGCGCAAGCAGAACCTCGTCGATTACGGCTTCCGCCTGCCATGCGCCCTGGACAACCGTCCGCTCAAGTTCGACGAGTTCGAGAAACTGACGAGGACCGTCGTCTACGTTTCGGCGACGCCGGGTCCTGTCGAGACGACCAAGTCCGCCCGGGTCGTCGAACAGCTTATCAGGCCGACCGGCCTCGTCGACCCTGAGATAATCGTTCGACCGAGCGAGGGCCAGATGGAGGATATCTATGCCGAGATCAGGAAGCGCAACGCCCTGGGAGAGCGCAGCCTCATACTGACGCTGACCAAGCGGATGGCGGAGGAGCTGTCTGAATACCTGGGTTCGCTGTCGCTCAAGGTCCGTTACATCCACAGCGAGGTGGAGACGATAGAGCGGGTGGAGATACTGACGCAGCTGCGCACCGGGGAGTACGACGTGCTCGTCGGCATCAACCTGCTCCGCGAAGGCATCGACCTTCCTGAAGTGTCGTTCATAGCCATCCTCGATGCCGACAAGATAGGCTTCCTCCGCTCTGCCACGAGCCTCGTCCAGATCATCGGGCGGGCCGCCCGCAACGCCGCAGGCGTCGTCGTGATGTACGCCGACCGCATGTCGGACGCGATGAAGACAGCGATCGAGGAGACCAGCCGGCGTCGCGCCAGGCAGACCGCGTACAACGAAGAACACGGCATCACGCCGACCACGATCAAGAAAGCCATCCACGACATACTCCAGCGTCACAAGGAAGAAAGGATCGATGCCACCTCGACGGAACTCGAGACCATCAAAAGCGCGTACAACCTCCTGGTGCCCGACCAGAAAGCCGCCCTCATACGCAGGCTGGAGCGCGAGATGCTCGAGAAGGCCAAAAACCTGGAATTCGAAAGCGCGGCGGTGCTGCGCGACGAGGTGGAGCGCATAAAGGGCGGCGAATCATGACCGTCTGTCTGGAGATACGCTTCGAAGAATGCATTGCCCTGTCGCCGGCCAAGCGAAAGGCCGTCGAAGCGCTGATATCGGATTGCCGTGCCTGCGACGGTTTCGACCCCTGCCTGCACTTCGACACCCATCTGAACGTCGACAAGGAAATGCCGGCCTGGCAGCTCGCGTGGGCGGAATCTTCCGTCGATCCTGCCACCGCCGGCGCGCTTTCAGAGTACTCGCGCGGCCTTCTCGCGGGCGCTGCCTGCGTGTTCGCTCCTGGCAGGCAGGAAGGCGAGATAAGCGCCTGCGTCGCGCCGGTGTTCAGGCGGCAGGGAATTTTCAGGCACCTGTACAGCGGCCTCGCGGCCAGGCTGACGGCTTCAGGCGCCTCGTCGGCGCTGCTTGTCTGCGAAGGTGGTTCCCTGCCGAGTGCCACGGTAGCCACGAACCTTGGAGCGACGCTCGACCACTCCGAATACAGGATGCAGGCAAGCCGCGAGAGGCTTGCAGCCATCGAGGCGCCTGAAAGCCTCCGCCTCGTCCCGGTATCAAGCGAAGACGTAGACATGGCGGCTGAGCTTTCCACGGTCATTTTCGGAGACCAGCCTGACGATGCGCGCGCCTTTACCATGGCCGAGCTCGCCGATCAGGGGCGGGAACAGTATATCGCCCGCGCAGCCGAGGGTCCGGTAGGCATGGCAAGCCTCGCCCGTGACGAAGACGGCTACTGGATACACGGCCTTGGCGTAGTGCCGGCCCTCAGGAACCGGGGTTTCGGAGGCGCGATCCTCGACGCCGTCCTGGTCGTGCTCTTAAGGCGTGGGGCGGATTCGGCGAAGCTCGAGGTCGATGTCGGGAACAGCGCGGCGATAGCGCTGTACCGCTCCCGAGGCTTCGAGAACGAGACCAGGGCCGACTACTGGCGCCTGGCCGACCCGCACGGCCGCTGATGACGTTTCAGCCGCCTGTTTCGCCATCCCGTTTTCAAAATCAAAATTGTTGACAATGGCAACAAGCGGTTTTATGATGAGGCCCGTACTGAACAAACCCCACAACCCTAAGGAGGAAGGCGCATGACCACCATGATAGCGCTTTTCGCGATGGCTCTGTACTTCGTTTTCTATTTCACGTATGGCAAGACCATCCGTGACAAGGTCCTGCAGAGCGGCAAGGCCGCTGCGGCGCCGTCAGAACGCCTCGGCGACGGCGTCGACTACATACCCACCAACAAGTATGTACTGTTCGGCCACCATTTCGCCTCGATCGCGGGAGCGGGTCCGATCACCGGCCCCGCGATGGCCGTTGCCTGGGGCTGGCTGCCCGGACTGCTGTGGATATGGTTCGGCAACGTCTTCCTCGGCGCCATCCATGACTACCTCGCCCTGGCCGCGTCGGTTCGCTACGATGGCCGCTCGATGCAGTTCGTGGCCCAGGACCTGATAGGCAAGAAAGCCGGCAAGACCTTCGGCTGGTTCATCATGTTCCTCTGCATCCTCGTCGTCGCCGCCTTCGGAGACATAGTCTCCGGCCAGTTCGCCGCCGACGGACGCGTCTTCTTCGCCTTCGTATTCTTCTGCGTGGCGGCCGTCATCGCCGGCTTCTTCATGTACAAGTCAAAGCTCGGCCTCGGCTGGGGCAGCCTCATCGGCCTCCTCCTTATCGGCGTCGCCTTCTATGCGGGCAACATGTTCGCCGTCAAGTGGAGCAAGGACGTCTACTTCCTGATAATCTTCGTCTACATCGTGCTCGCGTCCACGCTGCCTGTTAACCTCCTCCTGCAGCCGCGCGACTACCTGTCGTCGTTCTTCCTGTATTTCGGCCTGATCGCGGGCGGCGCCGCTGCCCTCCTCAGCATGAAGGGCCTGGACTCCATCCCGATGTTCACCACCTTCGCCCCGAAACTGATAGGCGGACAGCCCTCGCCGTTCTGGCCGACCGTCCCACTCATCATCGCATGTGGCGCCCTCTCCGGCTTCCATGCCCTGGTGGCGTCAGGCACCAGCTCAAAGCAGCTGGCCAAGGAATCCGACGCGATGTTCGTCGGTTACGGCGCCATGCTCGTGGAAGGCTTCCTGTCGACCCTCGTCATCATTTCGATAGCCGCCTTCGGCTTCGCCGCGCTCGGCGACAAGCTGATGGCAACCCCCGCGATTCCCCGCTTCGTCCAGTCCTTCGCCAAGATGGTCAGCACCCAGCTGCCCTTCCTCCCGATGAACTTCATGACGCTGTTCGCGGCCGTCTGGGTCTCGACCTTCGCGCTGACCACCCTCGACACCACCAACCGCCTCGGCAGGTACATCATCCAGGAGATGGTGCTCCCGATGAAGGAAAAGAATCCCGGCTTCTACAACGTGTTCAACAACAAGTGGGTAGCCTCGGTCATCATCGCCTTCGTCGGCATCTTCCTCGCCCGTTCCGGCGGATACACGGTGCTGTGGCCGGCGTTCTCCGGCGCCAACCAGCTCCTGGCCTCGGTCGTCATGCTGACGGTGGCCGTCTGGGTCAAGAACAAGCTCAACCCCAAGTACACGATGGCCGTCCTCATTCCAGCCATCTTCCTCTGGGTTACGGTTACCGCCGCCCTCATCTGGTATGAACTCATCGTGATACCGACATTCTTTAAGGACATGTCCAAGGTCATGAGCGTCATCACCGGTGCCACCGTCGGCGGAATCACGCTGTTCATGCTCATCCTGAACTTCATCATGGTCTTCGCTTTCTACAAGAACTTCAAGTCCGGCAAGGTAGCCGCGTAAGTCTTCCGAACGGGGCATCGGGCCGCAATGGTCCGGTGCCCTTTTTTTGGCGATTCCGCACGGAACCGCGTGACGAACAACCACCAAATCTGTAGACTATCATCTTGAACACGGATGGAGGGTCGATGTCCTCGTTTGCTTCGAAGATGCGCACGGTCTTGCGGACATTGCTCCAGATCAACAGGGAGAAAGCCTCGGGCATGCTCGAGTTTGAGCTCAAGGAGCTCGAGAACATATTTTCGTTGCTCATCCTGGGCGGTTTCGTCGGCATGCCCTCGCCGCCGGTACCGATAGCGATAGAACTGCTTCCATACATGGAGCGGGAACTGGTCATCATGTTGGCCCGCACCGACATGGCCCAGGATCCCATAGGCTCGCTCATGGGCCTGCTCGACGTCGACTGATGCTCGCAGCTCATTGATAGAGGTAGGACAGGACTTGAAAACCAACGCATTTTTCCTGGGCAAGGGCGGCGTCGGCAAGACGACGACGTCGGCCGCCTTCGCGCTGTCGCTCGCCCGTTCGGGCAAGCGCGTGCTTATAGCCTCGCTCGACCCCGCCCACAACCTGGGCGATGTCCTGGGTGTCGCGCTTTCCGATACTCCAAGGCTGGTCGAGGAGGGGTTGTATGCCCTGGAGATAGACCTGAACTCGTGGGTCGAACGCTACCTCAAGGAAAGCCGCGACGAGATGAAGGCCATCTACTCGTACAACCTGACGCTCAACCTCGAGTCATTCTTCGACATCATGAAGTATTCCCCGGGCACGGAGGAGTACGCCATGCTCTGGGCCATAGAGCACATACGCTGCGAACTGGCGGGCGCTTACGACTACGTGGTCTACGACACCCCGCCAACCGCGCTTTCGCTGCGCTTCCTCGCGATGCCCGCCATATCCAACCTGTGGATAATGGAGCTGACGAAGTTGCGCGAGCGCATCCTCAAGAAGCGGTCGTCGATAACCAGGATCAATCCCGAATCCCCCGTCGCCTCGAGCTGCGTCGACAAGGATGACGACAAAGTCTACGGCAAGCTGGGTTCCATAAAGCGGCGTCTCGCGGGCCTGGCCTCGCTTTTCGGCAAGGAAAGTTACATGGCGGTGGTGCTCAATCCTGATGCGCTCTCCGTTTCGGAGGGCCTTCGCATCAAGGACGAGCTTGATCGCATACAGATACCGTTGTCTGGCCTGTGCCTGAACAAGCGTGGCGTATCGACGACCTCCTGGTCGCTGGACAAGCGCCTTGCGTCATCACCGCTTTTCGAATTCGACTTTCTGCCTGTCGGCCTGCACAACCGCGACGATCTGGCCAAGCTGGATACGAAAGGCCTCGTGGCCGACTTCCTGGCGACGAAATGAACTACTGGAGGGTTTTTCAAAAGTCAGACGACTTTTGAAATTGACTCACCTGAAAGAAGGAATGGCATGAATCCCCTATTTCTAACCGGAATCATCCTGCTGGCCGCCTTGGCAACCGGGAACTATTTCTACGGGACCAAGAAGAATCGTTGGATAGTGTCGTCGCTTTCCAAAGACCTCGAAGCCGCGCTCAAGCCGATCAGTTCCAATTACGTCAACATCGGTGGCGCCATAGGTTACAATTTCACGTATGCCTTGCCGGCGCCGTACATCAACGCCAAGGGGACGATAACGCTCAGCCCCCGCCATTCGCTGCTGTACTTGCCGTTCTCGTTGGCTCTGGGAATCCGTGACCGGTTTTTCCTCAACGTGTTCACGAAGAAGAAGCTCCGGGGCGAGGGGCATGTCGTCGCCCTTTCGCAACTCAAGAAAGCCAACATCGACGGCGTCGACGCGATGAATCGCCTCGATGTTTCATCGGGCGGCAGGAATTTCGTCATCCTGTGGAGGGGCGCCGATCTGTCAGCCGACCTGGAAAAGCTGCTCGATGCCTTGCCGGACCCGGCCAGCCTCAAGCACTTCTGCTCGTTTCCCGGTACCAAGACGTTCTTCGTTCACGCCAATCCCGCCAGGGGCGAGATAAAGGGCAATCTCGAGGCGATCATGAAGCTCCTGCCGGGCTTCATCGAGAAGGAGAAGGCTTAAATGGAACTGGACCTTTCGGTCAGTAAGAAATTCGACGCGATACTTTCCAGCGTAAAGGAGCATCAGTCGGAACTGAGCCTGGCCGAACTTGGCCTCGTAAAGAAGCTGACCTACTACGCCGCCGACAAGACAATCGTCGCGTATATGAATTACGCGGCGGCGGGTTCCGCGGAGTGTCCCGCCTGCAGCCTCGTCAACGACATGATGAAGGATTCAATAGACCGCGACCTCAAAACCGCCATTCTCGTCGAATTCCCCGGCTGGACGGTCAAGTTCGCCTGAGACGCCGCCGGCAGCGTCGGTAAAATGCCGGCGCTCTGACCGGAGGGCGACTTTAGTCAGCTACTTCGACGACGGCAGCATCGGAAGCGTTCTGCTTGACGCTTTCGATGCCATTCAGGCAGGAGTCCCTGGACTCGTAAGCCTCGCTGACGGCTATTATCTGGCCGTTGCCTGACTTGAGCCTGAATCGGAACTTGTCTTTCTTGTCCTTGAACCACTCGAATTTCCCAGCCATCGCATCCTCCTCCAAGTAGAAAAAGCATTCCTACCGAATGATACCTCTCCTTCATTTCCGGCGCAAGCGCCAATGCTCGCCCCGGCGTCGATTCGGTGAAGGGAGGCATCATGCCCGACATGCTGCTCATCGTCGCGTCGATATACCTCGTAATGGCCGGATGCACGGTACGGATGACATCGGTGCCGGGTATTGATACTGGCACGGTGCCGTCGTCCGCAGCGGCTCCCCGCATCGATGCCGCCGCAGCCGGAACATTGGCCAACCTGGCCGAGGCTGAACGCCGCGGCCGCTACGAAAGCGGACTCGGCGTCTTCGAGTCAGGGCTGCGCGATGAAGCCGGCGACCATGCCGGAGCTGTCTTCGCCGCGTACAAGGACCTGGCCTATGCCTTTGGCCGCGGGCAGATCGACGAGTCCGCGATGAACGAGCGACTTGAAAAGCTAGAAGCCGGACGCTCGAACGAAAAAGACCCGGCGGCGCTTGCCGCCATGAAGGCGATTCATTCATTCATCGCTGGAGACTGGATTGCTGCCTTGTCGGCACTGCGGGAAATGCCGGCAGGTGATGGCGAGGAGGATTCATTCGAACACTGGATCGAGCTGGCCTCGACCCTGCGCCTTGAACGGTCATCGCCAGGAGCGCTCGGCCGATACGCGCTGTTGCAGTCGAGATACTCGTTGCTTCCCGATTACTGGTTCGATTTTGCACTGGCCCAGGACGACGCCGAGTTGATGCGGGATTCGGCACAGCGTTGCATCGCCCTTGCTCCGGCCGGCCCGCTGGCCGGAGACGCACGCGCGATGATCGCCGGGTCCTACGGACTCGAGCCTTCGGACGGAGCATCCATGCTCATACCCGCCGAGATAGAATCGATAATAAGGCGTACCATCGACAACGAGAATCCCGCCGTACTCGAAGAGCTGTTTCCCGTCCTTGAGCTTGCGGACAATCCGGCAACCCTGTACGCGCTTGGAGCGCTGCGCAGTCTCTGCGCCGTGGCCGAGGTCCGGACGTGGCTTTCAGCGCGTTCCGGGACGTCGGGCGGCAGGACTGCCGAGCGGCTTCGATACATCGCAGGGCGATGAAGGATGACCATGGAGGCCTGTGGTTTTGTCCGCGCCATGGCGCTGTGCATGGCGGCTCTTGCTTCTTCTTGCGCGCCTTCGAACACACCCGCGTCGAAGCCCGGTACGATGACCGCATCAATGGAGAAGGCTGTGGCCTCGTATTCACGCGCCGCCGGAGCCTATGACGCGGGAAACTTCGAAGCCGCTGCCGACGGGGCGAGCCTGGCGCTCGACGCAGAAGATTCGTTCCTGCCTGCGATCGTCTTGCTCGGCAAGGCTTCGTATTTTAGCGGTGACGACGAAACGGCGATCATGGCTCTCGAGAAAGGGCTTGCGGTTTCTCCACGGTCGGGGGAAGCCGCCTTGTGGCTGGCGCGCGCCTACCTGGCGGCGCGCAGGGATGAGGATGCGCGTTCGATGTGCGAACTGCTGCTGTCTGCCGAGCCGTCGAACGTGGCTGCCCTGCGGCTGTCGGCGGGTATCGCGCTCGACTCGGGCGACGGCGCCGCGGCTTTGGCTTTCCTCGATCGCGCCATTGCGGCGACGGGCGACGCGGGTCTTGCCTTTACGGACAGGGCAGCCATGCGCTGGGCCGCCGGCGACCTCGATGGTACCGTGGCGGACCTCGGCGCTGCGCTGGCGATACTGCCGGAGGAATCGGTCGCCCGCAAGGCTGTCGTCGATCTCCTGGCCTCGATCCAGGGGACCCAACGATGATTCCCGTATTGCTCGCCTTGCTGCTTGCGTCGTGTTCCAGTCTGGCAGCCGGAACGCGAACCGCGGATTGCACCGCGGCGACTGAAACCTCAAGCTCTGAGGCTATGGGACCAGGGACGATGGCAGGGAAGACCGGAGCGATGAGCGCCGCCCAGGCCGCCGAGCTCGCCGTCTTCAACGCTCCTGGACTCAAAGCGGAGCGGGAGAGCCTCGAGTTGCGCCACGGCGCCTGGAAACTCGGCTTGCGGTCTTTTCTGCCGAGCCTCGAACTGAGCGCGGGAACAGACGAACGGCTGTCGATATTCGGCCCCGACTCGTTCACGAAGACCCTGTCGTTGAGCATAGGTCAACCGGTCTGGGATGGCGGAAGGCTGCATGCAGCAAGGACGCTGGAGGCGTCTGAACTGGCATTGGCCCGGACGGAACTG
>CAZNXK010000070.1:0-17505 GCA_964576835.1 uncultured Treponemataceae bacterium | reverse complement strand
GAGGACGTCATCAGGTAGCAATTTTCTTTTTGTTGAGAGAGGGGGATTCGAACCGAGTCCCTCGCCGACCAACGGGAGGAAAAGGCGCCATGGATGGCGCCGGAAGAGGGACGAGGCGGGTCGACGAAGCGCGTAGGATTCGCGCGAGGAGACCGAATCCCCCTCTCTCCGTTTTTTTCGAGCGCTGGTAGCCAGGCCCTACGCTAGCGTCCGCCGCCCAACTCCGCCAGGTCCGGAAGGAAGCAACGGTAAGCGGATGGGCGCTGTGCCGTAGCAAGCCTGGCTACGAGAGCTTGAGGATTTCCCGGTACATATTGCCTACCGCTATCTGCCGTGCTATCTTCCTCCAATGCCCTACGAGATAACAGCAACACGGAAACGCCCTCAGACCTTCGATGATCTGGCCGGGCAGGACTTCGTGTCTGCAACGCTGCGCGCCTCCATCGCAAGCGGCCGGATCGCTCATGCATACCTGTTCTCCGGCCCGCGGGGATGCGGCAAGACGAGTACGGCCAGGATACTGGCAAAGTCGCTCAACTGCGAACGCGGACCGAGCGCGGAGCCGTGCGGTGTCTGCGATTCGTGCGTCTCCATAACCAGAGGGTCATCACTGGATGTAATTGAAATAGACGGAGCATCGAACACCTCCGTGGAAAACGTCAGGCAGATCAAGGACGAGGTCCTCTTCCCGCCCAACTCGTCGAAATACAAGATATACATAATAGATGAAGTGCACATGCTCTCGAACAGCGCCTTCAACGCGCTTCTCAAGACCATAGAGGAGCCGCCGCCGTACATCGTGTTCATCTTTGCTACGACCGAACTCCACAAGGTCCCGGCGACCATCAAGAGTCGCTGCCAGCACTTCAATTTCAGGCTTTTCACGCTCGATGTGATACTCAGGCTCCTGGGTAACGCAGCCGGTGACATCGGTGTGGAGGCGGACGATGGCGCCCTGCTCTGGATAGCCCGGGAGGCTACCGGCTCGATGCGCGACGCGTATACCCTGTTCGACCAGGTGGCCGCGTTCTCCGAAGGTCGCATTACCGAGGCCAAGATCCGGGACAAGCTCGGCCTGGTTGGCAGCGAGCGCATGGGAGCCGTTATGAGCCTGTGTCTGGCGGGAGACCGTAAGGCCGCCCTTGAACTGCTGGACACGATACTCGGCTCGGGGGTGTCGGTGGAGCAGTTCGCCGCCGATGCCGTGTCCTACGCCAGGTCGCTGTTGTTCATAGCAAGCGGAGTCGAAAAGGAATCGCTGCTCGGCGCGACTCTCGCCTCGTTTCCCGGAGACCTGGTGAAAGGAATTGACGCACCCCGGCTCGAGCGTCTGCTGGCCGATCTTTTCGAGCTGTACCGGGACATGCGCTACAGCGTCAATCCGCGCTGGGAGCTCGAGCTGGCCGTATCGCGGATATGCGCCATCCGCGATTATGTACCACCCGCCGAGCTGGCCAAGACGATTGTCGCCATGAAGTCAGCCATCGCCGATGGAAGCGCTCAGGGCGCTGCGGCAATCGGGGCTTTGCTGCGGGGACGCACGCCAATGGTCGAAGCCGCCGCCGTTCCCGCAGCCAAGCCGCTTGGCGTATCGCCCGCGGTTGAGACAGCGCCAAAGACAGACGGCGTTGATACCGTGGCCCTGAAGGCGGCGATGATCGCCGCCGTCGGCAAGGGGCGGGTCGTGCTTTCCACCTGCATCGAGCGTTCCGGTGCCTGGCATGTGGATGGGGACAGGCTCGTGATACCGTGTGCCAATGGCTACGATGCCGGTGCCGTGCTCGCGGACGCAGGGCTGCTCGCTAAAAAGGCACTCGAGATTTCCGGACGGCCCCTGCGGATAGAGCCGAGGGCCGCGGAAACGGCGCCCAGGCAAGTTACAGAACCAATGGGTGAGGACGGTGATGACCAGGATGATGGTGACGAGGGGCCAGTCGATCCAGTGGGCATAGTCGAAAAAGTCTTCCGCGGCCGTCGCGCTGGTGGATCCCGTCCTGACGTATCAAAAGGTGATCACCATGACGACGATTGAATGGAGCGAAGCATGGATCTGAACGATATGATGAAGATGCTCAAGGATCCGCAAGCCCTCCAACGGCAGGCCCAGGAAGCGCAAGAGAGAATGGCTGCCATAAGCGTGGTCGGATCGTCTGGTGGCGGTATGGTCAGGGTGACGCTGAACGGAACGATGGACATGCTCGCCCTGGAGATTGCGCCCGAGGCGATAGACCCGAGCGACCCTGGCCTCTTGCAGGATCTGGTGAAGGCGGCGCACAACGACGCGGTCTACCGGGTTCGCGAAGCGCTGCAGGCTGATGTCGCCCGGTCCCTGGGGCCGTTGGCGGGTCTCGGAGGGCTTGGCGGGTGAAGGCTCTCGAAGAGCTCGTGGGTATCCTGGCTCGCCTGCCCGGCATAGGCCGCAAGAGCGCCGCGAGGATTGCCTTTCATATTCTAAAGTCTGACGAGCAATATGCCGCTCTCCTCGCCGAGCGCATCGGCGCGCTCAAGGACCGGGTGAGGTTCTGCTCGACCTGCGGCTCGTATACCGAGGATGATCCCTGCCCGGTCTGCAGCTCGCCGATCCGCGACAAGACCGTCATCTGCGTTGTCGAGCAGGCTCAGGACGTGATGACCATAGAAGCCTCACGCGAGTACCAGGGCGTCTACCATGTGCTCGGAGCCCTGTTGTCGCCATTGGACGGTATCGGCCCGGAAGCGCTCAAGCTGGGCCTGCTCCTCGACAGGGTCCGTGATCAAGGGGTCTCCGAAGTCGTCATCGCGACCAACCCGACGGTGGAGGGCGATACGACGGCGCTGTATCTCAAGAAGGTACTCGAGGGTTCAGGCGCCCGCGTGACGAGGCTCGCGACCGGCATCCCCGTGGGTGGCGATCTCGAGTACGCCGACAGGCTGACTCTGGCCCGTTCGTTCCGGGGGCGTGTCCCGCTCTGAGCAGCCTAGCCCGATTATGCGGGCCTTGCCGCATTTTACTACAACACAATGACTTACTATAAATTTGCGGCAAGGTGTGAGATATCCGGGCTAGGCGTCGATCCTGAGGTAGCAGGACTCGATGATGTCATCCAGATTTTCCAGCGCGAAGCCAAGCTCCTTGACCTTTGCCCGATGTTCCGATGATGGCCAATCCAGATAGGCGTTGGAGTAGTTGCGCTCGATGAATTCGTAGACGGCGTTCTCCGCCTTGTTCACGTCATCATTGAAGACGCTGCCCGGCTTGGTCCGGCCTTTCTGCAGGGCGTCACGGATATGGTCTCGAACCTTCGACAGGAAAATATCCTTGTAAACATCGTAGGCTCGACCCGAAAGGCGCTTGATCCTGTCGCTGACGGAACCGGCCGCCTTGGTTTCGGGCACGGGCGCACGCTTTTGTCGCTGGTTGAGCAACGGCGAGATTTCCATCGCGCGGCTGAACGAACGATCTACCGGCTTGAAAGCACTGACTTCGGTCGAGGGCGGCTCAGCCTGAGTGGCTGTGGTGGGCGCGATGGCTTGCGGTTCTTGCTTTGCCGGAACGGTGTTCCGTCCTGCCATCCGCTGTGCCGCGACCTGCCCGTAGAGGCCGGACTTGATGGTACGCCAGGCTGCCTGCATGTACATGTCGCCCTGGACCGTATAGCTGTACCTCGTCGCGATCGTGGTGGCTACCATGGACAGTATGTCGTCATCCTGGTATTTCTTGCGCTTTCCGGTCTTTATCGCCTTGAAGACTTCGTAGTGCCTGGTACCGTACTTCTTCGAATACAGCCATACGATACGCTCGAACGCGGGGTCGTCGACGCGGAGCCAGTACTTGTGGCACCAGGCCAGGACGAGGTCTTCGTCCCTTTCCAGCCCGGAGGGTATCTCGATGCGGCGTATGTCCGAGGCGTCGAATTCTATCCTGGACAAGTCGAAGAAATTTTTCTTCTCTTCTTCTTCTTGATCCCTCCGCCGCCTGACTTTCTCGGAGGCCAGGCTCGCGGCGATGAAATCGGTGGGTACGTCGTCGTCGACAGCGGCTTGGTCGTAGAATTCGCCAAGAAGGAAAGCAACCTTCCTGGCTTCCTCTACCCTGTAGCCGAGCATTGCCGCGAAATCGGCGTGGTCCCAGGCCATGCGGCGCGCGGCGTCGGCGTCGTCGGGTAAGAGCCTGGCAATCCGCTCCACGGACTTGAGCACCGCATACGTGTTCCTCATCGATATGCCCGAGAGCGGGGCGATCATGGAGTCGAGATTCTTTCTGATACCGGCGACTATCTCGTCGGCACGTTCCATGAGGAGTCCGTGGAGGAAATCGGAAAAAGACGGGGATCTGGTGCGGTACAGCTTGAGGAGGATGATGCGCTTGGCATCGTCGGGGTAGCGGGGTCGGAGCCTGGCGCGGTATACGACAAGCGCGTCGAGCATCCTGCCCGAGGAGCGGAGCTCGAAGTAACGGTCGATATCGGGATCGCCGCCGAAGCGGAGATCAGGGAAGATTCGCTCGAGGATCGATTCGCGAACGTCGCGGTGGCTGTATTCCATTGCGCCGGGCATTATACGCTCCGGACCCGGCACGTTCAAGCTTGGTAAAAAGGAGGGACCGCCCGAGAGAGGGCGGTCCCCGTCACGTCCGCGGTTACGGCTTACTGGAGAAGCTGCAGGACCTGCTGGGTTTTCTGGTTGGCCTGGGCGAGCATGGCGTTGCCAGCCTGCGAAAGGATCTGGTTCTTGGTGAACTCGACCATCTCGCTGGCCATGTCCGCATCGCGGACGCGGCTCTCGGCGGCCTGGAGGTTTTCCGCGCCGATGTCGATGCCGCGTACTGCGTGCTCGAGCCTGTTCTGGTAGGCTCCCAGGTCTGCGCGCTGCTTGTTGACCTGCTTGAGTGCAGCGTCGAGCGTTCCTATGGCCCTGTTCGAGCTGTCCGGATCGGACAGGGACAGGATCTTGTCATCGCCGATGTTCTTGACGCCGAGACCCTTGGCGGTCATCGTGCCAATGTAGACACGCTCCCGCTGATCCATGTTGGCGCCGATGTGGAACCACATCGAACCCGTGACGATGTTCTCGCCTGACTCGCGGGCAAAACGGCCGGTGAGGACGTTCATGCCGTTGAACTGGGCGTGACTCGCGATGCGGTCGACTTCATCGACGAGCTGGGAGACTTCGACCTGAATCTGCATTCGGTCCTCTGCGGAATAAATTCCGTTGGAAGACTGTACTGCAAGCTCGCGAAGACGCTGGATGATATCCTGCGTCTCCTGGAGGTAGCCTTCGGTGCTCTGGATGAAGGAGATGCCGTTGGCCGCATTCTTGGAAGCCTGGTTCAAGCCTCGGATCTGCGACCGCATCTTCTCCGATACCGCGAGTCCGGAAGCGTCGTCTCCGGCGCGGTTGATCCGCATTCCGGAGGAGAGCTTCTCCATATTCTTCTCTACGCTGCTGTTCGTGACCCCTAGAGAGCGATTGGCGAACATCGCACTGAGGTTGTGATTGATTATCATAACCCGATCTCCTTTCCATAGAAGCGACGGCCTACGGCCGCCTCGGCATCCGTGCCGAAATACATGTGTCGATTTCTCCGGTACGCTTCCCCGGGCCGCTCCCGTGAACGTGAACCGAATGAAGCCGGGAGGAAATGGGCCTAGGCGATCGCGCGTTCGCTTCGCTCCCATTTCCCGACAGCCTACACTATTGCTTATCGGCGTCTGGCTCGCGGGCTTTAGCGGGTAATGATGGACGGCCGCAGTTGTTGTTCACCGAAGGCGCTCCCCGCATGCGCTCCCCATAAGCGCGCAAGTCCCCCAACCTTGCTGATGGCACTGGTACATGGTAGACTGCAGCCCGCGCCGATCCGGCGCCCGGGAGGCATTGGATGAAGGTACGCGACATCGTAGCCGCGCTCGGGGGGATACTGCTCACCGGCGAGGATCTGTTGGATCTGGACATAGAGGCTGCCTGCGGAGCGGACCTGATGAGCGATGTGATGGCTTTCGTCAAGGAGAACGTCGTACTTCTGACTGGCCTCGTGAATCCGCAATCAATACGAACGGCCGACCTGATGGATATACGCGTAGTGGTGTTCGTCCGCGGCAAGACGCCGCCCAAGGATATGATAGCCGAGGCCCAGCGCAACGGCATGGCCGTCATAACGACGAAGTACTCAATGTTCCTCGCCTGCGGCCGCCTGTACGAGGCCGGCATCCGTGGCGGCGGCACCCGCGCAATCCGCTGAGCTCAGCTAAGCTTAGGCTCCGGCTATTCCGGTCAGCTCGGTGTCCAGCGACGCCGCGCCTGGTGAAACGCCGGCGGGACGTTCCCTCATGAAGCTGTACAGCAGCGTGTAGCCATCCTTGATCTTTCGGCTGAAGACTCGCCTGATCTTGCGGTCCATCTCGGCTATGGTTTCGAAACCGTACATCTTCTCGCGCTCGCGTCCCCGGCTCGATCGCCATGCGATGGTCATCGCGTACCTGGCGGTCAGCAATGGTTGCCTGTCATGGATGGTATAATACCGTATCGTGCCTTTGGCACCGGGTCTGTACAGGGTGATGATCATCATCCCGATTATCGGCAGATAGACATCATGGCTCAATGGCCCCGTCGATCGAGCTTGAATATGGAGAAATTGGTGAATATGGTCATGGTTTAATTTGACAAAAGCAGGGTCCGCGATTATATTCTATCTCTGCCTCTTTTCTCCTTTCTTTTGAAAAGGCTTGAAATGCTTTGCGTTTGTTGATCAAGTACGCAAAGAATATACCGGGAGTGTCATGCTTGAATAAACGGGATTTTCCGCGGATACATTTCTACGACCAGGATTTTGTCGATATCTATGACCGTACATGGGCATGGATCGCGGATTATTGGACGAATTCAGGTACTGACAGCGGCATCGGTGGGGGCAAGTTTTTTTTCTATCCGCCTGAGCGCCGTCTCGACCAGCTCGAGCAGTCGTTCGCTTCTTTCTTCCTCGTCTATTCCAACAGGTTGTACTCCGCCTCCAACGGGCTGGACGCTCTCTATTCCAAGCAGGAAGAATCAGGCGCCATACGGTGGATCTACGATATCGACTCAGGCGCGCCTGTTTTCACCAAGGACAATCCCGAGGGAGTGTCCCTGCCCCTGTTCGCATGGGCCGAGTACAACCTGTACCACAAGAGCGCCAACAAGAAGCGGGTCAAGGAAGTCATGCCGTACCTGCAGAAGTACTACGCCTGGCTGGAGGCTACCTTCAAGCGGCCCAACGGGCTTTTCGAGGTGCCGGTCGCGGCCACCGGTATGGCCAACTCGCCTCGCGACGGAGCCATCTACCATGTCGACTTCAACGCGGCGATGGCAGTCAACGCCCTCTACATGTCCGCACTCGGCGACATCCTCAACGACAAGGAAATCAGCTTCCAGTACAAGCGCAATTACTTTTCCCTCAAGACCAGGATAAACAATTTCATGTGGAACCCCGATGACGGGTTCTACTACGACGTCGATGCGAGCGAACGCCAGGTACGCATCAAGACGATAGGCGGTTTCTGGCCCCTTCTGGCCGAGATTCCCAACGAGGAACGCGCAGAGGCCATGATAGCCCACCTGACCAACCCGGCCACCTTCGGCACCGAGAATCCATTCCCGTCCCTGGCCGTCGACAGCGAACTCTACGACAAGCGCGGGCTCGGGTATAACGGCTCGGTCCTGCCCCAGTTCACCTACATGATCATCAAGGGGCTCGAGAAGTACAACCAGTGGGAACTTGCCCGCGACTGCGCCATTCGCCACCTCTATTTCATCCTCGACTCGGCCCACCAGAACGGCGAGCACAGGCAGACGCTTTGGGAGGCCTACCAGCCGCAGAATGAAGGCAAGGCTGTCTGGCCAGAGCGGACGGACTGGCCAAGGGCTCAGTATCTCGGATTTTCGGGTCTGGCCACCGTCGCCCTGATGATCGAGAATGTCGTCGGCCTTTCGGTATCCCTGCCGCGCAAGACGGTCGACTGGATCATCCCGAACCTGGAGATCATGGGCATCGAGAACATGAGCCTCAAACGCAATATGGTGACGATACTGTCAAACAAGAGCGGTCGGGGGTGGGAGATCCACATGGAGTCCGAGAAGCTCTACTACTTCACGATCAACGTGCTGGGCAAGAAGAGGAAGACGCTTCCGATACCGTCCGGCAAATGCTCCATGCTGATAGACAAGATATAGCTTTTTCCCGAACCAGAAGAAGCCGTTCCGCTCGTGCCGGCACGGCTTTTCTTTTTTTTAGTCCATCGCTCGTACGGAGAGCGAGCCCATCATCACGAAGCCCGATATTTCCACCCAGCTCTCGGCGCCGCCTGTTTTCTGCCTGACCTCACGGCCCGCTTTGCTGTCGCCCATGAACGCGAACGCGTTTAGACGCACGGGAAGGTCACTGGGCACGATGATCTTGGTATCGCCCATCAGTGTGAAAACCTCTATCCTGATCGGGCCGGAGGGCAGGTCGACGTCACGGAGGTCGAGCTTGGTCGAACCCATCACGGTGAAAGCCGAAACACGGTCGCTCGAGAGCCAGTTGCCGGTCATGGAACGGTCGCTCATGATGCAGGCGGTCATCACCGGCGTAGCCCCGACTATGGAATTGTCCATTCCCCGTCCGGCGCTGCCAGCGTGCCGCGGTGGATAGTCTGCGCGCGCCGCCTTCGACGGCAGGTCGAAGCCGATCCTTTCAAGTTCGTCGAACCTGGTCACTGCGCTCGCGGCCGAGACGCGGCGTTCATACTCGTCCATCGTGATCATGTTCGCCGCAAAGGCGTCGGTCAAACGGTCGATGACTACCTGGCGTTCGGCATCGAGGCTGCGCCGCTGTACGGCCGGCTGCTCTCCCTGAAGTGCTGTCATTGGTTCCTCCATCGTAGGCATCGTTACGGACCCGATACGGCGTCCATCGCTCCCTGCGCATCCGGCATGTGAGCATCGATCCATAAGGGATAATATCATCAAAAACGTGCCGGTCGGCCAGCCTTTTTTTATTGAACAGTCGAAAGCATGAGCTACCGCGTTGTCCCAATCTGGGGTATGCTTGAGCCTTGACTGCATAAAAGGAGGAGCAATCCATGGAGAAGGCGATCATCAGGATACGCATGGGGGCGCATGACGCGCACTACGGCGGGGAGCTTGTGGACGGGGCCAAGATGCTGCAATTGTTCGGTGACGTGGCCACCGAGCTACTGATTCGAAACGACGGCGACGAGGGCCTGTTCGCCGCTTACGAGAAAGTCGAGTTTCTCGCGCCGGTATACGCCGGCGATTTCATCGAGGCTGCGGGTGAGATAGTCCACGTCGGCAATTCCTCCAGGAAGATGAACTTCGAAGCCAGAAAAGTGATAGCGCCGCGCAAGGACCTGAACGATTCCGCGGCCGATCTGCTGGCGGAGCCGGTCGTGGTGTGCAGGGCCGTGGGCACCTGCGTCGTACCCAAGGACAAGCAGCGCAAGCGCTGAGGAAAATCATGAAGGAGATGGTTTTGGGAAACTGCGACAGACCGCGATGTCCGTACGCGGCATTATTTTTTTAGAGGAGCGATACATGAGCGATGATCTCCATGGCTATTTCTTCGAGGAACTCGAGCCGGGCATGACCTCGACATTCGCGAAGACGGTCACCGAGGCCGATATCGTGGCTTTTGCCGGGTTCTCGGGCGATTTCAATCCGGTTCACATAAACGAGGAATTTGCCAGGACCACGATGTTCAAAGGCCGTATAGCCCACGGGATGCTGGCTGCCTCGTTCATATCGACGGTCCTCGGCATGAAACTGCCAGGTCCGGGATGCATCTACGTCTCGCAGGCGTTCAAATTCAAGGCGCCGGTCCGCATAGGAGACACTGTGACCGCCCGCGTCGAGGTCACGGGAACAGTGCCGGAGAAGAAATTCGTCACCCTTAAGACGACCTGCTCGGTGGCGGGCAAGGTGGTCGTGGATGGCGAAGCGACCCTGATGGTTCCTTCCAGGGCCTGAGCCGGCTACTTGACCAAGTCCTGGCTTATCTCCACACAGCCCAGATAAAGAGGCAGGAGGCGAGCGTCGTCAACACGGTAAACGGGCCGGCTACCTTGAGCCAGTCCCCGAATTTGATGACGGTGCCGCGTTTCCTGAGCATGCCCACGGCGACTATGTTGGCCGACGCGCCGAAGGGCGTCAGGTTGCCTCCGAGGCAGGAGCCGATGAGAAGACCGAACATGTACAGCTCGGGTTTGAGTCCCATTCCCGAGGCGAGCCTGGCGGCCACCGGGAGCATTACGATGATGTACGGAACGTTGTCGATGAAGCCTGAGAGAAGTACCGAGACGGTAACGATGACCATAAAGCCGAGCGCGACATTGCTGCCGATGAACCCGGACAGGAAGGCGGACAGGTCTTCGAGGAGGCCCGTCTCGGCCACGGCGCCGACTACGACGAAGATGCCGACCAGGAACAGTATTGTCTCCCAGTCGAGGCCCTTGACGAGCCGCCATGCCGCGTCGTGGGATTCCTTCATCGCGAGGCGGTACCACGCCAGCCCGACGAGGCCTAGCGCGAAGACGTAGCCGCCCGACAGTATCGAGAAACCTTCGAACAGGAACGATATGGTGGCGAGCCCGACTATCAGGGCGACTAGCAGTACCGTCGGGAACCAGGTCTTCACGCGCTCGTCTGGCAGGTCCGCTCCCGATTTTTCCATCTTGCGGTAGAAAAAGTAGAAGAAAGCAGCGCCGACCAGCATGCCGGCCTGTACGGCGAAAAACACCGAAAGCTTGCCATCCTTGAAGAAGAAGTCGTTGAAGGAGTAGCCGGCGAATCCCGCGAAAATCATCGATGGCGGGTCGCCGACGAGGGTCGCCGTACCCTGCAGGTTTGACATCACGGCGAGTCCCATCATGAAATAGCGTGGGTCCACCTTCATCTTGTCGCTCAGGGCCAGCGCTATGGGCGCCATGACCAGGACGGTGGCGACATTCTCGACGAATGCCGAAAGGAGCCCGGTCATGATCAGGATGAAGACCACTCCCCAACCCAGGTTCGGCGCCTTGCCCACTATCCTGTCGGCGAGGTGCGACGGCACACGGGAATATATGAAAAGATCGGCGATGACGAGCGATCCGACGTAGATCAGGAGCACATTCCAGTTGATGAGTTCGCCGAAGATGGTGGCCGGCGATACGACGCCCATGACGCCCACGATGAGCGCCGCGCCGAGCGTGAACCACGCCTTTTTGTGGGGAAACGCTATGACAAAGCCGTACATTGTGGCAGCGAGGCCCAATACGATGTATTTCATGAGGCAAGAATAGGTTGGGAAGGGAAGCGGGTCAAGAGGACCTGGCCGGACCGGCGTTCCGCTCGCTGAACGCGCTTCCGTCGAAACCCTGGACGCGGCGATCGGTTTGGGCAAGTTCGAGCCGGCGCAGGGCAAGCGCGCAGTAAGCGCTCGAGCGTTCGATGCCGATGAAACGGCGGCCGAGCTTCCTGGCAGTCACCGCGGTTGTCCCGGAACCCAGGAACGGATCGAACGCGATGTCCCCCGGCTTCGAACTGGCCAGTAAAAGCCTGGCAACGAGCTTCTCGGGTTTCTGCGTCGGATGGTCGGTATTCTCCGGCATCGACCAGAACGGCACCGTCATGTCCTCCCAGACGTTCGACGCTCCCGACAGTCGCCAGCGGCCCGATTCGTCCTCGGTCCAGTCCTTCGGAGCGCCGTTCTCCCGGTAAGGCGCCACGACGCGCTTGCGCACGCGTACCGCTTCGGCGTCAAAACGGTAGTCGTTGCCGACCGTCGCAAACCAAACGTCTTCTGATGAATTTTTCCAGTTGCATGACGACGATCGTCCCTTGTCCCGCTTCCAGGTCACGCGGTTGCGGACAATGAAGCGCTCTGCCAGCGCCAGGTATATGGCCGACGACGAGCGCCAGTCCGCGCAGACGTAGATCGACGCGTCGGGTTTCAGCGAAGAGGCGACTGCGCCGAGCCAGGCTCTCGTGTATTCGAGGTACGCCTCGTGCCCCATCGGAGCGAAGCGTTCGCCGTCGAAGTTTTTCGGCAGGTCGTACGGCGGATCGGCTATCATGATGTCGACGGAACGCGAAGGAAGCAGCGGCCCGATCTCCAGTGCGTCACCGATGAAGACGGAGTCCACCGCCTCTTCGATGCGCATGCGGCCGTCAGGACCGGGCTCCATGGTCGATGGATCTCGAGCCATCGCCGCATAGCGCGCTTCATCGGTGATCGAGAGCCGCAGAGTCCTGTTGCGCGGAGCCCCTGGGGGCCGCTGTCGGTAGCTGTTATCGTCCCACAGTTCCATTTCCATGATAGTGATCAACGCGGCGCCATGGAGTCAAGGCCGACGGGCTCGCCATTTCCTTGCCTTCGGCAGCCATTGATCCATACACTAGAGGTATGAAGATAACCATTGAAACCATCGATTCGCGGGTCTCGGTCCGCTCTTATTCAGGACAGGGACTGAGTTCTGATGACCGCCGGGTCATAGAGTCGGCCATAGCGGGCTCGGGTCCTTGCCCCTTCGGCACGAAACCGCGTTTTGCCATGGTCGAGCCCGATGCCGTAGGCGACGTCGGGTCGGGCCGGATTGGCACCTACGGCATCATCAGGAACGCGCCTGCCTTCGTGGTCGGCGCCATGAAGCCCTCTCCGTTCGCATTCGCCGATTTCGGCTACGCCCTCGAAGGAATCGTGCTGAATGCGGCGGCGAACGGGCTCGGGACCTGCTGGCTCGGTGGCACCTTCAACAGGACAAGCGCCATGTCCAGCCTGCGCCTGTCGGAAGGAGAGATAATCCCGGCCATCACTCCCATCGGCGATCCCGCGGAGAGACGGAACTTCGTCGATTCTGCGGTCCGGGCTGTGGCTGGCTCCAGGAAGCGCAAACCGTGGAGCGATCTGTTCTTTGACGGGAATTTCGACCGGGTACTCGATAAAGCCGACAGCGGCGACTGGATTGCCGTCCTCGAAGCGGTAAGAAAAGGCCCTTCGGCATCGAACAAGCAGCCTTGGCGCATCGTTCGCTCGGGTTCGGTTTCAGCCCCGGCCTTCCACCTGTTTCTCGACGAGGACCGGACCTACAGCAACGCGATACACGGCATCAGGATACAGGAGATGGACATGGGCATCGCGATGCGGCATTTCGAGGCTGCCGCCCGCTCGCTCGGACTTCCGGGTTCCTGGAGCAGGCTCGACGATCTTGCTTTCCCGTACGAAGAGCCGCTGGAATACTATTCAAGCTGGATAACATAGTAAAATAGTCATAATATAATCCTCTGGAATTGCCTGGCATCAGCGATACGCGTATATTTAAGACACGTTCGAATCCGTTTTGGATTCGGTCCACATACTGAAACGACAAGGAGACACGACATGCTTTCAACGAAGATCATCGACAGGATTAATCTGCAGATCAACCGCGAGATGTTTTCGGCTTTCCTCTACATGGAAATGTCGGCAAGGATGAGCGACGACGGGTACAAGGGCATCGGTACCTGGATGATGACCCAGTACCACGAGGAAATGTACCATGCGATGAAGTTCTACGCTTACCTCCAGTCGCAGGGAGCGCTTCCTTCAATCGGCAAGATCGACGCTCCCGATGTCAAGGCAAAGACCATCAAGGAAATATTCGAGGCCGCGCTCGCCCACGAAAAGTTCGTCTCTGCGTCGATCCGGGAGTTGCTCGAGCTCTCCATCGCCGAGAAGGATTATGCGACCGAGAATCTCGTCCGCTGGTACGTCGACGAACAGGTCGAGGAGGAGCAGAACGCCATCGACATTCTCCAGACCATAGGCCTGATGGGTGAAAGCAAGCAGGGGCTCTTCATGCTCAACATAGAGCTGGGCAAGCGCAAGCCTTCGATAGCGCTGGACTTTACCGGCATGGCCTGACCTGCGTCAGGCATGTGCGATACCTATTACCTGCCGACGAAGGCAGCCCGGTTCCTGGGCAAGAATTCAGACCGCAACGCTGCCGAGCCCCAGGCCTTGCGCCTCGTGCCGGGGCGCCAGAGGGCCGACTCCATCCGCATAGGCGAGCGTACCCTGGAGTTGCGCGACGCGGGCCACGCTCTGGCTCTATCGTGCCCGACCTGGATGCAGGGCGCCGAGATGGGCTTGAACGCCGCCGGCGTCGCCATCGGCAACGAAGCGGTGTTCAGCCGCTTCAAACCCGCGGCTCTGGGATTACTGGGCATGGACATCCTCCGCGCGGCCCTTATGTCCGCCTCGAGTGCAGAGGAGGCGCTCGCCTGCCTCATCGCCCTTACCGAGCGCTACGACCAGGGCGGCAATGGCGCGTACAAAGGCAAGCTCGTCTACAACAACACGTACCTGATGGCCGGACACGACGGCGCCTATGTGCTTGAGACAGCGGCCAGGCGTTGGGCCTGGAAGCGCGTGGAGGAGCCGACGGCGATATCAAACTCGTACTCGCTGACCGACGACTACAAGCGCGTGGACGCGGTGACCCGCAAGGCGATCGCCGTCGTCAACGAGCGCATGGCATGCCTCGACGAGGCGGACGCCGGGCGCCTCTCGGACAAGGGATCGTGGAAGGACTATGTGAGGGAGAAATTCTATTCGCGGTTCAGCGCCGGGGATGCTCGCCGCAGGTCGGTGACGGCTCTGCTCGGGCCGGCCGCCGAAGCAGGCGACAGGGCAGCGGCCATGGCGGTGCTCAGGGCGCACGCCGCGCCGGATCCACAGCGGCCGGCAAGGCCGCGGAACGTCTGCGACCACGATGGCGACATCATGGGCAATCCCACCACCGCCTCGATGCTGGTGGAATACGCGCCTGCCGGAGACAGGACAATCCTGTGGTTCACCGGCGCTTCCTACGCCTGCGCCAACCTCTACAAACCTGTATTGCTGGCCGGCGGCGCGTTCACGCCGCTGTGGACCGACTACGACTATACTGAGGGTTCCGCCGGGGGCGAGGCATACTGGCGCGCAAGGCGTGACTCCGCGAAGCGTGTCAGGCGGAATCCGCGCGCGGCGGATGACAAGGCCGCCAATCTGGCCGATGCCCAGAGGAAGGTGTTCGATGCCGTCGATGCCCTGCCCGTTCCGGCTTCTGAGAGCCAGGTTGCCGCTACGTCCGCGCGCATAGGCTCGCTTGTCGCCGACTGGGAGGTCCAGGCTATCTAGCTGTGTGGCTCCGGGCAGACGATCGAGGGTATGGCCAGCTCTACGACTGCTCCCTTGTCGTTTCGTCGTGTGACTGTTCCCTTTACCTGCGCCGCCAAGGCGTCCATCAGGGTCGTCCCCAGGCCGACGCTTGCTTTCCCGGCTTCCTGTTCCGCGAAACCGGGACCGTCATCCCTGATTGTCACCACAATTCCATCCGGGACGCCTCGAATGGAAACGAGTATTGTGGTACTGCGATGTGGCCTTCCGGCGTGTTTGACGGCGTTTGAGCACGATTCGGCAATAAAGATGCCAAGGGAGACGGCCATATCAGCCGTCAAGGCTATATGCTCCCCCTCGCCCTCTATTTTGGTTCCAGGAATCGTAATCGTTCCGGCGAACGTCTCGGCTAGACGCTTCGCGAAGTCGTCGGCGTCTATCGAGGAGAAGTCGGCAGATGTGCAGAGGAGATCATGCGCAATGGCGATGGACCTGACTTTTCCCTGGAGATCGACTAACCGTTCCCGGTTTTCATCGTGAAGATTGAGAAGGCTGATGATGACCTGCAGATTGTTCTTGACCCTGTGGTGGATCTCGCGAAGCAGCGCTTCTTTCTCGCGGAGCGAATCGACGATCTCTTTTTCCCGCCGAGCCTGTGAAGCGATGAGCGATCCGATTTGGCGCTTCGAGAAGAAGAAGAGGAGCGAGGCCGTCGCAACAACGAAGAAAAGACCCTTGATCGTCTGGAACCAGGCCAAACGGGCGTAGTCGACTGCCAACATGCTGGCGATCCTGTCCGAGAACGTTATCCATGCCACGGAAACAGCGGCGTAAGTCCCCGCGACCAGAAGCGCTGAATTCCTTGCACTCGGTTTCATGGTCCCCCCTTCGTTTCCTCCGGAATAGTGAGGCCATCTGACCGCGAGTATCCGTTTGCTGGCAAGTCGACCGAGTCGCAGCCATTGAACGCGGCGAAGGCGGACAACTCGTCATCGAAGGCCTGCCGGAGGCCGGCCGGAGGCCTGGCCGGCAAGGACATCCTGTTGGCCACGAGAATGCCGCCTTTTCTGTCAGCCTTGCAGTCAATGAGCCCGACCGGTCGGCCATGCCACAGCACAGGCAGGGCGAAGTAGCCGAATTTCCGTTTGGCTTCCGGAACGTAACACTCGAGAGTGTAATCGAAGCCAAGCAGCCGGGCGCAGCGTTTGCGGTCGATGATGTAGGCATCGAACGGGGAGATGATACGCACGGGCCGAGTCTCGGCTTTCTCGGTGACTGCGGATGCGCGATCGAGCGCCTCGGCGGCGACCCAGAACCTGCGGGCTTCGACGCCCTGGATCGCCGCCTCCACGATGGAGCCGGATTCAACCGCGCGTCCGATGGCCGCCCGGATTCCCGACCGGCCGTCCAAGCGCATGTAGGCCACGACGGCCTCGGAGAAAATACCGTGCGCCGAAGCCGCCCGCCGTACGTACCAGTCCCCCTGCTCGTCGTCATCGGGGAAGCTCGCGTCGATGCCCGGAGGCAGGACCCGTTCAGCCAGGTCGTACAGCTTCTGGAAGCCCGGCCTCGCCGCGACGAGGAGGACGCCGGACATGAACAGGTATTCGAGTGCGGCCTTGGCGGGCTTCCAGTCCCACCAGGGGCCGCGTGGGCCGTCGCCTTTGAAGTCGCTCGAGCGCAGGGGACCTTCGGCCCGTATCCGCTCGAGCACTCCCGCGACTACCTGCGGATCGGTCGGGAACCACTCGTGTCCCGTCTCGGAGACGCGCTTCATCCTGGGAAGGCAGTAGCGGTAGTCCTCCATCGGAAGGTATGCCGCGGCATGAGCCCAGTACTCGAAAGCGCGGCGGGGGGCCGTCTCGAGGAGCAGAAGGATTTCTGGCTGATATTGTCGATCCCTGCTCCAGAAAGCGTGGTGGTGCGCCCGTTCCACGACCGATATCGTGTCTATCTGGACGTGGCCCGTCCGCCTCAGGTGCTCCGCCGCGGCCTCCAGCACATCGACTGCGGCCGCTTGACGGAATTGGCAATCGTACGCTATCCGCGTGACCTCGTCTTGACTCAGGGAGACGGTTTCGCGCCCAGATGCTGCTTTCATGGACGGGACGAATCCAGCGCCGAATCTCCGCACGCGGCCATGAAGGTCTCGGCGTCGCCCATGGAATAAAAAACGAGCCAGACCTCCGCTGGAATGGCGTTGACCGCCAGATACGAGCGTACCGTCTCGTAGGCGACTCTCGCGGCCTCGCTCTTGGGGTAGCCGTAGACTCCCGTCGATATCGCGGGAAAAGCGACACTCCGCCAGCCGCGTTCATTCGCCAGCGCAAGCGATTCATGGTAGGCGGATGCCAGAATGGCGGGTTTGTCGGGCCCGA
>CAZNXK010000069.1:0-17563 GCA_964576835.1 uncultured Treponemataceae bacterium | reverse complement strand
AGACGGTACGGCTCTTCGATATGACAGGCCCAATTGCCGGCCAGATTGGCGCTTAGCGCATGATGCTTTCCCGGCAAAGTCCGCAAGACTGACATATCGGCAGCGGCATGAATGTCATCAAGCCGCTGCTTTAGCTTCCCGGCCGCCTTCTCGCACCTCTTTCTTATAGGATTATTATCGTATTGAATGATCATTGTGTCAAGCAAATATTAACCCTTGGGGTTAATATTCTCCTCTGAAATTGATTCAATCTTCGCCATGAGCTGGTTCTGGATATCCCTGATGTCGTTAGCGATCTCGATAAAGGCCCACTCGTCCCAGCCGTACTTGTCTCGCACCGCATTGATCGCCGGAAGCCAGTAGTTGTCGACGTAGTGCTTCTTGTCGGCCTTGTCCCTGTTCATGCCCGTAACCTCTACTATGAGGTTCACGCTCCTTCCGGTCGGCGTTTTGCAGCGGACGATGAAGTCCGGATAGTAGAGCGAGTCCTTCTTCCCCTCTTTGATGTAGGGAATGGTGAAGCCGAGAAACGCGTTCTTTACGTACGAGAGCACCTGTCCCGAGCTTGCAAGCTCTTCGAGGGTCTTCGCGGCTATCTGTTCCCATGCGTCGGTGTCCGCGACGACGTAGTTCACATGACTGTGCGTCGTGGAAAAAACCGGCTTGCTAGTCAGCCCGTTCGTATACTTCGTCGAGCCCATGCGGTTGTAGTAGTTGAATATGGGAAGGACCAATTCTTTTCCTTTAAGCGCGGCCTTGATCCCCTTGAAGATATGCGCGCACATCGCGTCGGGGGCCTCATAGAAGAGCATGTTCTTGAACGCTCCAGGCCCGACCAGGCAAATCTTGGACGAATACCAATCCTCAACGATGCCTTTCAGCTGGCCGAAGAGGTGGAACTGCCGGTTCCCGTCCGTGTCCATGTAGTACTTGCGTATCATCCGCTGAGTGAGGAGGAAGACAAGCTCCTGCGGCCTTCTTCCTTTCACCTGTTCCAGGCTCAAGACGACCTTCTCCGGAGAGATGGGCGAGGCCATGACCGTCTCGGCCGGATACTTCGAGCCGTCGATCTCGTAGTTCTCCAGGTCCGAGAAGTCGGCTTTGATGATGTCGGCCTCGGTCTCTACGCGGTACCCGTCGACGTTCGGGAACTCGATCTCGTACTTTTCCTGTCTCTCGGGGATAGCGCGTATCTGATAGCTGTCCTTCGGCTCCGTCGGGTTGTTCTGCCCGCCCTTGAAGAACTTGAACGGCACGCCGACTATCATCGCGTACTCGGGAGCGAACTTGCCGTCCGCGCCGAGGGTATAGTCGATCCTCCTCAGCGCCCGGCCAGCCACCTGCTCGCACAGCAGCTGGCTGCCGAATGCCCTGATTCCCATGACGTGGGTAACGGTATTCGCGTCCCATCCTTCCGTCAGCATGGAAACGGAGACGACGCAGCGCACATGACTTCCAAGCTCGTTCGGCTTGCCGACCGTATTCACGACTTCCCTTAGTATCTGCGCCTCCGTGATAGTCTCGGCCGATACCTGATGGAGACTGCAATAGTCTCGCTTGAATCGGGTGATCTCGGGAGCGAACACCTTCTTGAACTGCTCGTCCACCTGCTCCGATCCCTCGAGCGCGATCGAATCGATGATGAGGGTCGGCGGCTTGTTCTTGGGCTGCTTGCTCGTCCGCTCGAAGTTGTCGAAGAGGTCGAAGGCCCCGTTCACCGAGGCGACGCCGCCGTCCGCGTTCTCGATCTCGTAGCCCGCTATATAGCGGTAGACCTCGGATGATACGCCGGTATTGTTGCAGACGATGATGAAGACGGGGTCCGGGGTGAAAAAGTCGGCCTGGCTCTTCTTGTCGCGCTTCTGGCGCTTGTACTCCCTCTCGTAGTGCGAGTAGAGCTGGTCCAGCGCGTTCTTGAGGAGGGGCGGTATGTCCGGATGCTTGTTCGGGTCCAGGGATGCCTTGCTCTTCTTGGGCAGGTCGTCCTTGACGTGTGAATACAGGTCCCGCAGGACGGGCATGTCGAGGTTGTGCGTCTGATCCGACTCGGGCAGGAAAGGTATTTTCACGAGCCCCGACTCGATCGCCTCTATGAGGCCGAAGTCGGTCACTACCCACGGGAAAAGCGAGTATGCGTCGTATCCCGAGCCTGACAGGAAGTACGGCGTCGCTGAAAGGTCGTAGACTCTCGCCACCTTGAAGCGCTTCGCCGTCTCGAGGAGCCCCGAGTACCAGACGGCGGCACGCTCGTTCTCCTCTTTCTCCTCGGAGTCGCTCTTCCCGTTCAGTTTTGGCAGGTAGCAGTGATGCGCCTCGTCGTTGATGACGAGCAACCTCGTACCGGCCTTGAACGGCAGGATACGCTTCAGGGTAAGGCTCGGATCCTCGGTCTCCGTCTTCTTCCTGCCTGTCGCGTCTATCTTTCCGTCGAAGGGACTACGCTTGTTCCCTTGCAGGGTCTTCGCCTCGAAGCTGTGGTAGTTCGTCACGACGATATGCGTGTTCAACTCGCTCAAGAAGCCTTCGTAGGCGGCTGGAACGAGGCCGCGCATGTGGTAGTAGTCCCGCTTGAAGTTCACCGGTCCCTCGATATCAACGAAGAGGACCCCGAGCCTGTCCTTGATCGTTATCCCCGGAGTCACGATGAGGAAGTTGTCGACGAAGCGCGTATCGCCCCGGTATTCACGCCTGTTGAAGAAGTGGTAGAGGATGAGCATCGCCATCACGACCGTCTTCCCGGTCCCTGTGGCCATCTTGAAGGCTATCCTCGGTAGATTCTGCCCCGGGTCCGGAGAAACGACGAGAAGCCCTTCTTCGAGCGTCCTGAGGACATTTTGACCAGGATTCGAGCGATCGGCCACTTCGTTCAGCCAGATTGCCGACTCTACGGCCTCCCGCTGGGCGAAGAACAGCTTTCTCTGGTCGATCCGCTCCGAGTCCTCGAACCAAAAGCGTAGAAGCTCCCTTGTTATCCGCGTAGTGTTCGGATAGCCGTCCCTACGCCACTGCCCTACCTCGACCCTGACCCGGTTGACAAGATGCTTCTCATACTGCCCTGAGACAGCCTCCACATCGATCAGGCTCTTCTGAGCCCCTTGGCTTACAGGTACAGGTGGAATGTCGGGAATGAAGGGCCTCCGCCCCTCTACGGTTCGCTCGTAATCAAGCTCCCCGGATTCATTGGTCGCATAGTATGAGGTGGGCACTAAATAGGGGTTATTGAGTATCGGGTTCAGTGCGATGGTTTTTGCCATGTACTTGCGCTCCAAGGAATTGCGATAGAGCCGCTAAGACTCGCTTTCATTGGCGCCACCGGATTAGGTAGATGAGTGATCGCCTATAATAGTACAGATTTCTGTATAGCGGTAGTGTTGAATGCTTTTCATTAAAGTGAATCGTAGGCCTTTTTGTGGTTTTCGGAGGGATAGAGCGGGCCGATTCCGTCTTTCTCTTCTTCAGATCCTGTCAAAATGTGCGATTCGGGCTGCAACGAAGCAGACGCCCCCGAATCTCTCAGGAAAAAAAGACCCCCCGACGTGCGCGAACATGCCGGGGGGTGCCGAGCCGGACAGGCCGGCGCGAAAGAAATATCAGCCCTGGATGATGGCTTCGGTGGGGCAGACGGCAGCGCATGAACCGCAGTCGGTGCACTTGGCGGGATCTATCCAGCGAAGGCTGTTCTTCTCGCTGATGGCCTGGACAGGACATTCCGACTCGCAAGCGCCGCAATTGACGCAGGCGTCGGTTACTTTGTATGCCACGGTGAATCTCCTCAAAACCTTGATGCGCACGATAGTACCATATGAGTGGATCAGGTGCAATATCAGGATCAGGCTTGTCCCGCCAGGCAGGGGACAACGCCGTCGGCACTCTTGCCCGCCGCGTCGTGGATCGTCCATACTGATAACGGAGTAGCCATGAAGGAACAGCTGATCGTCAAGAACCTGCCGTTCATCAAGATCCTGCCGTCCTGGGCGCAGGAGCTTTCGTACAAGTACTGTTCCAAGACGGCGAACCTCTACATCGTCCACGGAAACATACGCGACTTCCTGCCCCACAAGATGAACGAGGGCGAGTTCAACTTCGTCAAGATACAGGACTACGTCTCGGAGGTGCTGTTCGGCAACAGGGACATCATCGTCTTCTGGGACCGCTCGAGCGGCGTCAGCTTCTGCACGCCCGAGATGCAGCGCGACTACCTGCGGACGATGAGGGAGCGATACCCCGACACGAGCGACGACGAACTCCAGTCGTCGGATCCGGCGGTGGCTTTCAGGACACTCGAGCGCTACTTCCTCCTCAACATCCCCCAGAAGAAGCGCATCGTGATGATCATCGACTACGCCGAGACCATCCTGCCCGCCGCGGACGTGGCCAAGCTCGACGAAGGCGACCGCTACTGCTTCGTGACGATAAACCGCTGGTCCCACGACCCTGTTTTCACGAAGGGCGACGTGTCCATCATCCTTCTTTCCGAGAACCTGGCCGACCTCAATCCGCGCATCGTGGCGAGCCCCTCGGCGATCAAGGTCGAGATACCGATACCCGACGGGACGGTGCGGTCATCGTTCCTCGAATTCCTCGAAAACAACGGCACGCTGCTCCTGGACAAGGGTCTAACGCCGGCCTCTGTCGGCGCCATCACTTCCGGCCTCAACCTCGTCAACCTGAACAGGCTGGCGGCGGAAAGCTGGCAGGAGGACAAACCCATATCGATGGACTACCTCAAGGCCAAAAAGCGCGAGATAATCGAGGGAGAGGCGGGAGGCCTGCTCGAGTTCCTCGAGGCCGAGCACGACCTGTCGTTCGTCTCGGGGCACGACTTTGTCAAGAAGCGCTTCAAGCACGCGGCCAGGGCCCTCAAGCAGGGCCGGATGGACGTCCTGCCCATGGGCTACCTGATAGCCGGCCCGGTGGGAACCGGCAAGAGCTTCATGGTAAGCGCGTTCGCAGGCGAAATAGGCGTGCCGATGGTCAAGTTCAAGAATTTCCGTTCCAAGTGGCAGGGCGTGACGGAGTCGAACCTCGAGAAAGTGTTGACCATCCTCAAGGCCATGGCTCCGGTCGCGGTGATGATAGACGAGGCGGACGCCTTCCTCGGCGACCGCGACCAGGACGGCGATTCGGGCACTTCCAACCGCATCTTCGCCCAGCTCGCCAGCTTCATGGGCAACACCGAATTCCGCGGCAAGATCATTTGGTTCCTGATCACCTGCCGGCCTGACCTGCTGCCTATCGACCTCAAGCGCCAGGGCCGGGCAGAGGAACACCTCGCCCTCTTCTACCCCGACAACGACGCCGACAAGGAGGCCCTCTACGACGTCCTCGTCCGCAAGCTCGACCTGTCGATACGGAGATTCCCCATCTCGGAGCTGTTCAAGCGCTTCAAACACGAATTTTCCGGTGCCGACCTCGAGGCAGTGCTGATCCGCGCAAAACTCAAGGCGACGATGGACAGCCGGTCTTTCGTCACCAAGGAAGACCTCGAGGAGACGATGGCCGACTTCGTGCCACCCGCCTACCCTCACGAGATAGAATTGCAGAACCTCGTGGCCGTGGTCGAATGCACGAGCAAGGAAATGGTGCCCCGCCGGTTCCAGAACCTGGACCGCTCGAAGCTCGTCAAGGACATCCAGGAGCTCAAGAGCCTTCTGGGAGAACGGTGACAGCCATGGGCAGGCCGAGGTACTTCAGGCGCATATTCGCGCTGTTCCTCGCCGCGGCGATGGCTCCGGCCGCCGCCATCTCCCTTGTGTACACGTCGCTCGCCGGAGCTGCGTTGCGGCGCGAAGCCGATTCCAGGCTTGATTCGCAAACGGCTGCCTTCGCGATGTCCATTGCGTCGATAGCCGACTCCTGCGCCCGCGACCTTGGCGCCATCGCGTCCGACAGGACCGTGCTCGAAGCGCTCGAGTCCGGCTCATCCGGTGACCCGGCGTCGGCTGCCCGCGCCTTCAGGCGCGTACTTGCCACGTTTCCCAGCAACGACGGACCGGCCGAAGCGAGCGTCATATCGGCCGACGGATCGGTCGCGCTGCGCCTGGGAGACCAGCCCCAGGACAGGAACCTCGACGCCTACGGATCGTGGGGCATATTCCGTACCCTCTCGTCGACCGACATCGCAGTTTCGCCCCGCATCGCGTCGCTGTCCGACGGGACTCAAGCGGCATTCTCGATAGGCATCTCCATACGTGACGATTCCGGGACGCGCCTGGGTTACGCCCTCGCCGACGTACGGCGGTCCGCCCTGGGTGCCGCCGCGATCGCCAGCGGACTCCAGGGTGGTGCCTCGGTGGTATTTCCGTCCGGAAAACTGGTCTTCGACCAGTCAGACCCGTCGGTCGAGGGCCTGTATCTGGATCAGATTCCGCAACGAAGCCATGAGAGCCGCCTGTCCACTTCACGCGCCTTCGGCGCGGGCAACGAATTCACCGTCATAGCCGAATCGCCCAGCGGCTTGTACTCCGGTTTCGGCAAGTCAGCCAGGAACATCGCGCTGGCGGGGCTCGCGGGCGCGGCCGGACTGGCGGCGGCGCTTGCGCTCCGGGCCAGTGCGTCGGTCACCAAACCGGTACTCGAGATGGCCCGCTCCATGCGCCTCGTCGAGGCCGGCGACCTTTCCATACGTATCGAGCCCACGGGTGACGATGAACTCGGTGACCTCGCACGCTCGTTCAACGCGATGACAGCGGAAATGGACGCATTGCTTAAAAACGAAGTGGAACGCCAGGAGCTGCTGAGGGAAGCCGAGCTGCGGGCGCTGGCCGCGCAGATGAACCCTCACTTTCTCCACAATACGCTCGCCTCGATCAAGTCGCTGGCCAAGCTCGGCCGCGCGTCCGAAATAGCGGAGGTCGTCTCGAGACTCGGAAAGATCCTCAGGGCGGGCGCCGGACGACGCGAAGGCCCGTCGACCATAGGCGAAGGGCTCCAGTCCGTCCGCGATTACCTCTGCATCGAGAAAGTGCGCTTCGGCGACCGCTTCACCTTCGCGATAGACGTCGGACAGGAGCTGCTCGGCGTCCAGGTGCCGCCGCTGACCCTCGAGCCTCTCGCCGAGAACGCGCTGACCCACGGCCTGGAGCGCAAGCGGGGAGCGGGCACGCTCATCATAACGGGTCGCGTCGAAGGAAGCTCAGCGGTCATTTCGTTCGTCGACGACGGGCCCGGCATGGATGCCGCCGCGATGGGCGCGTTGTCCGAGGCGCTTGCCGCGGCGAGAGCGCCCAGGGGAGACCACGGCATCGGGCTGCTTGGCACGAACAGGCGGTTGGCCCTCGAATATGGCCGAGCCTGCGGTCTCCGCGTCGATCACGGAAGACCCGACGGCACGGGTTTCGTCGTGGAACTCAGGGTCCCGGTGCCCGGCCCGGCGGTGGAACAGGCATGAGGCGCCTCCTTGTCGCGGAGGACGAGGAACTGGCTCGAAGGGAACTCGAGACCACGGTACCCTGGGAAGAATGGGGTTTCGTTTTGATAGGCGCGGCCGAGGACGGCAAGCACGCCTGGGACATGCTGGTCGAACGGCGCGCCGAGGTGGTCGTCACCGACATCAGGATGCCGGGCTTCGATGGCATGGAGTTGATGCGCAAGGCGGAATCCGAATTGGCGCCGGAGGCCAGACCGCTCTTCATCATCGTCTCCGGACATGCTGACTTCGCCTATGCCCGCGAGGCGGTCAGGCTGGGCGCCTTCGATTATCTTGTCAAACCCATTGATGACGCCGAACTGGAAAGCACGATGCGGCGGGCCGCCAGCCGGGCCGACGAGCGCTCGCGAATGGCCGGCCTTGAACGGGTGGTATCGGCCGATCGCGCGGTAGGCCTATTGCGGGAACTGACGACCGAGCGGTTGAGCGATTCGGGAGATGTCTACGTTGAAGCCGCCATAGCCGATATCCAGACGCGCTTCGTCGTCGACCTGTCGGCGGATGCGGTAGCCGAACGACTTGGCATAACGGGAGACCACCTGTCGCGGCTCCTGAAGCGAGCCACCGGACTGACGTTCAATGAATACCTGACACGGCTGCGCATGAAACGCGCGATGGAGCTGCTGGGCGACCACTCGGTTCGCATAGGAGAGGTTGCCGACATGTCCGGCTACCGGGACGCCAGATACTTCAGCACGCTGTTCAGGCGGATAGTCGGCATGACCCCGAGCGAATTCAGGCATGGGCTCCCGGCGGTCAGTTACGCTCAGTCAGCTCGTTGAACCGCGCAATCGTCTCGTCGCGTTCCGAGACCGCGGCGTCGAAATCGTAGTCTAGCAGCTTTATCGTCTCGAGCGGCTGCAGGCCTTCGGGTACCGGAGCGTCCGACCGGGCCGAGCGGCGCTTGAACCGCGCGGCAACTACCCTGGCGACGTCGGAGCCGAGCGCGAAGTCGACGAAGCGCCTGGCGTTTTCAGGATGCGGCGCTCCCTTGAGGATGGCTACTCCGTCCGGCACGGCCGAGGTGCCATCCTCTGGATAGATTATCACCACGTCCGATCCCAGCCTCTGGGCATCCGCGCCGGCGTTCTCGAAGGTCGCGCCTGCCAGGTATTCTCCCGAAGAAACGCCACGATAGACAAGCGCTGATCCTTCGAGCGGCTCCCCGCCGATAGCTACGACAAATTCTTCGATCAAATGCCAGGCAGCCTCGTCACTTCCAGCGACGGCGGCGCCGCCGGCGACGGCGGCGCCTCCGGCGACGAGCATCGTGCGTAGTATGGTATAAGCGCTGCCCGACGATGCGGGGTCGGCATAGGCCACGCTGCCCGCAAGCGAGGCTCTGGCCAGATCAGACCAGCGCCGCGGGATGGCGCCGCCGGGAACCAGCCGCTTGTTGGCGATGATCACCATAGGCAGCACGGTAAAACCCGTCCAGAAGCCTTCATCGTCGCGAAGCCCCGAGGGAATCGCCTCCCGCTCGGGTGACCGGTATGAGGCGAAAAGGTCGATGTTGGCGACGAGGCTTTCCGCTCCGCCGCCCCAGAAAACGTCGGCGGCGGGTCCACCTTCACGCCTCAGCCTGGAAAGGAGGGCTCCGGTACCTTCGGAGACGATACTGACGCGCAGGCCTGTCCGTTCCCTGAACTCGTCCACTATAGTCGTGGCCAGGTCAGAAGGATGCGACGAGTATATTACAAGATCGGCAGTCATTTCCCGGATTTCTCGATCGGCCGGCGCGCAGGAAACCAGAAGCGCAAGGGCTGGCGCCAGCCAGGCCGTAGAGCCTCCGTTCACGCTTCCAGCCTCGCCTCGCCCGGGAACGTTGACTCCAGAGCCGACCTGAGCGCGGAAACGTCAGTGAACAAGTGAGACGAAATGCCGATGCCCTGGGCCGCCTCGACGTTCTCGGCCATGTCGTCGACGAAGAAGGCGTCGCCGGCCCGGACGCCTTCGGCCTCGAGGATACTGCGCCAGAACGCCGGGTCGGGCTTGCAGACCCCCATCAAATGCGAAGCGTACACGGCGTCGAACGCGCTGTACCTGCCGGCGGCTATCAACCACTCATAGTGGGAGGCGATGGTATTGGTTCCGCAAACGACGCGTCCGCGCTTCCCGAGATTCACTATCACCCGCTCCACAGTGGCGTCGACCGTCGGCGCGAACAGTGTCGACCAAAGGTCCAGAGCCGGACGGACGCCTGACCTGCGGGCAAAGCGGTCCCACCAGTCGCCTGCGCTCATGGTTCCCGCCATCAACGCGTCCATGTCGAAGGCGGCGAATTTCCTGAAGGCCGGCTCCGAAAGGCCAAGGAGGCGCGACGCATCGGGAGCTATGTCGAAGTCCCTTGCGAGCACTCCGCCCATGTCGAATATGTACAGCATCATTCCTTGCCGGCCTGGTAAACGGCTGATCCTCCGAGGAAGTATTTTGACAGCGTGAAGAATAGCACGAATACCGGCAGGGAGGCGATCACCGCGACCGCCATCATTGCGCCTTCGTCCGCGTGCTTCTCCGCCGCGAATTTGACTATGTAGGCGGGGATGGTCTTCATCTTCTCCTCCTGGGCGACAAGGAGCGGCCACAAGAGGTTGTCCCACTGCTGGCGGAACGACAGCACCGCGAGCGTAGCCGCGGCGGGCCCCGAATTCCTGAAGACGATGTCCCGGAATATCCTCGGTTCCGAGCAGCCGTCGATGCGCGCCGCGTCGAGCATGTCACCCGGGAAGGTGATCAGGTACTGCCGCATGATGAATACGCCGAACGCGTTCATCATGAACGGCACGATGAGGCCCGCGTACGAATTCTGCATGCCAGCCTTGACGATTATCAGGTACAAGGGAATCATCACCGTCTCGAAGGGTATCATCATCGTGCCCATGATGGCCATGAAGACGGCGTTCCGTCCCCTGAAGTTGAACTTGGCCAGCCCGTAGCCGACGAGCGAGGAGAGCACGACAGTCGAGACGGCGATCGACGTGGACACGATCACCGAATTGAGGATGTTCCGCAGATACATCCACGAGCCGTCGTTGCCTGCCAGGGCCTGGAGGTAGTTTGCCGGCTTCCAGGTCTCCGGAATCCAGCGGTACGGCATCTTCATGATGTCCACCGCGGGCATGAGCGACGCGCCAGCCATGAAAACGAGGGGGACAAGCACCAGGGCGCAGGCGCAGGCAAGCACCGCCGCGCTGACGGCGGGAGCAACTGTATCGAAGAGCGAAAGGGAACGGCGGCGGTTCACAGGTCAGCCTCGTCTCGCCTGGAGACGCGGAGCTGGACCCAGGTCAGTCCCATCATGAACAGGAACAACAAGGTGCTCATGACGCTGGCTTTGCCTATGTTGAGATCACGCATCGCGGTGTTGTAGATGTTGAGTGTTATGACATTGACAGGCGCCAGGGGCGCTCCGCCCTGGGTGAACAGGTACTGCGTGCTGAAGGTCTTCATGCACTGGATGAGTATCATCACCGAAACGAGGACGGTCGTCGGACGCAAGAGCGGCAGCGTGATGGAGAAGAATCGCCGGAGAGGACCCGCGCCGTCCATCACGGCGGCCTCGTTGACTGAATCGGGAATCTTGCCGATGCCGGTGACGAACAGGATCGTGAAATAACCCAGGTATTTCCAGACGTAGACTATCATCGTCGAGACCTGGACCATTGCCGCGTCGGCCAGCCAGCGATGGTCTATGCCCGGAGTCCTGGAGATCCAGTTGACGAACTGGTTGGCAAGGCCGCGAGGATCGAGCATGAGGAGCCAGATGAGGGCCGCGACGACAGAAGACAGGACCGCGGGCGAGTACAGCGCTGCCTGCGCCAGGCGCTTGCCCCGCTTCATCGATGTGATCAGAGCCGCGAACAGAAGGCTCATGATGAAAAGCGGCACGAACACGCCGACTGTGAACGTCGCGGTCGCCCTGGCCGAGTTCCAGAAATCCTCGGAACCGAGTACGCGGGCATAATTCTGGAAACCGATGAAAGCAGGTTTCTTGAGCGACAGGAGCCTTTTGTTGAAGAAGCTGGTCCAGATCGCGTTCAGCATCGGGTAGAACGAGAATACCGAGAAGAACACGAGCCCCGGCGCCACGAAGGCCCATCCCCACTTGGACCTGTTCCGTTCGAGCCTGCCCATCGATTCACGCTGCTTCATTAACGACCTCCAATAAACCCTGCTTTATGTCCTGTACTGCGCAAGAATGCCACGGAGACACGGAGACACGGAGTCAAGAAAAAGAAGGTTGGGCTAAAGATAGTAAGGAAAGAAAGATATAAAGTTTCTATCATTCTCTACTTTCGTGTCTCCCATCTTTCTCTCTTTTCTCTCATTCTTCTCCGTGTCTCCGTGCCTCCGTGGTCTTATTGTCAGGTCTACGTATTACATATCAGCCAGGGCGGCTTTGACGTCCTTGCGGAGTTTCTCGAGGGCCTTTGCGGGCTCGACGCCTGAAAGCATCACCGACTCGAAGGCATCCTTGAGCAGGGCTTCGATCTTGGAGCTGGCGGCGCCGTAATAGACGATGTGGCCGGCCGCCATGTCCTTGGCGAATACGTCTGAATACGGCATGGCCTTGAAGGAGGCGGATTCCATCAGGGCCTTGGTCGGCTGCACTATGGCGACCTTGTCGAGGTACTCTTCGCCATGGCCGAGCATGTATCCCAGGAGGGCCCATGCGGCCTGCTGGCTCAGTTTGGGCTTCTGCGCGTTGACCATGTAATAGTGGCCGTAGTAGTTGTTCGGAACCTTCCTGACGGCGTCTTTCCACTGGGGGAAGGGAATGACCATCCATTCGCCGGAATTGTAGAACTCGGGATTGACTCCGCGCATCCTGGCTTCCTGGTAGAGGCCGGACAGAGACATCGCTATCTCGTTCTTGTCGTTGTCAAAGAGCTTGCGCGGCTGCGAGTAGGTCGGCGAACCGAGGTTCTTGCCGTTGGGTCCGAAATCCTTGAAATAGCCAAGCACCTTGAGCCAGGCGGCGTCGCCCGTGATCGAGGTCTTGCCGTCCATTGAAACAAGCTCTCCGCCGAGCTGCTCGACCATCGGCACGACCGAGGTCAGGTAGTACGGATAGCGGAAGTCAAAGCCGCGGCGCGTGATGATCTGGCCATCGCGCTTGACGATCTTCTCTGAAACGGTCATGACCTCTTCCCAGGTCTTGGGATAGTCCTTCATCGGGTCGAGTCCTGCGTCACGGAAGATCTTCTTGTTGAGGTAGACGGCCCAGTTTGTCAGCTCGAGGGGCAGGCCATATATCTTGCCGTCCTCGGCGACGGGGTCGAGCATGCCTGCCATGTATTTGGCCTGCAAGTCCTTGAGGCTCTTGAAACCGGCGGCCTTGTAGTCCACCGGCGCGACGCGGCCGTTAGAGATGAACTGGTACTCGTCGAAGATTTCAAGGTTGAAGATGTCGGGACCGGCGTTGGCGGCGAATCCGGCTACGACGATGTCCTTGATCTTGCCGGACGGATAGGTCTGGTAGTTGACCGTGACGCCCGGGTTGGCTTTCATGAACTCGTCTATAAGGCGCTTTTCGAGGGCGGTCCTTGCCGGATCCTCGTGTGTCCAGATGGTGAGCTCCACCTTCTTGCCCTTGAGGGCGGATACCGTCGGGGCCTGCGCGAACGCGGGGACGACAAGTGCGATGGCGAGCAGAACAGCTACGAAACGTTTCATTGCATCCTCCTGTATGAATTTTCTCAAATATGATATTCATGGCGTTTGCCGATACCCGCAATGCCACCATCACGGGATTTTGTTTGAAAGCGCGGCATCCCTTGCGCAACTGGGCATTGACTGGTATATGTCTATGGATGTTCAGCTTCTTTCTCAAGAAAAGCTTTCATGACGCATGGGACAACATGATGGTGATTGCCTGCTTCAACGGCGCGGCCATCGCCATCGCGGCGACAGGCCTGACGGTCATGGCCACATTCGACTCCGTGCTCGTGCGTATTTTCGGCATGGCCTTCATTGTCTTCGGCGCCTCGTACTGGTGCGCTGTCGCGGCGTTCACGTTTTCAAGCATAGCGGGCTTCAAGTCGGTAAAGCTGGAGACGGTTCGCCTCGCCCTCGTCAGCGGCTTCGTGCCGGGCGTGCAGGTAGGCGCCACTCTCGCGCTGGCCATAACAAGCGCGCTGGCAGGCCTGCGGTTCTACTCGTCCATCGGCGGCTTCATCGGACTCTTCGCGACAAGCCTCCTTTTCTGGCTGTTCGTCTCGCTTTGCCTTACGCTCCAGTATTTCCTTCCGGCAAAGGCAGGCGGCAGCGGCGGTTTTCTGGGAACTTTGAAACTCTCGTTCCTGTTGTTCATGGACGCGCCTCTGTTCGCGCTTGCGCTGTTCGTGTACGGCGCGGTCTGCATCGCCCTCTCGCCGCTGGTAGCCTTCCTGTTGCCCGGTCCCGCATCATCGATGCTCGCCGGCTGCGAGGCCTTCAGGCTGCGCATGCACCGCCTGAGGTGGCTCAGGTCATCGGACGGCAAGGTCGCGGGTCCGACTCCATGGAAAGACCTCCTGGCGGATGACAAGGAAGAGTTCGGCGAGCGCAGCCTGAAAGATCTGCTGTTCCCGTGGAGACGATGATGCCGACTGACAGGAACGACAGGACGGCACAGCTTGGCACTGCGAGCATCGGGCGCCTTCTGCTACGGTTTTCGGTGCCGGCCATCGTCGGCATGCTTGTCCAGTCCCTCTACAACGTCGTCGACCGCATATTCATAGGCAACGGCGTGGGTCCGCTCGGCCTCGCCGGAGCGACGGTCAGCTTTCCCTTCATGCTCGTCTTCATGGCCTTTGGCATGCTGGTCGGCATCGGCGGCGGATCGCTCCTGTCAATATCCCTGGGAGAGGGTAAAAAAGGCTTCGCAGAGAGCGTCCTCAACAACGCGTTCGTGCTGATCATCCTGTTGTCGGCTGTCCTGACGGTCGTCGGGCTTGTTTTCCTCGACCCGTTGCTCCGCTTCGCCGGCGCAAGCGATGCCATCTTGCCGTTTGCCAGAAGCTACATGAGGATCATCCTCTTTGGAGTGGTGCTCAACAGCATCGGCTTTGGCATGAACAATTTCATCAGGGCGGAAGGCAATCCTAAGATGGCCATGGGCACGATGCTCATAGGCGCAGTCCTCAATACCATACTCGACCCGATTTTCATCTTTGGCCTGGACATGGGCATAGCGGGCGCGGCATGGGCTACCATCATCAGCCAAGGCGTCAGCGCCGTCTGGGTGCTGCGCTATTTCCTGGGCGGCAAGAGCCACCTCGTCCTCGATGCCTCGAAGATGAGGCTGCGCCCGGATGTCGTACTCCGCATATTCGCCCTCGGCTCGGCGCCGTTCTCGATGCAGCTCGCGGCCAGCGCACTCAATACCATACTGAACAACCGCTTGCAGACTTACGGCGGCGACATGGCGATATCGGCGATGGGCATCATCTACAGTGTCGCCATGCTCATACTGATGCCCATTTTCGGGCTGAACCAGGGCGCACAACCCATAATCGGCTACAACTACGGCGCGAAGCGGTACAAGCGCGTCGTACGGGCGGCCGAACTGGCCATACTTGGCGCCACGTCGATAGTCATCGTCGGCTGGCTGGCGACAAGGCTGTTCCCGCGGGCAATCATCTCGGTATTCTCGCGCGGTAACGCCGAGCTCATGGACATCGGCACCCGTGCGATGAGGATATTCTTCTCGATGTTTCCCTTCGTCGGATTCCAGATAGTCGGCGCGAACTATTTCCAGGCTGTCGGCAAGCCCAGGCACGCGATGTTCCTGAGCCTCTCGAGGCAAGTGCTCCTGCTCATACCGCTGCTCTTCATCCTGCCGCTATTCTTTGGCCTCGACGGGGTGTACGGCGCCAGCCCTGGCTCCGATGTCCTGAGTTCGGTGCTTACCGGTACGTTTTTCTTCATCGAGCTGCGTTCGCTCAGGCACATTCCCGACCGGTCGAGCGCAGGAACTCGTACCTGAAACGCCTGGCGGCGGCATTGACGAAACAGTGCTCGAAAGGCAGTTGACTTACTTATATTTGTATACTACATTTGTTGTATTATGCATGATACAATCGATATGACGACCATCCGGTCGATAAGGCACTCCCTGCGCTTGCTGGAACGCGAGATTGGTATGGTGACGGAGCAGGACACGTCGTGCTGCGGGGTAACGTCGGCGCAATGCCATTTCATGCTCGAAGCCGCGACCAGACCCGGCGCCAACCTCTCGGAGATCGCCGACGCGCTGTCCCTCGACGCCAGCACCGTCTCCAGGATGGCCGACGCCCTGGTTTCCGCGGGACTCGTCAAACGTGATACCGCGGCGGACAACAGACGCAAAGTCGCCATCATGCTTTCCGGGACAGGCACGGCCAAAGTCGAGGCCATAGACGAGCTGTGCGACGCTTCGTGGCGGCGCCTGCTCGAGTCGATTCCCGCTGACAAGAGGGCGTCGGTCGTCGAGTCGACGAAACTGCTGGCCGAGGCGATGAAGACGATGCGCCTCGGCTCGAGCGAGCCGTGTTGCCGGCTCGGCGGACTCAAGCGTACGGGAGCAGCACAATGACGGGAAAAGCTGGATCCGCAATCCTTTTCAAGCCGGTAATCATCAGGTCCAACCGGACAATCCCTGTCGTATCGACGGTCCTGAGCCGCGGGGACGTACTCGGTGGATTGAAAGTCCGCTGGGGCTCGGGCAGGAACGACTATCGCGTCGAACCGGGCCTGTACGGAGCGGGTTCCCCGACGCCACAGTCGCCTGTGCTGGCAACGGCCAACTACAAGCTGAGCTTCGATACCCTGCGCAAGGAACTCTCCGGCATTGACGCATGGATCCTTGTGCTCGACACCAAGGGCGTCAATGTGTGGTGCGCCGCGGGCAAGGGCACATTCGGCACCGCGGAACTCGTCCGCCGGATACAGAAGGAGCGGCTCTCGTCGGTCGTATCTCACCGGACAATTGTCGTGCCCCAGCTCGGAGCGGTAGGAGTAGCCGCCCACGAGGTGCTCGAGCAATCGGGCTTCCGCGTCGTGTACGGGCCGGTCCGCGCAAAGGACATAGAAGCTTTCATGTCCGCCGGCATGAAGAAGGACGAGCGGATGCGGCGCGTCAGGTTCGACCTTGCGGACCGGCTTGCCGTGGCTCCCGTCGAGCTGTCGCACGCGTGGCCTTTCATCGCGGCTGCCCTGGCACTGTCCATCGCGCTGAGCGTCGTTTCAGGCGGCTTCAGGATTATCGACTTCCTTCGCTATGCCTTCGCGCTCGTTTCGCCCATTTTCGCCGGAGCTCTGGTGTTCCCTGCCGTGCTGCCGTGGCTTCCGTTCAGGGCCTTTGCGCTCAAAGGCGCCGTGCTCGGCCTGGCCTGGAGCATTGCCGCGAGTCTTGTCGCAGGCTTCGACGCGCCGACGGCTCTGGCCTTCGTGCTTCTTTCGACGAGCGTCATTTCTTTCATAGCGATGAATTTCACCGGGGCATCGACATACACCAACCTGACTGGCGCGACCATCGAAGTGAAGATAGGCGTGCCGTGCATGCTGGCGGCGGCCGTTACGGGACTGGGGCTGCTGCTCTGGCGCTTCGTGCTGCCACTCATCACCGGGAGGCCGGCATGAAACTCCGCTACATACTGGCCGGCCGGAGCCTGCTTCTGGACTCAGGCCGCTGCATAGGATGCGGCCTCTGCGCCGACGTCTGCCCGCACGCGGTGTTCTCCATCGACGCGGGCAAGGCCGCCATAAGCGACCGGGTAGCCTGCATGGAATGCGGCGCCTGCATGCGCAACTGCCCGGTCGGCGCTATCGAGGTCAAGACAGGCGAAGGCTGCGCGGCCTCTGTCATCATGGGGCTGCTGACCGGCAAACCGGGCTGCGGTTGCGACGGCGACTCGGGCTGCTGCTGATACTACGGCCGCCGCCTCTTCGACCTGGCGGCCAGCATTGCCAGAAGGTATATCAGCGCCGCGGCAAGTCCCGTTATGGCTGAAATGTACAACACCCCGCGCATGTCGACCGGCGTCCTGGCCGCCGGAAGCGTCGCGGAATCGCTCCGAACGTACGCGATGTACGAGCGGGCGTAGTCGCCCATGTCGGCAAAAATCGCGGCGGCGAAGTCCTCGAGGGCCTTGGCCTGGGTTGGAGCGGTTT
>CAZNXK010000068.1:0-17779 GCA_964576835.1 uncultured Treponemataceae bacterium | reverse complement strand
ATTGGCCGCAAGCCGGGCTCGGGTTCCGGTTCAATCCGACGAGCTGGCTCACCGCTGGCGCCCGCGCCTCCGCCGGCTACTTCTTCGCGTCGATAGACGCGCCTATGGCCACGAGCAGCGGTTCCAACCCGATGTTTGCCGCTGGCGCCAACCTGGACGTCAACCTGTCCCGGTCCTTCAGCATCGGGCTCGGAGCCGAATACCGCGACTTCTTGGGCCTGTACAACGACCTGTCCATCCGCGTCGGCACCACCTACCACCTGCAGCCCGCGCGCTCCGGACTTGCGACGAAGTACCGTCAGTACGACGACCTCGTCATCGAAGGAATCGAATTGGCGCCGGTCTTCCCCGTCCTCTTCAAGTATTACGACGAGCACCCCGTCGGCGCCGTTGTCGTCAGGAACAAGGGCAAGATACCCATGGAGAACCTGCGGGTTGACTTCTTCGTCAACCAGTACATGGACGGCCCAAAGGCATCGGTCGAGATTCCATTCCTGAAGGGCGGCCAGCAGGCGCGTATCGACGTGCTGGCCCTGTTCAACGACACGGTGCTTGGCATTTCGGAGGCGACAAAGGTCCAGGCGACCATGGCGGTGCTGGCCACGGTGGCAGGCGAGCAGTACGGCTCCGAGCGCGTCGAGACGCTACGGGTCTACGACCGCAACGCGATAAGCTGGAGCGACGACAGGCGCGTTGCCGCCTTCGTCACCGCCAAGGACCCCGCCGTGATGCGCTTCGCCAAAAACGTCTCCAGCGCGGTCAAGGGCAGAGGCCCAGGCGCCTTCCCCGATGCGCTTCTGTCGGCGATAGCCCTCCATGACGCGCTGGCCGCCTACGGCATCAGCTACCAGGTCGACCCCTCGACTCCCTACACGAAACTGTCCAAGGACGAATCGGCTATAGACTACCTCCAGTTCCCCGGCCAGAGCCTCCAGTTCAAGGCGGGGGACTGCGACGACTTGACGATACTCAACGCGGCCCTCCTCGAGGCGCTGGGGGTGGAGACCGCCTTCATCACCGTGCCCGGGCACATCTACCTGGCCTTCGCGCTGGGCATTCCGCCCGCCGATGTCGCCAGGCGGCTGCAGCGCCCCGGCGACGTCATCGTCATCGGGGACAGGGCCTGGGTGCCCGTGGAGATAACCCTGACCAGGGAAGGCTTCCTCAAGGCATGGGAAACGGGCGCCGAGGAGTGGCGACAGGCCGGAACCGAAGCCCGGCTCTATCCTGTCCACGAGGCCTGGGCGGTCTACGAGCCGGTGGGATTCGCCGGCTCCGGCGCTGAATCCGCCCCTCCCGCCGACGCCCTCGTCGTCGACGCGTTCGGCAAGGACCTGGCACGGCTCGTCGAACGGGAGCTTGCCCCGCAGGAGGCCGCCCTCAAGGCCAGGCTGAAGGCCGCACAGGACGACCCCAAACTCTCGAACAGCCTGGGCGTCCTGTACGCACGCTACGGCCAGACAGACAAAGCGGAGGCCCAGTTCACGGCCATCCTTGCCAAACGAGACTTCGTCCCCGCCCTGGTCAACTTCGCCAACCTGCGCTACATGGCCGCCGACATAGCCGCGGCCCGAGACCTCTACGCCCGCGCCGACAAGGCCCAGCCCAGGACGCCGATCGTGACCCTGGGCCTGGCACGAGCCAGCTACGAACTCGGCGACTACGCCGCCGCCGCCCGCTACCACGCCGCCCTCAAGGCCCTCGACGCCAGCATGGCGGCCGCCTACTCGTACCTCGAGGCCGGCTCCGCGGCAACCGCTGCCACCCGTGCCTCCGACGCCGAGAAACCGCGAAAGGACATCGTATGGAGCGAATGAAACGTTGGATGGCAGCCGCTGCGCGCATCGTCGCCCTGACTTTACTCCTGGCGGCCATAGCTGGCTGCACGATGGGGGATTTGCCGATGAGGAAGGGGATAGAGGAGCTCTCGACGGCCGATCCGGTCTGGAAGTTCTCCCAAAAGCTCACCGCCACCACTGATCTTGTCGCGGATGCTCGGTTCGGGTATGCCGTCTCCATCTCGGAAAACTACGCGATCATTGGCGCATACCAGGATAGCAGCGGTGCTGGAGCCGCCTACATTTTCAAGCGTTCCGGTACGTCCTGGTCCAAGCTGAAGAAGATAACGCCAACCGCGCCCGTCGCCGGTTCCTATTTTGGCTGTTCCGTGTCTATAGACGGCGACTACGCCATAGTCGGTGCATTGAGCGCTGACACTGCGTATATCTTCTCGAAGGACACGGGTAGTACCGACAACTGGGGAGAAGTAAAAATGCTCCCGGGCACACTAAGCTCGTACTTCGGATGTTCGGTCGAAATCAAAGGCCTCCATGCGATCATCGGCGCGTTCGGCGATTCTTCGGGCAAGGGCAAGGCATCCATCTATTTCAGAGACCAAGAGGGAGCCAACAACTGGGGATGGGTAGCCGACGTCCAGGACAGCACTGGCTCAGACGGGGATAACCTTGGCTACAGCGTGGCGATATCGGACAATTACGCTGCGGCGGGCGCACCCAACAGCGCCAACGGATTTGTGATGGTGTACCAGAAAATCAGCGATACCAGTTGGGGGAACGCCCTGAAAGTAGAGGCTAGCGATGGAGCTGCCTCTGACCAGTTCGGCCAATGTGTCGCCTTGACGGACACGGACCTCGTTGCGGGTGCTGCGGTCAAGCAATACGCCTACGCATTCTCGCGGACTGGCTCATCGTGGGGAGAAGTCGACAAACTGTTCCTGGCTTCAACCCAGCCCACCGACAATTTTGGCTCCTCGGTATCGCTGCATGGAGACTATCTTGCCATCGGCGCAGACGGCCAGGATAGCAACAAAGGCGCTCTGCACGCCTATGACAAGAAAAGCGGCTCGTGGAAGGCAGGCCTCAACAGTCCCCTGTACGAGCAGGTCAGGACAGATGACAATCATTTCGGCTTCTCGTCGGCAATTCACGACACTTGCATGATAGTCGGCGCATATGGAGACAGCAGCACAGCGGAGAGCGCCGGTGCCGCCTATATCTACATGCTTGGTGACTATTGATTCCACGGATTTAGAGCAGAGGAGAAAAAAATGCGTAGCAGGATCCTCGCCGCGGCATGGTTTCTGGTCCTGAGTTCGCTCGTGGCGTATGCCGAGGACCAGGCCATCTACTTCAACATATCCACTGGCGTTTCGATAGTTGTCATGTCGTTCTCAACCACGGCAACCCAATTCAACATCTCGAACCCAAAGGATACGGGTGGCCAGGCGATGGCGTCGGGAAACACGTTCTACTACAGGAACGGCGTGACCGTGGCTTCCAACTCGTTCCCGCACGTGTCGGCGAGTCTTACGAGCGCAGGCAGCTCACGGACGCTTACGTTGCAGTATTGGGTCACGGCCGCGATCCCGGGCACGATACCGGACTATCCGGGTGGTGCCGGAACGTGGCGTTTCATCATCATTGAGCCGCCTGCAGTCGTGACACCGAGCTTTACAGGCGCCGCTCTCAACGCCGCGCCTACCGTGACAATCTGGTCAGGTACGACCCCGGCGTTCGACCGGACTTTTGGCGTCCTTGCGGCCGGAACCAATCAGGACGTCAGCTTCTCTGTATCAACCAGTGACGCCGAGGCTGATGTGCCAGTTACCTCCTACTCATGGAATGACGACGGCGTAGCCTTCGGCAACGGCCAGGCAGGGCCTATACGCAGCTTTGCGGCGCCTTCTTCGTCTATCATCGTTTTCTCGTGTGCGGAAGATTTTCCAAAAGGGGATTTTCCCGGCAGACCGGCCACGGATAGCATCACCCTGGTTGTGAAAAATGCCCCGACGGCGGACATAAAATATAATACGGATGGGGCCACCAACTACGTTGCGCCTCCCTCGCCATACAAGGCGATTGGAACGTCGGATACTCTCTACCTCAGCGCGGACGACAGCTCCCATGGCGATCCGCTTGCAGGCGGTATCCAGACCTATACATGGGACTTCGGGGACGGCAGTCCCGCGGGGCCCAATGCGAGCCACGTGTCCCATTCTTGGACCACGAACGGCGACTACACGGTCAGTTTGGTCGTCACGGACCGGTACGGCCTCATTTCGGCCCAGAAGACCATGAGCGTTGTCGTTGCCGGCACTCCGGTGGCTATCCTTCGGTACAACACGGATGGCAGCGCAGTATTTTCGGACCCGCCGTCACATCCAGCCGTCATTCAAAACGGTGATACATTTTATTTCAGCGGAACGACGAGCGTTTCCAATGATCCTCGTGGCGGTGACTTGACCTACGAGTGGGATTACGACGGCAATGGCACCGTAGATGAGAGCAGTACTGGCACTCCTCATCCTCAGTATCAGCTCTGTGACAGCTATTCAGCCAGGCTCAGAGTTACAAACCAGGAGGGATTCCAGTCCGCGTGGGTTTCCATGAGCATCGCCGTTCGTTCCTATGAAGAGTCGCAGTTTCCCGCCTACATCGGGCTTCCGCATACGTACCTAGCCCCGACGATCGACGGATTCGTACAGGGCACAGGCTCCGGCTCAACGCATGACAGCGGATGGACCGGTGCGTACGCGCTGACGTACAACGCGGAAACCACGACGGACGCCACCACCCAGGCATTGAGGAACAACGCGGCGGAGATCCTGTACTTTTCCTACGAGGTTGTCGATCAACAGGACAGCGGGAGCGCGGACTTCGCAGCTATCGGCTTCTGGCCGGACGGCCCGGCGGGCGCGAGCGCGAATCTCGCTTCAGCCAGGCTTATCGTTGTCTACCCCCGCTTGATAGATGATGCCCGGCTCAGAGTCTATGCCGCCGACGCGAGCGGAGCTTGGTCCGAACTTTCGTCCATCCAGACGGCTGCTATCGGTATCCAGCTCGGAATATCGTCGACAGGTGCGGATTGGGTCATCGAACTGGGAATCCCCAGTAATGCAGTGACGACAGGCAACTGGCCGCAGATCACGAATGACTTTTATTTCTATTCCATCGCCCACGTCTTTGACGGGTCCGGCGGTCGCCAATACTTCTGGCCCAAGGAGCTGCAGACTCTGTCCATCCCGGACGCCTCCATTGTTCAGAACAGCGTTCCGTCCCCGTACATCTGGGGGCTGAGCCATAAGAGCAACCGCGGAGCGGGCACCGGTCTCTGGATCGACTCGAGCAACATCGGGGTCCATCCCACCGGTGGCACCGGGTATGGAAGAACGATAAAACCCAACGAGGAAAACGAGTTCGTTGCGAAAGTGCAGAACGACACGACCCGCTGGGATCCGACCACCAATACGGAGCAGTATCCTCCCGCGGCCGGGGTCAGCGTCGAGTTTCGGATCGCCAACTGGGGGCTTGGAACCGAATGGATACCGATTCCAGGAAATACTCCACCGCTCGCCTGCCCTGACTCAACGCTGAAGAATAATCCCACCTGCCCGGAGCAAGTACCGCAGAAGCCCGATGCGGTCACCAACGGGGCACTGGAGTACTTCATGCGGTGGAATCCGGGAATACTTCCGGCGGACATCGACGCAACCAATGGTCACCAATGTCTTAAGGCAGAAATCATATCGACCGCCGATACCTACATCAAGGAAAAAAGCGCCTGGACCAACATGAACTTCGAATCCATTGCCAGTGGCGGCGCCGGAGGAGGTGGTTCCGGTGCTGGCTTCAGGGGTGTAGCCTATGTGGGTAGCCGTGGATTCAAACCACTGCCGCTGAATCGGGAGTCGTACAGGCTTGTCCTGAAAGTAGAGAAGAACACCGGATCGATGAAGAACTTGGCTGCGACACCAGAGGTGTTGAAAAACAAAGCAGCTGCCAGCGTAGAATCGCGAATCCGGATCGTCGAAGACCGCCCATATATCGAATGGGTAATCAAGGGCTATCTCGATACTGGAAAAACCGTCACCATCAAGGGCAAACCCTACCCTTCGCTTGAACCTGTCGGCTCATTCGGTTATCACATCGACCATGACGGAATGGTTGACGATCTCGAATATACGCTTGAGGGGCTACGCAAGATCGGGCGTAACACCTACTCGCTGGACTTGGTCGAAGGAGAGACCAAGGCAATCGAATACACGTTGACTCCGGTGACATACCGGTACTCTCTCAGCCTCCATTGCGGAATAGCCATGCCGATGGAAAACTACAGTGCCAGCAACGTGGCTGGCTTCTGCGGAATTCTCGATGCTGGCTACAGGCTGACGCGGCAATGGTCGATCCAGTTTATGGCGGGTTACAACATCCTGCCGGCGGCCCAAGCGGGGGGAATCTCCGCGTCCATCGTCACGCTCGCGCTGGACGCCAGATATTCCGTGCCGATCTTCAATTCGTTCTATGGGTATCTCCAAACGGGGCCGAGCCTTTTCCTCGAGGATTTCTCGATGACCGATTCTGGCTACGGCGCAGGCCTCGGGCTAGGCTTCCAGCTCTCCCCCCGATTCTCCGTGGAGCTCGGCACGGACTATCAGTCCAGCTTCTCGCAGAAAAGCCTTCTGCAGGCGCATGTAGGGATCGTGCTGAGATTGTAGAACAATTGATTTCCTGGCAACGAGGGCAACCTGGAGCTTAGAAAGGATTTTTTTTATGAAGCGAGTGACGTGCTGGATAGGCTTTTCGGTTGCATACCTGGTTATTCTTGCCGGTTGCATAATGGGGACGGGCATCGAGGCACTTGACCCCCCGCCTCAAGTGCCGGTGACGTCGCAAAGCTACACAAGCTTTACCTATCCGGCAGCGACGACGACAAAAATCTGCTTCACCATGGATGATGAGACTGCGACCGCAGCTCCCCACGAGGTGACGCTGACGATTGACACCGGCACGATCGTGCCGGTCAACTTAATCCTTTTCAATCCGAATTCGACTACCCCCACTGTAAGCATCAATGCATATCCAGGCTCCAACAACAGTACTGGTATAACCGCCGTTCTCGCCAATCCTTCCGTAAATGTCTTTGTGCTCAGGATTGACGCCTTGCCAAACATGGTTCCCCGGGGGGCTATATCATCAGCCCAGGAATGGTATTTGACGGTGAATCTGCCATCTGCAGGGAACGTTTTAGCTAGCATATCGAGTCTGGACACAGGTTTGAACCCGACCTACGGTGCGCACCTTGATGTCACGCCGTAAGTTTCAATCAATTGCCCTGGCATGTCGTCTCGGATGCCGATACAATGGAAACAAGCGCCGAATAGAAAGTACATCGTATGGAGCGAATGTACCGTTGCATGGCATCGATCGCAGCGACCTGCCTCATCGCCGTGGCCGGATGCACGATGGGGATGGAGGTGGAAGAGCTATTGAATGCTGATCCAGTAGTGTATAGCCCGGACCAGACCATCTACTTCAACGTGCTGGCAGGCAGCTCGACAGCAGTCTTGTCGTTCACGACCACGGCGGCTTCTTTCGAAATCGCGTGTCCTAATGATGCGACAATGGGTTAAAGCATGGGATCGGGAACCACGCTAAACTATAAGCCAGACGGTTCACATTTGTTTTCGAATACATATCCCCGTCTGTCCGTTAACCTCGCAGGCGCCAGCGGCTCGTGGACGCTGACGCTGCAGTACTGGGTCCTGGACGGGATCATGGGCACAATACCGGACTATCCTGGTGGTGCCGGAACGTGACGCTTCATCATAAAGGATCCGCCTTCCACGGTGACTCCAAGCTTCTCAGGTGGAGCTACTCTTAATACCGCGTATTCCGGAAATGATATTACCATCGACCTTTCCATACCCGGCGGAGCTGGCATCCATCAATATTCCATAACCATCGACACGAACGAAACGGAAATCGATCTGACACTCCTGACATACGTGGTTTCTCGCTCTGGTTCTTCGAACACCTACACAGTCGGCGCGATCAATACGGATATGAGCCGAAACTGGGACCTGTCCAGCAACCTCAATGATGATACAACCGGGATAAATCTGAATATGACAAGCGGCATCGATGGTGGAGATGGTACGAAACTGATTCAGCTTTTCATCACCGCCAACCCAAATACTTTACTTGAAAAGGGCGTTTTTTCTTCAACCTACGACTGGCATTTAAGCATCTCGGACCAAACTGCTTCCGTTCATACCTACATTGTTTCAACCTCGGCAACGACTGGTACGGGCTCACCTGTCAGTACCAAGCTCCTCACGGCGTCTTCAGCTCATACCCCCTGCCGAAGACGCGGAAAAGCTGGGCCGCGTTGTCCCCGGCGGCCCCGGGCGAGCCGCGCATCCTCAAGAAGGCGTTGACGCGGCCGCCGGGGCCGTCCGACTCGTCATCGGGCCGGCTCAGGTTCATGCTCTCCACCACGGGGCCGAGCCGGATGTGGTAGTGGAGGTACCGTATCGAACCGTCCGGCTCCGAGGAAATGACGACGCCGACGTGAGTCAGCTCGTCGTCGGCCCGGCCATTGCCATTGGCGTCGTAGGTGTTGTCCCAGAATACGAGGTCGCCGGGCGCGGGGTAGCGCGTGGCGTAGAGCAGGTCTTCGTCCTTTACCGTCTTGTAGAGCCGGAGCACGCCGTTGCCGGAATATCGGTCAAATCGGTACGCCAGGTCTATCGACGCGAAGGCGTAGGCCGCGCGGACGAGGCCGGTGCAGTCGTTGGGGTAGGTGACGCCGCCCACGACCAGGGTCTTTTTGCCGACGAGCGATGCGCCGCCCTTGGCAATCAGCCGCTGAGCCTCGGTCGGCGCGGCGGGCGCCCAGATTTCGTCGGCCCGGAATGGATACGCCGGATCGCCTGCCGGTGCCATCCCCGGCGCTGAGACGCAGGCGGCGAACGCGACCGCGAACAGCGAGGCGAATAACCTGAACACGGACGATGCATGGAAAGCCATGGAGAGAGTATAGCGCGGGGAGGCTGGTTCAGGCTGGTGTTCCGGAATGGTGATTCGATGACAGGATCAGCTGTGCCTGTCCTCGAGCAGCTTCGTTGTAAAGGCGAGTTCGCCTTCGAGCTGTGCCAGCCTCGAGTCGCGTTCGCCGACCTGCCGTTCGAGCAGCTCGACGCGGTCGGACAGGGCCTTGAGGCTTGTCTGCAGGGCGGTCTGGTCGGCCGGCGGCATCGCGCGCATGCCCTTCGAGATAACGTCGCCCACCACCGCGATGATCGAGATGATGACCATGCCGCCGACTATCGCCAAGGTAATGCCCATGATTGACTCCTGATCAGTTCAACTTATTACGTCTCCCGACACTATATCCCGGCCAACCGTCATCGCCACAAGCCCCGTTTCGCGGCGCGTGCCTCGCGCTCGACCGCGCGGAACTCGTCCATGAAGGCGAAGGGGTACTTGGTATAGGCAAAGCCGTATCCCTCGGCGACGATGGCAAGATTGAAGCAGCTACCGTCCTCGAGGAAGACATAGGCCAACAGCCGCCCGTACCGGTCGCGAAGCTCGGGGCCGAAGGCGAGCATGACGTTCCGCCCCGCCAGCCGCTCCTCGGCGAAGCGGGACGCCTCGGCGCCGAAGCGTTCCACCGGCCTGCGCGGGTCCACCGTCTCGGGCGTGTCCACGCCGATCAGCCTGACCTTCTCCTTCGAGTCCAGGCCGGTGCCGGCGTCGAGCGAGACGACGATGGTGTCGCCGTCGACTATGCGCTCCACCCGTCCCGGCGTCATCGACGACAGCCGGCTCGACAGGGCCGTGACGCTGCGGATCGAAGATGGTATTCTGTAGACCCGCCCTACGCTCACGGCGGTGGCCTGGCCGCATGCGGGCAGGAGGGTGATGGTCGAGAGCAGGGCGAACCATACGGGCAACGCGGCGCGGCTATCCATGGCTCCATTCTACACCTCTTTGCCCCGGGCATGCATTGCCAGCGTCCAGGGCAGGGAGTATCATCGACCGAAGAACCCGGAGGCATTCGATGGGCGGAGAGAAAGACCTGGGAATCCTGCTGCGGTCGATGGATCCGGAGTTGCGTGACGAAGAGTACGTATTCTGCACGATGGCCAGGGGAGCCCAGGGATTGATCGGCCTCGATCCATGGGCGATGATTCAGGAGAAGGAAGGAACTACCCTGATACTGAAGAAGGCTGTCGCGGAACGAAACGGCATTCCGTTTCAGTCCGTCTATCGATGCATCACCCTCAATATCCATTCGAGTCTGGACGCGGTAGGCCTGACCGCGGCGGTATCGTCGAAACTTGCCAAGGCAGGAATAAGCGCGAATGTCGTGGCGGCCTTCTATCATGACCATGTGTTCGTTCAGAAAGACAGAGCCGGCGAAGCCATCGCATCGCTCAGGGAATTGACGGAAAAAAAGCTGATGGCGCTCAAGCCAGCCATCGTGATCACAGGAGGCCTTCCATGCCCATGACCCTCGATCTCTGCCGTATTTCTAAAACCGGCCGCGCCATATCCCTTGACCTGTCCATGGCCAGCCGGCACGGCCTCGTGACCGGGGCCACGGGCACGGGCAAGACCGTGACGCTGCAGGCCCTGGCGGAAGGCTTTTCCCGCTCGGGCGTGCCGGTGCTGTGCTGCGACATCAAGGGCGACCTGTCCGGCGTGGCGGCCGCGGGCGGGGCGAACCCGAAGGTAGCTGCCGCCTTTGGCAGGCTCGGCCTCCCCGAACCGGTGTACGCGGCCAATCCCGCCGGCCTATGGGACGTCTTCGGCAAGCTGGGGCTTCCGCTGCGGGCGACCGTGTCGGATCTCGGGCCGTTGCTCCTGGGACGGCTCATGGGGTTGGGGGACGTGCAGGCCGACACGCTCCGCCTCCTTTTCCGCATCGCGGACGAGCGCGACCTCCCCGTCCTCGACCTGGCCGACCTGCGGGCCATGGTCGAATGGGCGACGACCAATGCCACCGCGCTCAAGGCAGAGTACGGGCTGATGTCCGCTTCGAGCCTCGGGGCCATACAGCGCTCCGTCCTTGTGCTCGAGGACACGGGAGCCGGCCGCTTCTTCGGGGAACCAGCCCTCGACATCAATGACCTGATACGGGTCGGGGCTGACGGCCTCGGGATTGTCAACATCCTCGCGTCCGAAGGTCTGATGGCAGAGCCTGCCTTGTACGCCACCGTGCTCCTACACCTCCTGGGCGAGGTCTTCGAGGAACTCCCCGAGGCAGGCGACCTCCAGAAACCCAGACTGGTCCTGCTCCTCGACGAGGCACACCTCCTCTTCGACGGCGCGCCGAAGGCGCTGGTCGAGGCGGTGGAACGGACGGCCAGGCTCGTGCGCTCCAAGGGCGTCGGGCTCTGGCTGGTCACGCAGAGTCCCCTCGATGTGCCAGAGTCGGTGCTCGGGCAGCTGGGCAACCGCATACACCACGCGCTGCGCGCCTACACGCCAAAAGACAGGAAGGCCGTCGACTCGGTGGCCGAGACGCTCAGGCCCAATCCCCTGGTCGACGCGGCAGCCGTGATAACCGAGCTGGGCGTCGGCGAGGCGCTGGTATCATTCCTGGATGCCGAGGGGCGCCCGACACCGGTGGAACGCGTGCGGGTGGTGCCTCCGGCCTCGCGCATCGGCGCATTGTCGCCCGATGAACGGGAAGCCATCGTCGTCGCGTCCCCGCTGGGCCCTCGGTACAAAGTGGCCATCGACAGGGAGTCGGCGTACGAAATGCTGAAGGGCAGGATGAGCGCTGTCTACGACGGCGCGGGCTTTCCCGGAGCCGGTCCGGCCTCGGCGAGTCCCGTTGCCGCATTCCCAGGAGCAGCCGGCGCCCGCGCAGCGCGCGAGCCGACCATCGAGGAGATAGAGGCGGAGCTCTCCGGCATTACGCTGCCGGGCTACCAAGCGGAGCCAGTTCCGAGGCCAGCCGCAAGTACGGCTCCACGAGCGGCGGAGAGACGTCCGGCGGTAAGCCGGACAAGAGCGCAGGCGACCGAGGCGTCTGGCGGCTTCGCGGCGGAACTGGCCCGCGTCGCCCTGTCGGCCGCGGGCAGGGAACTCGGACGGCAAGCCGTGAGGAGCCTGCTCGGGACGAGGCGGCGGCGCTGAGGATGAAATACTCGTCCTCATCTTGGACATCGGGCAGCGGAAAGAATCCTGCCAGGCTCTGCCGTCCTCTGTTATGATAGAAAAAAGCTTGTGCTTTCAGCGGAGCTGACAAGGAGGTTTAATGAAACAGGTACTGCAGCGGATGGCGGAATACAACGCCAAGGCGGGCGAGGCGATGCTCGCGATTATTGGCAAAGCGCCGGAAGGGCTGGTAGGCAAGAATGTCGGCGTCTACTTCAAGAGCGTCGACGGCATAATCGAGCACATGGCCTGGGCCATCGTGTTGTGGCTCAAGCGTTTTGCCGGCTTCGGATCGTACCCCTGCCTCGCCTCGAACGCTCTCGTGTCGAGGCCTCTCGACGAGACCAAGGCCGCGATCACCGGCGACGCCGCCAAAACCGCGGCCCTGCTGATCGAGGCGAGCGCCTTGTTGGGCCGCTTCATCGCCGAGCTGCCAGAGTCCGAGCTCGGGCGCCGGGTCAAGTACCGTACTACGGATGGCCAGGAAATGGAGCGCACGTTCTGGCACGCGATATTCCAGGTCCTCAGTCACGGCACGCATCATCGCGGCGAGATATCGGCCATCCTCGACCAGAACGGCGTGGCCAACGACTTCAACGGTTTCGTGACCTACATGCCATGACCGAGCGTCCGACCTGGGCCGAGGTTGACCTTGCAGCGATAGGCGGCAACATCCGCAGGATAGCCGCGCGGCTCAAGCCAGGAGTGCGGGTCTGCGCCGTGGTCAAGGCCGACGGCTATGGCCATGGAGCCGTCGCGGTGGCCAAGGCGGCGCTCGAAGCAGGAGCGGACATGCTCGCCGTGGCCATCGTCAACGAGGCCGCAGAGCTCAGGGCCGCCGGTTTCGGCTGCCCTATACTGGTCATGGGACCCGCAGAGGCCTGTGACGCGGCGCGGATCGTCGACCTCGGCCTCGACGCCACGGTCTACGACCTGTCGGCCGCCAAGGCGCTGTCCGATGCGGCGGCCGCGTCGTCATTTGCCAGGATCCACCTCAAGGTGGATACCGGCATGCGGCGGGTCGGATGCGAACCAGGGGAAGCCGCTTCTCTGGCAGCCGCGGTCACAGCGCTGCCAGCGGCGCGCCTTGCCGGCGTATTTTCGCACTTCGCGACCGCCGACGCCGATGATCTGGGCTTCGCGCGGGAACAGCTCGGGCGCTTCATGACGGCGCTCGCCGCCATCGAGGCCGCGGGCGTCGACCCAGGCATTCGGCACATGGCCAACAGCGCGGCGGCCATCAGGATGCCCGAGGCGGGCCTCCACATGGTCAGGCTCGGCATCGCGATGTACGGGCAGAAGCCGGCCGCCGACCGCGCCTGGGAGGTCGAGCTTGCGCCCGCGATGTCGTTGCGGACCCGCGTGTCCATGGTCAAGGACGTGGCGGCGGGGGAATCGGTCAGTTACGGGCGCAGGTTTTATACGAGCCGCCGGAGCCGCATCGCCACGCTGCCCCTGGGCTACGCGGACGGCTGGCCGAGGGCTCTTTCCGGCCGCGCGTCGGTCCTGGTCAGGGGTGCCCGCGCGCCCATCGTCGGCAGCATCTGCATGGACCAGTGCATGATGGACGTCACGGACATCCCGGGCGTCTCCCGCGGCGACGAGGTTCTGCTGTTCGGCGGCGCGGACCTGCCTGCCGACGAAGTAGCGGCCGCGCTCGGCACCATCAACTACGAGGTCACCTGCATGGTCGGCAAGCGCGTTCCCCGCGTGTACATCTAGCGTCGAGCGCGAGCCCGCCCAGCAGGACCGCGGTTCCGGCGATTTTCCTCAGGTCGACCACTCCGTCGCCCAGCGCGTCGATGATGACGCCGGTTACCGTTTGCCCCGCAAACATCAGTATGGTGAACCTGAATACCGCAATGCGCGGGACGATGACATTGATCGTCGATACGACGACTATGCCGATGAGTCCGCCTCCCAGAACCAGGAAGGGCCCGGCCGAGGTGACGGCAGCGATCGCCTCCGGTACGGACGGCCGTACGAGCAAGGCTATCGCGGCTGTCGTCGCAAGGCCCACGGCGTAATTGGCCCGCGCGCTGTGGAGCACGCCTTTGCGCCTGCCGAGTTCGGCGTTGAGGACGGTGGAAAGCCCGGAACTTGCGCCTGCCGCGAACGCCACGAGCATGGCGGGTCCGGCGAGGCGCCAATGGCCCATGACGGCCACACCGGCCAGGGCCATGGCTATGCCGGGCACGCGCCGCGCAGAGAGCGGATACCTGGCGCGGCCCAGGATTCCGGCGGAGTCGGCCGCGACTGAAAAGACAGTCTGACCGAGAAGGGCGACGGCCACGGTCAGCGAGGCGCCGAGCGCGGAGAACGCGTAGTTGCTCGAGAATACCGTGACGACTCCGACGAGTCCTCCCAGGTACGACCAGGCGGGAATCCTTCCCGGGAGCGCCCGGTCGCGCCTGGCGAGCGTGACGCCGACAATAGCGGCGAGCCCTACCGCGTGGATGACGAGCACGGCGACGACGGGGTCTACCAGTTCCGAGAGGCGGCTGTTGATGCCGCTCATGATCGTGACAAGTGCCCCGACCAGGGGCGCGAGGGCTCCGTACATGGTGTCTCCTTACCGATTGGCTAAGTATCGCGCTATACTCGACACCGGAATAGGACATATGTCTTATCGTTCTCCGATCGGAGGAACAATGATACCTCTTGACCCGTATGTCCGGCGCTACGACCTGGATGGACTCCTGTCCGCGGACCTTGTCGCGTCGCTCAGTCCGTTCCGCAGGGAGCCCGGCGAACTCATCATCAGATCCGGAGACCCGGTCAGGGATATCGTCTTCTTCGTGGAGGGGCGGGCCAAGGCGTACGGTACGATGGACAACGGCCAGAGCGTGCTCGCCGCGTTCTACGCGCCGTTCGACGTCTTCGGCGAAGCCGAACTCTTCTCGTCCCGGCGCTACGCGCTGAGCGTCGAGGCCATCACCGGTTCCATCTGCCTCTGCCTGCCGGTGGACGCCCTCCTGAAGGCCGCCCCGCGCAACTACCGGCTGTTTATGTACCTGTGCGGGCGGCTTGGTTCCAAGCTGACCGACCGCTTCGCGGCGGAATCCATCAACTTGCGCTATCCCGTGGAAAGTCGCCTGGCAAGCTATCTGCTGGCGTCCACCGACGACGACGGGAGGCTCCTGGGAACCGACGACCTCGGAGAGCTCGCCGACTTCCTCGGAGCCAGCTATCGACAGCTGGCGCGTGTGGTGCGCCGATTTCGTAACGACGGCATCCTGGACAGATCGCGGGGCCGCGTCCGGGTAATCGACAGAAGCAAGCTCGCTCCCATGGCCGGCGATTCCTATATACAGACTGGGGCGAACGTGAAACCGGGCTCATTCTCCAATTAAGAAGCGCGCCCGACTGGCCGAGTCCGGCGCGCTTTCGTATACTCTGGTGTATGAAATTCCGAGATCGCTCTTGCAGCCTCATGCCGGACGCCACGGTGATGGCTCCGCTTTTCGTGCTGTTCATCACGTCGCTCTCCGGGCCGAGCCTCGGCGAGGCGCTGTACCGGAGCCTGGCGCTCTTCACCCGCGGATGGACCGCGGCGCTGATGTGGTCCCAGGTCATCCTCCTCGACGCCATACTGTACGGATATTTCCTGCCTGTCTTCAAGCTGCACATCCGCTGCCTCATTTCGAATGAGGAGCCCCGGGGCCGCATCGACGCGGCGATGCGCAGGCTCAACCACACGCGCTTCTTCACGATAGCGGCGTCGATAGCGGTATTCGTAGCCGGCAGGCTCGCCCTTTCGCTGACCGCCGCGCCTGGCTCGGCCGAGACGGGGACCGGACGCATCCTGTTCCTTTTCGAGGCGGCGATAGCGGGCTTCTTCGTCGGCGTGATCCTGGCGCTCCAGTTCGAAGACAGGCTGTACAAGGCCAGGCAGACGATCCTGCGCCTGGGCAGCACCGAGCGGGTGGCCTATTCGTCCCTGTACTCGAAGCTGACGCTGATACTCCTCGCGATAGCGCTGTTCATGACGCTGCAGGCGTTCTCGTTCGCCGGGAGCGCCGTCTCGCTGGCGCAAATGGATAAACCTGCGGCGCAGGACGTGCATCAGGGATTCCTGACCGCGCCCGAACTGCTTACCCAGGCCAAGCGCTACACCGGGCTCAAGGACCTGCTGGGGGTTTTCTTCTTCAAGGCGCTCGCTCTCGGCGGCTTCATAGTGCAGCTCCTTTTCCAGCTCAGGCGTCTGATAGCCAGGCCGCTGGCTACGATATTGGACAGGCTCAATACGCTCAACTCGCCGGACCCCACGGCCGGCAAGGTGATCGACATCGTGCAGAACGACGAGTTTGCCGCCGTGTTCAGGCTGATCAACACTTTGATAGGCAAGCAGGAAGGGCAGCTCAAGGCATCGGAGCGGAGACTCGACGACATCGTCTCGGGCGCCGCCGACCCGATCATCGCCTTTGACCGGGAACGCCGGGTCGTCCTCTACAATCCCGCCGCCCGGCGACTCTTCGGCTGGAGCCGCGATGAGGTGCTCGGCTCCGAGCTCGGCCGCTTCCTCGGCGACGGGCACACGGCTCTGACCGACGGAGACGCGAGCCTTGCGCGCCTGCCATGGCTGCGGGCCGACGGAACTGCCGTGATGATGGAGTCGCACCTGTCCAGGACAGGCGAAGGAGACGACGCCTTGACGACGGTCATCCTCCGCGACGTCTCCAGGCAGGCGGAGATCGAGGAGACGCTGCGTCGCGCACGGGTAGAAGCCGAGAACGCCAGCATGATGAAGAGCGAATTCCTGGCCAACATGAGCCACGAGCTGAGGACGCCGCTCAACGCGATACTTGGCTTTACCCAGCTTCTCGAGGACGACCGCAACCTGACCGCCGCGCAACGCGAGCGGCTGCGAATAATCGCGCGGAGCGGCGAGCACTTGCTGGCGCTGATCAACGACATCCTCGACATATCCAAGATCGAGGCCGGAAGGATGGAGCTGCACGAGTCGGTCTTCAACCTGCCGGAGCTCGTGGGCGACATGCGCGACATGTTCGAGCTGCGGTGCCGGAAGAAGGGATTGAGCCTCTATGTCGACACGGTGGAGGGCCTTCCGCGCTACGTCCGGGGCGACCTGGGCAAGCTCAGGCAGGTCCTGGTCAACCTGATAGGCAACGCGGTCAAGTTCACCGCCGAGGGCGGCGTGGGCATACTCGTCGGCAGCGACGGCGAGGGCATCCGTTTCGCTGTACGCGATACCGGCAGGGGCGTTCCGGAGGATGAACAGGAAGCCATCCTTCAGCCCTTCGTGCAGGCGAGCACGACCGACCACGAAGGCGGTACCGGGCTCGGGCTTGCCATCTCCAGCCGCTACGTGGCGATGATGGGCGGCAGGATTGCGGTGACGAGCAAGCAGGGCGAGGGCAGCGAGTTCTCTTTTTCAGTAACGCTCCCCGAGTCAGATTCCGCGCCGCTTGCGCAAGATGACGCCGACCTCGAGATCGAGGTGGAGGCGGGAACCAGGGCCCTGGTCGTAGACGACCAGGAGGCCAACCGCACCGTGCTCAGGGAGATGCTCGAGCGCGTCGGTTTTACCGTATCCGAAGCATCCGACGGCCGGGAGGCGGTGGAGCGCGCGGCGGCCGAGAAGCCGGCCATCGTCTTCATGGACATAAAGATGCCGGTGATGGACGGCTACGACGCGGTCGCCGCGATCAAGGCGGGTCCAGCGGCCACGGGACCCAGGGTCTTCGCGCTGACCGCCTCGGCGTTCAGCCATGACAGGGAGCGGATCGAGTCCGCGGGTTTCGACGGCTTTCTGGCCAAGCCGTTCAAGCAAGGCTCTCTGTACCGGC
>CAZNXK010000067.1:0-18120 GCA_964576835.1 uncultured Treponemataceae bacterium | reverse complement strand
ACAAGGCTACGGGCTTTATCGGGGGGAGTTATGTCACTAACTGGATGAAAGCGCTGGGCTACAAGGCTTTCGAGTACCTAAGGGACAGCAAGAACTTGAACCTACGGGATTTTGTACGGGTATATAGCACTGTTATTGTCGGTGTATGTCGCGATCTTAGCGAGAAGCTGTATAAATGTATGTTAGGTTGATTATGATTTCTTTAATATATCGGAAACATCATAGGTTATTTCTTTGGCTGCAAAATTGGAGATTGTCTCCATTATTTTTGTATCAAGGAGTTTGTCATGAAAAAGAAAAGTTGCCTTATCATTTTAATGGTATTGTTTGTGTTTTCGAATGCAAACGCACAAGATTCAAAGTTCTTACACTTTGATTTAACAATTGCGACAGGAGTACCCTTTGTATGGGGAGTTCAAACAAAAGAAGTCTACATTGGAGCTTCTATAATGCCTGAATTTAGGATCAGAATTTTGCCGGGTGATGAACCACTTAATATTTTTGGCGCAATTGGTTATTCAGGTGTGAATTCACTATTTAACCCTGCAGAAAACGCTGATAGCAGTAGTATTACAGCATCACCTTTTTCCGATATACCTGTTTATTTTTCAATAGGAGTTGTATTTAATGTATCTTCTGAAGCTCAAGAGAGGTCTATAAGTAACATACGAACAGGAATAACAAATATATTATTGGGAATTGGATATATGAACTCAAAAGTTGGAACAGATGGTAGTAATATAGACATCTATGATGCAGGGCCATTTTTCTATTTTGGCGTAGCCACAACTGCATTATCATTTGGATTTTATTAGTGATACAAATCTATTATTTTAAAATAATAACAACTTAAGTTCAAGCATGAAGTGCAACGGTGATGCTGTTTCGTAATATACTTCATAAGGAGTCTTGAAGCCAAGGCGCTTTCGAGGGCGCGTGTTAAGCCTGTAGGCAATGCGGTCACAAGTTGCTTGGTTGAGATTCTTCATGCAGCTTTTCTTCGGTATGTATTGCCTGATAAGTCCATTGGTATTTTCGTTGGTGCCACGTTCCCAGGAGTGGTATGGATTAGCGAAATAGCACGTGACAGGGAAGAGCTCTTCAAGTTGGTTGTTTGGGAGGAGAGCCAAATGGGTTTGAATGTAAAGAACAAAGCTCTTGAATTACAACGGTTCTATCTTAAAGCCGCTAAATCAGCTTTTGCGCACTCGATGTCCCTCTCACCGGATCTACCACCAACACCATGGCACCGATGATTCTTGCCTGGATCGATACGTATGCTGCCGACGAAAATGTTCACACTGGCGTCGAGAACTATGATGACCATCTGTCCGTTAGCCGCCTTTTCTGATACAATGTCCGAGGGCGGAAAAAGTTCGTTCCATTTACCCTCGGCATTTCCGAACCGTTATTTCGCAGTATCTTTTTTTGTCAGAAGCCCACCGATGTATTCCGATGCCCAGCCGAAAAGCGCGCCGAGCACGACGGATGCAATGGTCGGAACCAACGCGTCAATCGGCGCAAGGCCCTTGAGCAAGATGAGCCCGGCGACGCTGGCAAAACCGTAGACGCTCGCCGGGATAGTGGCCAGCAATCCGATATGAGCGCCGAGTACCAGGACGGCTGCTCCAATTCCGACGGCGACCGGCGCGGCGAAAGCGCCGAGCATGCCCAATTGACCGGCAAGCAGAATGGACAGCGCTCCGACGATAACGCCGTAGGTCATGCAGACCACGGTGTTTTTCAATCCAGCGGTTTTTCCACCGCTGTGATAGAAACTCGCCCATGCGATGAAGCCCTGCCAAATCTGCACACCCAGGAACGCGAGCGGAACCACGAACAGCCATGTAGCCGCAATCGCGAGTCCTCCGATGGAAACGGCCAAAGCGATCAATGCTGACATCTCAACCTCCTCCGAGCAAGCTCGGTATGTGAAGAAACCGATAGGAACATGAATTTCGCGCCAAAATATTAGCCTGAATTGGAACATGCGACCGTGCCCGTAAGGGGAGCCTCAGGTTATGTCCATGTATCGGCCGCCAGTCGGCGTACTTGTTCCGGTTAAGGCCCTGTTACAAACATGGGCTTGTTTTCAGGGCTTAGTGCGTCAATGCCGGGATCGATTTCGCGCATAAGCATGGCCGTTGCAAGGCCCCTGCCGCCGACATACTTTTTGCCAGGCCTTCGTCCAGGCTCTCTGGCACGATTGATCCCTTGGTCAAATCGATCCTGTGCATCTTACCCGTAGCCGTTCATAATGTCCTCCATGGTATTTGTTAAGGACTATAATGCAATAATCATGCCAAGTACGTAATTGTATATGAGTAATGAATTAACGATTTATCGAAATAGCGCTCTTCACTATATGTTCCAAAGTGGTACGGCGATTGCCATAAACGGGTGTTCCATTTCGGTACTTTGTTCCACTGTGGCGCAGTCGATGCCCAAAGCCTCGATCCTGCGATAAAGGGTAGTCCAGCCACTGCCCCAGATGCTGAGCCAATTGCCGGTCGTTCTGTGATTCCAGCTCACCTGCTGTGATCGGATGGACTTAGAACAGTTCGAGATGCCGCCTCCGGCATTCGTAGCCAGCTCTGACAAATGGTCCTGATGTGTTTTATGCTTTTCCCCGGTCGTGACATGGATCCCTCCGATGGTGTGGTTAGCGGAGAGCACCCGCCGGACATAGATACCTCAAGGTCGTATTGAATGGAAAAGGCTCGTGACCGACTCGATGAAGCGATCCTCCTGGACGGGTTTGCCGAATAGGTATCCCTGACCTTCGTCGCAGCCACGTTTATTGAGATAGGATAGCTGGGCCTCCGTTTCGATGCCCTCTGCCAGGGTCGAGATGCCGAGGCTCCGAGACATCGCTATCACAGCGTCCACGATTGGCACCATAGCGGCCTCGGAATTGATCCCGCGAACGAATGACTGGTCGATCTTGAGCTTGTCGACGGGAAAGCGGCTCAGATAGCTCAGGGAAGAGTAGCCGGTCCCGAAATCGTCGATCGCGATTTTCATGCCGATTTCCCTGAACTCGTTCATGGTGCGTTGCGCCATTGCCACGTCAGCCATGACCGCGGTCTCGGTTATCTCCACGACGAGAAGCTCCGGCGAGAGCCCCGTCGCGACGAGGCAGGCATCGATCTTTCTCGCGAGACCGACGTGTTCGAATTGACGCGGCGAGAAGTTGACCGAAATAGCGATCGGCATACCATTTCGGGACCATCGCATCGCCGCCGCACAAGCCTCGGCGAGGATCCAATCACCGAGCCTCAGGATGATGCCCGTCTCCTCCGCGAGGCCGATAAAGGAGCCGGGCGCGACCAGTTCGCCGTTTCGGCGCCACCGTACGAGCGCCTCGGCGCCGTGGACATGGCCGTCCACTAGGCCGACGAGGGGTTGGTAGTGGAGCTCGAAGTCGCGGTGTTCGACCGCCCGACGGAGCTCTGATTCGAGGGTAAGGCGGTTCAGGCTCGTCGCCTCGGTCTCGCTCGAGACGAAGCGGAAGGTGTCCCTCCCGCCGTTCTTGGCCTGATACATTGCGGCATCGGCCTTGCGCATGAGCCCCTCCGCGGTCTCGTCATCGTCGGGGAAGAGCGCGATACCGATGCTTGCGCCTATGAAGACTTCCCTCTCGTTCAGGAGGAAGGGCTTCCCGAGTTCCTCGATGATGTTCCGAGCCACGGACCCGGCGAATTCGCCCCTGCCGACCTGATCGAGGATGATAGTGAACTCGTCGCCCCCGAGCCTGCATACGGAGTCCGAATCGCGCACCGCGCCGGACAATCTCCTCGACACCTCGATGAGGAGCCGATCGCCTATTGGATGACCCATTGCGTCGTTGACGATTTTAAAGCGATCGAGGTCGAGGAAGAGGAGGGCGATCTGGCTCGCGTAGCGGCGCGAGCGGAGTATCGAGAGCTCTAGTCGATCGAGGAAGAGAGCGCGGTTCGGCAAGGCGGTGAGGGGATCGTAGTATGCGAGTTTGTTGAGCCGATCTTCGGTCTCCTTGATTCGGGAGATATCGGAAGAGACTCCCACGAACCATCGCGGAAGACCGTTCTCCTGCCGGACGGTGTTGATCGTGAGCAATTTGGGATATACCTCTCCCGATTTTTTCCGGTCCCAGATTTCGCCGGTCCAGGTATCGTCCGCCTGGAGATGTTCCCAGAGTTGGCGGTAGAAATCCTTGTCATGACGCTCCGATTTCAGCATCCGGGGATTCCTGCCGAGAAGTTCGTCGCGCGAATAACCGGATCCAGCGCAGAACGCATCGTTCACCATCTGTATTTTCGCGTCCCGGTCGGTGATGACGACAGCCTCGCTCGTGCTTTCGACGACCTTTGCCATGAGGCGAAGATCGTCCGATACCTTCGCGAGATCGCGGGTCCGCTCTTCGACCTTGGACTCGAGCCTGTCGTTCGCGTCTCGGAGCTCGCGGTCCCGAGCGGCGAGGCTTTCGCTCATTTGCTGGAAGGTTTTGGAAAGATCTCCTATCTCATCCGCACGGGCGAAGAGGAAGGCGGGCAAGCATGCGCCCCCGTTGATCTCGAAATACTTGATATGGGACTGGATTGTCGACAGCGGCCGGATCACAAGCCTCGACATGAGGACGAGCATGACGAGACAGAAGGCGACCCCGAGGCCGACGATGAGGTAACGCGAAACCTGAATAGTCTCGCTGCCCCAGGCGCCGATTTCGCGCGCCGTCTTGGTACTGACGACGAGGGCGGGTGATCCCCACAGGTCGCGGAGCAGGGCATAGCCGCGTATTGCGGCGGCCGAGGACTCGAAGACTTTTTCCCCTGACAGCAAGCGGGCGAAACCGATTTCGGCCGCGGCGGGAGGAAGCAATTCGGCGGCGACGCTCGTCCGTTCGGAAAGCGCTTCATCGAAGGATCGATCGATTCTGCGCCCCATGATGAAGCTCCCGCGGACGGCGCCACTCGTATCGCTCCGGAGGATCGGGGTGGAGGCGATCAAATAATAGCCGTATGGGGAATCGACGAAGCCCTCGATGTAACTTTCGTCCGCCCGTCCGGACTGGATGTAGGGCGCGTCGAGGGGAGCCTCGGAGGGAAAGGTGTCGTCCGGAACGATCGTGTCCGCCGTCATATCGAGGCGCCCCGAAAATTGTTTTTTCCTGTCGAGGCCGTAGACTGCGATGATGTCGGCCTCTGTCGCCTTCCAGGCCTCGAGGCCAAGATTCGTTTCGACATAGTCGGGGTTCTCACCGGCGACAAAAGCATAGGTATCGTCCCAATTGCCCCAATCGGCGACGAAGGTGGCGAGATGAGCCGATTCACTGTCGATCGCGGCCATGACACGGGCGAGGTCCTGTGAGGCCTCCGCCATTTCCAGCTCCTTGAATCTCGATTGGATATACACCTTGTCGACGATGATCATCGCGCCGACATAGAGGACGAATAGACCGGCAAGGGCGAGGGGAATTTTGTAAAGGATGCGCATGGTACCCGTCCTCGTTCGTAGAGCTTCGGCGATCTGAAAACGGTAAGTCAGTCGAGCAATCGCGCTTCAAACTAATACGTGCTGTCATTTTTGCGGCAAGAAGCTTGAAACCGCCCGCTGTACGAATCAATCCTCCGCTTTTTCGATTTTGCCGTTTGTTTTTTGTGTCCATCAATGTCGAATCTTTAATCGTGGGTGTCGCATTTGCGTTTGTCAAGGCAAAATCAAGTGAAAACAGGTGATTTACCATACTGCTCTGGGCATACTACTTACTTTGCTGAGACTTCTTCAAAAAAGCTTACAACCGACAAAACAAATGAAAAACTCGCGAAATCTTGTTTTATTATTGACAAGGGAGCAGAGCAACCGCACTACTATGTTCCATAGAAGAGTCCCCGAAGAGCAGAAAATTGGAGGCATGGGGCAATATCGCGGGGCCGCAGGCTGTCTACCGGTTCGTAGCCAAATTCGACTCCCTGGAGGATGATGAGCTCGTGCGCACGATGGACTAGCCGGCAATGGATCAGTCGGCCTTGCGGTGGATCGGAAGGCGAACGGTGAAGGCCGTCCCCTCCCCGATCAGGGTGTCTACCTCGATCCGTCCGCCATGCGCCTCGACGATGCCGAAGGCGACTGACAGTCCGAGCCCCATTCCCTTGCCCAGGGGCTTCGTCGTGAAGAACGGATCGAAAATCTTGGGCAGGATCTCCGGCGGAATGCCCGTTCCGGTGTCGATCACGGATACCCAGGCGTACTCTCCTTCGGTGCCGGTTCTGATGGTAATGGTTCCGCGTTCGGGAATGGCCTGAGCCGCATTGTCCAGCAGATTCATGAATACCTGGTTGATCTGCGAAGGGATGCATTCCACCAGGGGTACCGTCCCGTATTCCTTGACCAGGTCGGCTTTGGATTTCAGCTCGTTCCAAACCAGGTTGAGCGTGCTGTCCAGCCCGTCGTGGAGGTCGGTGCTCTTCCATTGGGTGTCGCCCACGCGGGAAAAATCGAGAAGGTCCTGTACGATCCGCCTGACGCGCGAACATCCGTCGATCGATTCCTGAATTAGCTGGGGCATGTCATCGCGAAGGGATTGGATGCCGATTTCGCGTTTCACGGTTTCCACGCGTTTTTTTGGTTCGGAATCCGCCGTCGGGACGGACTCGGCCTCCTCGTACGTCGCGATCAGGCGAAGCAAGCCCGATGAATACTTTCTGAGGGTTCCCAGATTGGAATTGACGAAACCGATAGGATTGTTGATTTCGTGCGCGACGCCCGCGGCCAATTGTCCTATCGCCGCAAGCTTTTTCGACTGCATCAGCTGCGCTTGCGCATCTTCCAATTTCCGGAAGAGTTTACGCTGCTCTTCCTTTTCCCGCTGCAAGTCGAGATTCATCTTTTCGTTTTCCAGCAGGGCGGCTTCAAGTTCGCTGGTCCTTTCCCTGACTTGGTCCTCAAGCATGACCGTAGCCTGGAATAGCCCGAAATCGTTTCCCCCCGCGCTCATCGCCCGCTCCGCGCGGTTCATCAGGGAATTCACGATCTTATTCAGGCGCATGATCTCCGCCCGGAGGGCCTCTTCGTTCGGAACGGGCGACGGCTCGTCCATATCAGGCGCGCGGATAGCCAATAGCGATGCCGGTGAGCGTTTGATTGACGTGCACGCCGTCGATCTGCTCGCCGTAGGTGCTGAATCCCACGGCGTTGTTCTCGCGCATGATATTCCCGACGGACTCTTTCAGCCCGCGCTGGGTTATCTCCAGGTTCCGCAGGATGCAGTCGCAGGCGATGATCAACTGCGGAGGGCCGATGTCCTTACGTAGATCGGCTAAGGCCCGATTCAGATTCTCGAGCAAATCGACGCCGCGCGCGACCCGGAACACGAGGCCTTCATCTATCGCGCTGAAGAAGGTCAAACTGCCGTCCTCGTTCATTTTTTGGATGGAGCGGACGTAATCGGTCCCGTCGATCACGACGACGACAGGAGAACTGGCGAAAAGCGATGGACGAAGGTCCTCCACGGCTACGCCCACCAACCGGGCGTATTCGGCCGCCGCCGGCAGGCCGTTGATCTCTTTGACTATCCGTCGGGCGGCATCCGCTTCGGTGACGACAAGGCGTTCCTCTTCGCAGACGAAATGCTGGGTGCGGAAGATCTTGAACGGCAAGCTGGTAGTGACCAGGATCAACGCGGATGCATTCGGGTGGAAGGCTCCGTCGTGGAAAACCCAAGTGCTCTTGAACTGCACGTCGTCTCCGGCGGAACCGCCGAACAACCTGATTTTGCCTATGCCGTTCTGGAAGGCCCGCGCCGCCTGCTCTTCCCGTACCGACAACCCGTCGATCAACAGGAACGCGAAGCTGTCGTCCGGCCCCGCGTCGGGCGCCAGTTTCCGCAGTTCCTGGAGGAGCGCGTGCCCTGCGGCCTGTCCCTCGGTAATGTTGAAATTCGCCAAGTCGTCCATGGAGGCGATGACCGCGGTGAACGCCGATGCCGGAAAACTGATCCCCGAGAGGCTTCGATCGCGATACCCCGAAGGACCGATCTCGCCCGCGGATGTGCACCCGACTACCGGGACGCCCGCGAAAAGCCGATTCATTTCGTCGGCCAAAGCGTCGAGATCGTATTCGCTGGAACAGAAGAAAATGATCAACTCCGCGTTATCCTGGGCGATCGCCCCGTGCAATTCACGCGCCGCCGAGCGCGAGTCCGTCGCGGTCGATTGTCCTCGTCGGATGCTGTCTTTTGCGTCCATCGCGTGGGCCTCCGCTCGTCCTGTCCGATCTCAGACCATATTCTCGTAACGATCGGCCCTACTGTCAAGTCGCGGCTCAGATCCGGAGGATATCGGGGCGGCGCTGGTAGAGCCGGTCATCAAGCCGGCGGCTCGCGTCGGGTCCCCTCATCCATGGCTCCTCCACGCTCATGAACTGATAGGAACTTACTGACAGGAACTGGCATTTCGGGATTTTTGCGTTTTTCCACCGACGCAGGCCACCAGAACTTCCGGCGTCACGCCGCGCTCGGCCAGCCGCGCCTTGGTTTCGCGGCAGACGATGGACTGGAAAGTCCTCCCCATGTCCGGATACGTGGCGGGGCAGCGCGCTGAGCCGATCAGGTAGAAGGTATCGCCAAAACTTCCAGCAATGGCCGAATCAATAAAAGTAGGTATCTTTAATGATTGCGTAATATTCAACTATTATGTTTACAACCAAGAGGACAAAATGAGCACACATATTTTCGATATATATAAGATAATGAATTCTAAAAAATTCGATAATGTAACATTATATTCATATACTACCCTCTTTCAAGATAATATTGACTATTTCAACAAGATAGTGAAGAGTATAATCGAGTGAAATGGCTAACAATTATTTTAGGGCTTAAGCGCATATGTTCGATGGACGCTTCGCGTATTAAAAACATTCCTTGTGTTAAGGAGACGGTATGAAGAGCACATTGTCAAAAATTGGAACGAGTTTAATGCTTCTGTATTGCATTGCAGGAATGCAGGCGTGCAATGTTCCTAAGTATTCTGATCTACAAGGCGACTATTTCGGTCAACCCCTTCCGGGCATAAAGGCGGAAATATTCGCGCCGAGTTTCATTTCACTTCCGGATCGAGGGGAATACGCAATTGCATTCTCCCCCGATGGAAACGAATGTTACATTTCGTGCAATGTAAAGAATACGAGCAGCATATTTTACACCAAACGCGTAAATAATACATGGATAAAGCAAAGTGAAATATCGTTTTTGAAAGACCAGAAATTCGATCTATCCCATCTATCAGCGGATGGCAATACGATTTACCTGGAAAAAGATAATGACATATGGAAATCAGAACGTAAAGCTGGATCATGGAGTGAACCCGAACGTCTACCTTCTCCCGTCAATTCAGCTTCAAACGATCATGGCTATTCTACGAGCTCTGATGGCATAATGTATATCGGCTCCAGCCGTCCTGCTGGATCAGGAAATTCCCTTGAAATATGGCGCATAGTCCCCTCGTCAGACAACGCCGAAAATCTTGGTCCAGTCATCAATTCAACTCAAAGAAATCTTACTCCATGCATTGCGCCAGACGGATCATATCTAATATTCACGCAATCAGATACAAGCTACGAGTATCTTTGCATAAGCTTCGACAAGGGAAATAGCCAATGGACTGAACCTGTCAATATGGATATGGATGGCGCACGCATCAATATTTCCACCTACCAGAATCGCCCGTCGCTTTCGCCCGATGGAAAATATCTTTTCTTCAACAGTCATGGCGCGGGTAACGCGGGGATTTCAGATATTTACTGGGTTAGCACGGAAATAATCGCGAACATAAGAAATGAGGTAATAAAATAGAGCGATACAGGAACTTACGTTCAAGCATGAAGTGCGACGGTTATGCTGTTTCGTAATACTCTTCGTATGGCGTCTAGACGCTGATGACGCTCTGCTGGCTACGCAAATGCCTCATGCGCCGTTTTCCCGAGCGGCCCATTACAGTAGGTACGGCATGATGGGTAATAGACGAGTTCTTGAAGAATAACAGTCTCAGGATCTGCCTCTGGAATTAAAAACGCTTTTCAAAACACAAAAAATCGCCCTGTCGATTCTTTTTGCAAGGAACATTGGCTCCTCATGGATCCGGCCGTGTCTTGTATCTCAACCCTATCCCTGCCAAGCAGTCGGCTTGATGTCAAAGATTCATGAAATCCCTGCGACATCGATATTGACATTTCCCGGGCTCCACGCGAATGGGACATATCCAGTTTGCGGATCAGGCTCAGTGCATCCTTATTATTCCCCGTAGTATATCTTGCCGGTTCACGATCGTATGAACGATCAGCATGACCGCGATCGCGGCGACAACGATGATGATACCGATCTTTGCGCTTTTCTTCATTTCTTTCTCCTTGGTTTCATTCGTAGGCGAGGGTTTCGCGTATGGTGAGCCGCGAGGCGGCCATGGCAGGGCTGATCATGCATAGGGGCGCGTCCCGCCGCGCGTAGTACTTTGTCCGGGTACCTTCCGGGGGGATACCCCCCGAACCCCCTGCGCTGCTGCGAGTCTCGCAGCTTTGTAGCGCGGGGGGATACCCCCCGAGCCCCCTGCGCTGCTACGAGTCTCGCAGCGCACCCTCGCGCTCCACTTCAGTCGCCCATCCGCATAAGATCAGCGTCAGCAATGGCCCGCAGAACAAGCGCAAACACAAACACCGCAACAGTGTCTGTCTTTGTCCGGCACGCAAGCTGCCTACCACACTAATGCATCTGTTTTTTTCCCCCTTGCAAAGCGCTGGAAATGGCCATAGGATGAAAGATAAATGAGGGGAGGGAGGGTCAGTGAATGCTGGTTCCAGGCCGTTTCGTTATAATATTGTCGATTTCCCCCAACGATGCATCCTGCATAGCCACCCATACCTCTTTTTGCCAGCAATCCTCGTTCGAGCCAACTCTCTGCCTATCCGCATAAACACGAGCCTGAAGAGGTCCAGTTTTCAATCGACCGGTCGAATACCTCACGAGAGTATATGTATCGGGATTTGGCCGGGCGGGATAAATGGATGTTAGAAGTACGCAGCTTCGCTGCGATAAATTAGGAAGCTAATATTGGATAATGAAATGATTAGAAATGCTACATATGATGATATTCCAAGAATAGCAGAAATTCAAATCTGTGGTTGGCGATTTGCTTATAGAGGCATCATTTCCGATTACGAATTATTTTCTCAACGTTTAGTTATTAATTCTATTAAAGCAATAACAACCAGATTTGATAATAATGCTTCCTTTATTGTCTTTGACGATGACTCTGATAATATCCTTAAAGGATTTGCTTGGTATGGATTATCAAGAGATGAAGATAAAAAAAACTCTTATGAAATAAATGCAATATATGTTCAACCAGAATTTACTAGGAATGGAATTGGAAAGCTAATGATGGAAAATGTTGTTAATAACGCAAAAGAAAATAACTGTAGTGAATTATTAATATGGGCTTTATCAGAAAATAATAAAGGAATAGAATTTTATAAAAAGAATGGATTTGTTGTAGATGGGAAAAGAAAGTTTATAGAAAAATGGGAAAAAGAAGAAATCAGAATGATTAAAATAATATAATATTTAAGATTCTTCTAACAATCGCTTCAAGCGGATAGCGCTATTGTCACGGTTTGTGCTGCTCGCTAGCGCTCGCTTGGCCGCACAAACCGCGCCAACTTAACGCGCTACCGCTTAAGCGTATGTTACCATGGCTCATGCCCCCAAAAACGACCGAAGCAGCGCTCCAACCGCCTCCGCAGGATCCTTCCCGGCGTCCATCGCCTCCCTCGCCTCGTCTACCAGCACGGAGCCCGCTATCGCGCAGTCGGCCGAACCGCGTAGCGCCTTGACCTGGGAACGCTCGCGGATACCGAAGCCGGCGGCGACGTACTTGCCAGTGCGCTCCTTGAGCGCGGCGAGGCGTTCCAGGGAGGCTGAGTCGAGTACTGTCTTCCGTCCCGTCACGCCGAGGCGCAGGACGACATAGAGGAAGGGCGAGGCGCTGCCCACGGCGAGAGCCGCGGCCCGTTCGAGGCTGGTCGTCGGCGCGATGAGGGGAACCAGGGCCAGTCCCGCCGCGGCGCATTTCCCGGCAAGATCCAGTTCTGGCTCGTCGTCGGGATAGTCGGGGACGATGAAGCCATCCAGGCCCGAACGCTCGGCCCATTCGACCAGCGCGTCTATACCGAAAGCGAGAAGGGGATTGAGGTAGCTCATTATGAGGATAGGCGCGTCGGTCTTCCCGCGCAGGGCCTCGAGGGAGGCCATGCAATCGGCGGTATGGGAACCGGCGCGAAGAGCCGAGTGATTCGCGGCGACAATCGAGGGTCCATCCGCCGACGGGTCCGAGAAGGGTAGCTGCGCCTCGATGAAGTCGGCCCCCGAGGCCGCAAGTGCCTCGAGTATCCGGCCGGAGGTCGCCATGTCGGGATAGCCGCAGACCGAGTGGGCCATGACCTTGATGCCCTCGCGGGCCTCGAAGGCGCGCTTGATCCGGTCGATCCCCTTCATTTCGCGTCCTCCGATTTAATCCTCGCGACTTCCGATTCGAGGAAGGCGAGCCAATCGTCCCGGTCGAATATGGGCGCGGTGATGAAGAGGTCCTTGTCGCCCCGGCCCGAAACGTTGACGACGACCAGGGAACCGGGTTTCATCGCGGGGGCTTCCCTATAGACGAGGGCCAGTGCGTGCGCCGACTCCAGGGCGGGCAGCACGCCCTCCGCCCTCGCGGTGCGGGCCACGGCGGCGAGTGCCTCATCGTCGGACACGGAGGCGAAGCGTACCCTCCCCGTCTCGCCCAGGTGAGCGAGCTGCGGCCCTATGCCGGCGTAGTCGAGGCCCGCGCTCACTGAGTGCGTGGGCAGGAGAGATCCGTCGCCATCCTGGAGGAAGATGGATTTGTAGGCCTGCACGATGCCGACGCTTCCCCGCCCGACTCCGTCGGGACCGCCCATGCGCGAGGCATGCTCTCCCGCCGCGCTCCCCCTGCCGCCCGCCTCCGCGCCGACGAGTTCGACATCGTCGCCCAGGAAAGGAGCGAAGGCGCCAATGGAATTGGAGCCTCCGCCGACGCAGGCGTAGATACGGTCGGGCAGCCTACCCTCGCGCTCGAGTATCTGCGCCTTTATTTCCTTACCTATCACCGACTGCAGCTCTCGCACGATGGCCGGGTAGGGGTGGGCGCCAAGGGCGGAGCCGAGGACGTAGTGAGTATCAGATACCCGCTCGGTCCAATTCTTCATTGCGGCATTGACCGCGTCGGTAAGGGTGCGCGAGCCCTCGAAAACCGGTGTGACTTTGGCGCCGAACATGCGCATGCCGAAGACGTTCGGGTGCTGCCGTGCCATGTCCACCTCGCCCATAAACACCTCGCACTCGAGGCCGAGCTTCGCCGCCGCCGCGGCCGTCGCGAGGCCGTGCTGGCCCGCGCCTGTCTCGGCGATGACGCGGGACTTGCCCATGCGCTTCGCAAGTACGGCCTGTCCAAGTGCGTTGTTGATCTTGTGCGCCCCGGTCTGGGCCAGCCCCTCGAGCTTCAGGTATAGCTTCAGCCCGAGCTCGCTCCCCAGCCGCTCCGCTTCGTACAGGGGCGTCGGCCTGCCTATGTAATCGCGGCCCAGCCGCTCGAGGAGGGACCAGTAGCCGGGATCGGCGCGAGCCGCCTCCCAGGCCGATTCCAGCTCCTCGAAGGCCGGGCGCAGGACCTCGGGTACGTAGCGTCCCCCGAAGCGTCCGTAGTATCGCTCATCTCGCCGCATGGGCCGTCTCCTTGGCATCGACATCCGCGGTCGCGTCGCGGATCGCGCGGAACAGCGCCTCGAGTTTGTCCGGCGATTTCTTGCCTGGAGCCTCCTCGACACCGCTCGATACATCGAGGCCATCGGGACGGATAGAAAGTATGAAGCTCGCGACGTTGCGGGGATTGATCCCGCCGGCGACGTAATACTCCTTGCCCCGCTCGCGGGCTATCGTGCCCGCGGCTATGGCGGCCCAGGTGCCGATGGATTTGCCAGTGCCGCCGTAGGCCCCGGGCGTCTTGGCGTCCCCCGGGACGCTGGCGTCGGCGAGGAGCCGCGGGCAGTCCCAGCCCGCCGACGCGAGGATCTTCGCGTCCGCCTCGGAGGCGATGCGCAGAGCCCTGTACCAGGGGAAGTCGAAGGCCGCGCAGGCTGACGGGGTCTCGTCGCCGTGCACCTGCGCTGCGTCGAGTCCTGCGAAGGACATGATGTCGCGCATCGCGCCCGCTTCCTCGTTCACGAAGACGCCTATCGCGCGGAAGGGGGGCAGTCGGCCATCTCCCCTGAGTACCCTCAGGATCACCCCTACGGACTCCGGCTCCACTCGCCTCGGAGAGGGGGCGAGCACGAAGCCCAGCTCGTCCGCCCCAAGTGAGAGCGCAAGCACCGCGTCCTCCAGCCTCGTTATGCCGCAGATTTTCACTAATGTCTTCATGCTCTTCCTTTCAAGGCGTCGGCGAATTCCCTCGTCCGGGCCTCCGGGTCGGCGGCCGCGGCCAGGGCCTCGCCGACGAGAAAGCCGCGGTAGCCCGCGGCGAGGAGCGAGACCGCGTCCAGGGGAGAGCGCAGCCCCGACTCGGCTACCCGCAGGAACCCTTCCGGGAGGAGCCGCGCCAAGGCCCGGGTCCTTCCCAAATCGACGGAAAAATCGCGCAGGTTGCGCGCGTTCACGCCGATGGCGTCGGGCGCCGCCGCGATCGCGCGTTCGAGTTCCGCTTCCTCATGCAGCTCGACGAGGACGGACAGGCCCAGTTCCCTGGCGGCGGAGGCGAGCTCTATAAGCTCCCCCTCGCAGAGGGCCGCCGCGATGAGGAGGACGGCGTCGGCACCGATTGCCCATGCCTCGAGGACCTGGTAGGCGTCGACGATGAAATCCTTGCGCAGGACGGGCAGGCCGACGGCCGCTCGAGCCGCCCCGAGGTGCCCGTCTGAGCCGAGGAAGCGCCGCGGCTCGGTAAGTACGGAGAGCATGCCCGCGCCCCCGCGCTCGTACGCGGCCGCAAGTGCGGCGGGATCGTAGCGATCGACCAGGACGCCGCGCGAGGGCGAGGCCTTCTTGCATTCCGCGATGAGGAGGGAGACCGCTCCGCGGCCCGCGAAGGCGGGGCGGATCGGCCCGGCGGACCGCACGAGCGAGGAAGGAGGCCGCTCGCGCCGGAGCCGAGCCACATCGGCCCTCCTCTCCTCGCATATCGTCTCGAGTATGCCCATTCTAGGCCTGTTGCGGGCGAAGCTCGCCGGAGAGCTCGCGCAGCGAAGTCAGCACTCGCAGTGCCGCGCCCGAATCGATGGAGGCGCGGGCGGCATCGATGGCGGCGCCGAAATCGGGAGCGACGCCGGCCGCCAGGATCGCGGCGGCCGCGTTGAGTATGACTACGTCGCGCTTTGGTCCAGGATCGCCCGACAGCACGCGCTCGACTATGCCGGCGTTCTCCGCCGCGTCGCCGCCCTTCAGATCGGCGGGAGAACAGGGCTCGAAACCGTAGTCCACGGGATCCAGCGTATACGTCCGCGTCCAGCCGTCCTCGAGTTCCGTCACCCTGGTCGCCCCGACAAGGCTGATCTCGTCGATACCGTCGAGGCCATGCACGACGAGGGCCCGCCTCACGCCGAGATTCGCCAGGATGCGGGCGACGACCTCCGTGAGCTCGGCGGCGTAGACCCCGACCACCTGTGCCTTGGCCCTGGCCGGGTTCAGCATCGGGCCCATCATGTTGAATACCGTGCGGAAGCCCAGTTCCCGCCGCGGCCCCATGATGTTCTTGAAGGCCGGGTGGTAGGCCGGCGCGAAGAGGAAGGCCATCCCGGCCTCCTGTATTGCCTTCGATGCCTCCACGGGGTCCATCTTCGTGGAGACTCCGAGCGCGTCGAGCACGTCGGCGGAGCCGGATCTCGAGGTAATGGAGCGGTTGCCGTGCTTGGCCACCTTCGCCCCGGCGCCGGCCGCGACGAAGGCCGAGGCCGTCGATATGTTGAAGGTGCCCGAGCCGTCTCCGCCCGTGCCGCAGGTATCGACCGTCGCGAGGTCATCGGGGAGGGGAACCTTAACAGCGCGGTCGTAGAGGGAGGAGGCGAAGCCCGTCAATTCCTCGATCGTCGAACCTTTCAGCGTGAGGGCAGCCAGGAAGGCGCCGACCTGGGCCTGCGATACGCCCCCGTCCGCTATCTGGTCCATGAAGCTTCGCGCCTCGGCGCGCGTCAGCTCCTCGCGGGCCGAGAGGCGCTTCAGCATGTGCTTGACCGAAGGCACCTCGAGGACGCCGGAGAGGAAGTTGCGCATGAGGCGCTCACCCTCCTCGGTGCCGATCGACTCAGGATGGAACTGGAGACCTTCTATCCGGTACTCGAGGTGCCGGATGGCCATGATCTCCCCGTCCGAGGAGGATGCGCTGACCTCGAAACCGGGGGGCAGGCTCTCGCGCTCGATAGCGAGGGAATGGTAGCGGATGACGCGCAGGGGGTTCGGGGCCTCGGAGAAGAGGGTCTTGCCGTCGTGCGATATCGTATCGACCTTGCCATGCATGATCCGCCTGGCGCGGACGATGCGCGCGCCGAAGGCGGCGCCGATGGCCTGGTGGCCGAGGCAGACGCCCAGTATGGGCTTGCGGCCCGCGAAGCGCTTGATGAGATCCATGGACCTCCCGGCGAACTCGGGCCTGCCGGGGCCAGGGGAAATCACGAGCCTGTCGAAGTCGAGCGCCTCGGCCTCGTCCATCGTGATCGCGTCGTTGCGGACTACCTGGACTTCCTCGCCCAGGCGCATGAAGAGCTGGGCGAGGTTGTAGGTGAACGAATCGTAGTTGTCGATGAGGAGGATCATGCCTTGGCCCTCGCTCTTCCGGCCGCCGCAAGCACGGCCTCGGCCTTGGCGGCCGTCTCTTCGAACTCACGCTCGGGAACGGAGTCGTACACTATGCCGGCCCCCGCCTGGACACGTATCGTGCCGTCCTTGACGAGGGCAGACCGTATCGTGATGCAGGAATCGAATCCGCCGCGGTAGCTGAAATAGCCGACGAGGCCGGCGTAGGGACCGCGCCTCTCCTTCTCGATCCCGTCGATGATCTGCATCGCGCGTATCTTGGGCGCGCCGGAGACCGTCCCGGCGGGGAAGGTGGCGCAGATGACGTCGTAGATGTCTATGCCCTGCGCGAGTCGGCAGGACACCTCCGATACAATATGCATCACGTGCGAGTAGTACTCGACCTCCATCATGCGGTCGACGCAGACCGTGCCCGGCTTCGCCACGCGCCCCAGGTCGTTGCGCGCGAGGTCTATGAGCATCGTATGCTCGGCCCTCTCCTTCTCGTCGGCGAGGAGCTCCGCGCGGAGGGCGGCGTCCTCGGCGGCGTCACCGCCCCGCCTGCGGGTGCCGGCGATCGGCCGGAGGATGGCCTTGCCGTCCTCGACCCTCACCATCACCTCGGGCGAGGCGCCGAGAAGGACGAAGTCGCCGAAGTCGAGGTAGAACATATAGGGTGAGGGGTTTATGGAACGCAACGCGCGGTAGACGTCGAAAGGCGACCCATCGAAGTCCGCGACGAAGCTGCGGGATAGCACGACTTGTATGGCCTCGCCCTCCTCGATGAGGCGCTTCGCTTCCACGACGCCCGCCTCGAATTCGGCCTGGCTCATGTTCGAGACGAGGCTGCCGACCAGAGGAGGGCGCCTCGAGTGGTCGGGTCCCGAGTCCGCGCGCTCGAGCTTCGCCTCGATGCCTTCAATGCCGCGTATCGCGTCGACGTAGTCGGCCTCGGGATCCTCGCCGATGCGCTGATTACAGACGATACGCACGGAATGCATGAGGTTGTCGAAGACGAGAGTATAGCGGGCTATCATGAACATGCCGTCGGGCGTGTCCGGACCGGGCTTACTGGAAACGTCGGGAAGCTTCTCCCACAGCCTCGCGGCGTCGTAGCCCAGGTATCCCACTGCCCCTCCCGGGAAGGGCGACAGGTCGCCCTCGCCGTCCCAGGGCCGCGAGCGCATGAGGTCCCCGATGGCGCGTACCGGGTCTCGGGCGCGGAACGATCGCGACCCTTCCTCGTCGCGCCATTCTACCTCTTCTCCCTCGATCCTCAGGCTGGCTAC
>CAZNXK010000066.1:0-18256 GCA_964576835.1 uncultured Treponemataceae bacterium | reverse complement strand
GGCTCGTCGAAGTCGATCCTGGCTGTTTTGCCGGAAACCCTGACCATCGCCCGCGCAGGCCTGTGGTTCTGCCTGATGCGCACGAAGGCTTCGAATGGTTTTAATTCGAGGGCACGGTCGTGGAGAACCGCGTCGTCGCCTTCCAGCGCTGCGCAGAAAAGCGATTCGTCGCGCGATACGATGACCCGGTTGAGCGCTGCGTCGAGCGCTGTCACGTACAGCGGCAACGGTCCCGTGGAGATGCCGATTCCCCTGCGTTGGCCTATGGTGTAATGGACGATGCCGCGGTGCCTGCCAAGTACGGTGCCCGATTCGTCGACGATGTCCCCTGGCTTGTCGGCGCCGAAGAGCGAGCCGTAGCCTCCGGCGACGAAGTCCTGGCTCTCCGGCTTTTCCGCCGAGGCAAGCCCGAGCCGCCTTGCCTCGGCCCGGACCTGGGCCTTCGTAAGGCTGCCGAGGGGGAAGGCTACCCTGGCAAGGGTCTCCGGGGGCAGGCGGTGGATGAAATAGCTCTGGTCCTTGGATTCATCGACTGCCCGCCTGAGCATCGGGATTCCGTTCCTGTTCTCGACCCTGGCGTAGTGCCCCGTGGCGAAGAGCTCGAAATCGATTCCGGCTGTCCTTGCCTGTTCGAGGAGGAAACCGAATTTCATCTCCTGGTTGCAGCGGACGCAGGGGTTGGGTGTCCTGCCGTTCAGGTACTCGTCCCTGAAGTAACCCAGGATGCGCTCTTCGTATTCGGCGGAGAGGTCGAGCGACAGGTAGGGAACGTTGAGCGAGGAACACAGCGCTTCGCACGCGGCGACGTCTTCCTTTTCGCCGGGGCCGTAGCATGCGTCGCCTATGGCAGTGACCGGTGTGGCGCCGTCCCGCCAGATTGTCATTGTAAGCCCGACGACTTTGGCGCCGGCCTCGTGCAGCAGAGCCAGAACCGTAGAAGAATCGACTCCGCCTGAAAGTCCGACGGCGATTGTCCTGTCTTTGTATGTCCGTAGATCGAGTATGCTCATCGAGTGTACAATAGCTTGAAGCAATCATGGCGTACAAGGCATTGATCCTGCGGATTCGGTAACGATAGGCCTGCCGTGATTGTTACCAAAGAATGCAAGGATACGGAGTCTGCCTCATGAAAGAGCATTTTCTGCTGGCCGTCCTGTGCGCCACCTTAAGTCTAGTACCTGTTGCCATAACCGGCGCGCAGGAACCTCCATCCTCCCTCGCTGTCTTCCCTGATTTTCTTCCGGTTCGTGCGGCATTCCTGTCCTCGGTCATCACGGCGAATCCTGAGCGTGCCCTGGCGTTTGCCACGACTTTCCGTGATCATCCATCCGGCCGCATCAGGATCTCGGTAGAGCGTGACGGCGACCGATTCTTCGTTTTGTTCCTCCGCGAGCGAGACGGAGCGTATCCATACGGATCCCGTGGCAACGTGCTTATCGAGCGGGAAGCCAAGACGGGGTATGTGACACGCGTTCTGTGGTACCTGAGCGACGACGGCATGAGCTGGATAAGCATGACCCCCAGCAACGAGCGTACGCTGGTCGATTTCGTCGTCGCGGGTTCCCTCGTCAGGGGCGGATATCCTGTCTCCAGGCTTATATACTATTTCTTCACCAATTCATTCCGTTACCTCTACGACGCCACGAAGTCGGGACTCGACTGGCCGCTCGTGTTCGGAGAAGCCGCAGCCTCGCCGGGTGCGGCGACGCTGGCTGCAGGGTATATGGCGGGGAATGCTACAGGCGCTGCCGCCGAGCTGTTGCGTGCCGCCCGGGACTTTCCATCCATCGGGAGGTATCTTGCCGCGGCAGGAGCCGCCGGAAGCGCGGCGGTGGAAGAGACTGGCACACAGTACAACCAAGCGCTTTCATCGGCCGACAGGCGGTCACCAGCACTGGGACGGATTTCGCCATGGCAGGCAGATCGCGGCTTGGCTGTCGAGGCGGCGGCAGGCCTCGTGGTAAGCGGCATCGCAAGCGATAGCGTCTATATCGCCTTCGTCGAGGGCATCCGCGACAAGGTACCGGCGAGGCTTGTACTCGTCCCGTACCGCGACGAGGGCGGCTCGTACATGGTCCTTGCCGTCGATGCCGATTCGGGCTTACCCGTGGACTTTGCCGAACTCCTTCGCGGCAGGCTGGGTGCAAGGCTCCGTCTCTACCGCCTGCCTGCGCCAGGAGCAGCCCGGTAGCATCTAGCCAAAATGGTGATTTGCAGTCAGACTCACCTTTCTGGAAGGTGGCGCATGGACGGAATCTTTGTAGGGTTCACTTCAGTCGGGCGGCAGAATTTCGTGATGTACCTGGTCGGGGCCGCCCTGATATGGCTTGTTGGGCTTATTTATTGGTCTATTAGATAAATTATTGTGAGGTAATACGTGAATAATATTTGTGAATTCTATGATAATTACTCTGAAGATACTCGCTTGCTTCAGAGAAGATCAAGACAAATTGAATTTATAACGACCGTGAAATACATTAATGAAATTGTTAAAGAAAATTCAATCGTTGCTGATATTGGATCTGGTACTGGCGTATATACATTAGAATTAGCAAAAAGAGCTGCACATGTTACCGCAATGGATTTAGTACCTTCACATATTGATAAATTAAATAAAAAAATTGAAATTCAGAGTATTAATAATATTAGCACATTTGTTGGTAGTGCTTTAGATATCAAAGTTATAGAAAGTTCTTCAATTGATTATCTTTTATGCTTAGGTCCATATTATCATTTGCAGAATGAAAAAGATAGATTGTTATGTTTTTCCGAGTGCAATAGAGTATTAAAGGCCGAAGGTATTGCATTTTTTGGTTATATTAATAGAGTAAATGCGATGCAATATTATGTAAAAAATAAAAAGTATTTTAGTAAGGATATAAACACTAAATTGAATATGACAAATTATGAAAACATACAAGGGTTTGATAAATTTCTGGATATTAGCTTTCTATCTGATCCAGAAATGATAGAAAATGAAGCCTCCAGAAAAGGATTTTGTACATTAAATAATATTGGTGTTGATAGTGTTTCATATTTTATCCAAGATCAATTAGAAGAAATGACAGAAAATGAATGGAATGATTATCTAGAATTTCATTTCGAGAATTGTGAACGTAAGAATAGTTTTGGAATGAGTATGCATGGTTTACTAATTTGTCAAAAAGACTAGGTATGGGTTCGAAAAGCCGAACAATCGCTTAAACCGGATAGCGCTGCTGTCACGGTTTGTGCTGGCCGCTTCGCTTGGCAAAAGGTGCGCCAACTCACGCTTCCCAAGTCAAGCATATGCTATCAAGAAGGAATACGAGCCCATATTCCTTCCCTTAGGTTTCGGGGCGATACTCGTCAACCTGCCATTGGCGGTGGTTTGGGAGCACGAGGGTACGGCAGGTTTCCCGAAGGTTGTTCAAGAACCCTTCCATGATATTCTTCGGGGCGGCTGCCCAGTTCGGCATATTCGTCACGATGGTCGTGGCCACCATGCCGCCGTTCAACTTCAGCCTGAAGGAAGCGGCGAGCATAGGCATCATAGGAGGCGCCGACGGACCGACGGCCGTATACGTCGCCGACAAATTTGCCAGGGACCTGCTCGGACCCATATCGGTCGCCGCTTACTCGTACATGGCTCTGGTGCCCCTCATACAGCCTCCTGTCATCAAGCTCCTCACGACGAGCAAGGAACGCCGTATCCACATGGTCTACAACGACATCGGCGTGCCTTCGTGGCTCGAGGTGACGTTCCCGATCGCGGAAACGATGATCGCCGGATTCGTGGCACCGATTTCTGTTCCACTCGTTGGCTCGCTTATGTTCGGCAACCTGATCCGCGAGTCGGGAGTCCTCGAGCGCCTGTCGAAGACAGCCCAGAACGAGCTCGCCTGCTTGGTGACTCTCCTTCTGTGCATCACCATAGGCTCGAGCATGCAGGCAGACAAGTTCCTCAACGTCCAAACCCTAATGATCATCGGCATGGTCCTTGTCGCCTTTGTTTTCGATACGGCGGGCGGTATCATGTTCGCCGAATTCGTCAATCTATTCCTTCCCGCGGACAGGAAGATCAACCCGATGATAGGCGCATGCGGAATATCGGCCTTCCCGATGTCGGCGCGGGTAATCCAGAAGATGGCGGCCAAGGAAGAACGGGGCAACACCATCCTGATGCACGCCATTGGATCGAACGTATCAGGGCAGCTCGGTTCCATCATAGCCGGGGGCATGATACTGGCATTCGTGCCGTTGCTGGCGCGTTAGGGGGAAGCTGTGGACGCTGTCATGGAAAATCTGACGAGCGCTTCCCCGACGGTACAGGCACTGGCCGTTTCGGCAGGCGGTCTTGTCGGCGTTTTTGCCACGCTGGCGGTCATTTTCATCATCACCTGGGTGGCGATCAGGACAGGCAAGCGGGGCTGAGGCCGCGGATCAAGGTGCAGCCCGTATGCAGGAAAACCGTCCACGGTGCGGACGGTTTTCCTTGTTTCAAGTCGCTCAGCCGGCTTTGACGGCGCGGGCAAGCTCGCGTCCGCGCTCGCGCAGCAGTGCGAGGGTGGCTTCGTCGGGCGCTCCGGCCCATTCCAACGCTTCGATCTGAGTCCACTTGAGCGAGGCCACCTTCTCGTCGTATTCCTTCTTGGCTCCTCCGACCCAGCCCCACGAGCCTATGCGGAGCGCCTTGCGGTTCCAGACGTGTTTGCGCTCGAAGATGTCCAGGACATAGGCCATCGGCGGGAACATCCTGTATTCGTAGGTGGGCATCGCGATGACGATGCCCGCGCTCTTGAAGGCGTCGGCCAGCACGAACGATACGTCCTCGTCGGGTACACGGTGCAATGAAAACGGGACTCGCTCGTCCTCGACGCCCTTGAGCAGGGCTTCGAGTCCGCGCTTGGTGTTGCCGTACATCGATCCCCAGACCACGCATATTTCCTTTTCCTGGGGTCCTTCCATGTAAGCGGCATATTTCAGGTAGCGGTCGATGATGGCTTGCGGCTTTTCGCGCCAGATGATGCCGTGGCTCGGAGCGACCACCTTGATGCCCAGCGGGGTCAGTTTCTGAATGGCGCGCTTGACGAACAGGCTGAAGCTGCCAATGATGTTGGCGAAGTAGCGGAGGCTCTCGCCCTGGAAGAAGGCATGCTCCTCGGCGTAGTACTCGTCGTCGAAAACCCTTTTGCCCAGGGTGCCAAAGCTCCCGAAGGCGTCGCAGGAGAAGAGCGTGCCCGATTCAGGCTCGAAGGTCATCATGGTTTCCGGCCAGTGGACGTTCGGCGTCTCCTCGAACTGCAACGTCACGCCGCCGAGGTCGAGGGTGTCGCCCGACTTTACCGCCCGCAGGCCGTCGTTTATTTTATAGAAACTCCTGACGAGTTCGACTCCCTTGGCAGTGGCTATGATCTGGACGCCGGGGTTCTGGGCCTTGAACTCGGCCAGCCAGCCGGTATGGTCGGGTTCGAGGTGGTTGAGGATGAGGTAGTCTATCGAGGAAGCCTCGATGCCGGCGTCGGCAAGCTGGGCTTTGAGGCTGGCCGCGGCTCCGCACCAGTCGCGGACCAGGTCGACAAGCGCCGTCTTCTCGCCTTTCACGAGGTACGAGTTGAGGGAGACGCCGTTCGGTATCGGCCAGATTCCTTCGAATCTGTCGGTAGAATCGATGTCCGCGTGCAGTGCCCATATTGAATCGCTGATCCTGGCGGCTTTCATCCTCGTCTGGCTCCTTCTGTCGGTGCTGGGGCGCGGCCACTTAGGCTCCGTCCTTAAACATACCCGATATTAGGGCCAAATGGCCGAATAGCACAAGTAAAAAATCATGATTAGGAAATTTGAACGCAGAGACACAGAGAAGATGAGGGAAGAAACAAAGGAAAGAAATAAGACCACGGAGACACGGAGAAGAGGGCGGATAAGGAGGAAAAAAGCGAAAACAAGGAATAGAGACTAAATCCTCATCTTCTCTGTGGCTCTGTGGCTCTGTGCAAAATTCTTCGTCCGGAAAGCGCCGCTCCCGAGGGTCCGGGCCGATCCTGATCGCTTTCAGCCCAACGCGTAGTCGATGATCTTCTCGGTCGTCGCCTGGGACCTGGGCAGGTCGCAGGCGATCTGGCCCCGCGCGAGGACGAGAATCCTGTCGCACATGCCGAGAATCTCCTCGATGTCGGAGGAGATGAGAATTATGGATGCGCCCTTGGTGACGAGGTCGTTCATGGCGTTGTAGATGTCGATACGGGCGGCCGCGTCGACGCCGCGCGTTGGCTCGTCCATGATGAAGATCTTGCACAGGCTCATGAACCATCGTGCGACGACGACCTTCTGCTGGTTGCCGCCGGAGTAGCTGCGCATGATGTCGCTGGGACGGCCGGGAAGTATGCCGAGGCTCGAGATGTACTCGTCGGTCAGCTCTTCCATATACCGGGTATCGAGTCCGTAGGCGCCGAGGAAGCGGTCCAGGGCCGCGACGGAGATGTTCTGCACGATGTCCTGGTTGTGAAAGGACGCGTTCTTGTCGCGGTCTTCGGGTATCAGGGCGACGCCGCGCCTCAGGGCTTCGGAGGGGTGGCCGAAGTCGGCCAACTTGCCGTCGACGCTGACTATGCCGCCCGAGGGCCGCGCCTGCCCGAAGAGGCAATTGGCGAGACGGGTCCTGCCCGATCCCATCAGGCCGGTTATCCCGAGGATCTCGCCCTTGCGCAGGGAAAAACTCACGTCCTCGAGGACATGGCCGCTCCGGAGGTGCTCGACCGAGAGGCCCTGGGGGCCATACTCGACGCGCAGCCTCGGGTAGCGCTCCGTACAAGCGCCGCCCGTCATCATGCGGATGAGGTCATCGCGGCCCACCGAGCCGTCGGGGAGGCTGGCCGAGACCCTCCCGCCGTGGAGGACGGTCACTCGGTCGGCTATCTTCCCAATCTCGTCGAGCTTGTGGGAGATGTAGAAGACGCCGACGCCCCGGTCGCGGATTTCCCTCACTATATTAAAGAGGATCTCCCGCTCGGGATCGGTCATGCCGGCTGTTGGCTCGTCGAAGATGACGACCTTCGCCTCGGCGATGCAGGTCTGGGCAGCCGATACGACGAGCCTCTGCGTGTAGCCGAGCCGCGTGACGAGGTCCTCCGGCGAGATGCCTATACCCAGGCGCGAGAAGAGGGCGTCGCATTCCTCGTGGAGCCTGTAGCGGTCCAGGCTCTGGGTGAAGAGGCCGCGCCTCGGGATCCGTCCGAAGAATACATTCTCCGCGACGCTGAGATTGTCGAAAAGCTGGGTGTTCTGGTACTGCATGACCAGCCCTGCGCCCCTCGCCTCGTTGACCGAGGCGAAGTCCACTTCCTTCCCGTCCAGGAGTATCAGCCCCGAATCGCGGTGGAACAGGCCGCAGACAGCCTTCATGAGGGCGGACTTCCCCGAGCCGTTCTGGCCGATGAGGACGTGGACCTCTTCCGCGCGAAGCTCCATGGAGATGTCGCGGAGGCTGAAATCGTCGCTGAAGTACTTGGAGACGGAGCGCAGCTCCAGCAAGGGAGAATCAACGGCGGTGCCCATCCTATTCTCCGCTCTCGAAGGCGTTGACGGAGGTGTAGAGCTGGATGTCCATCGCGAATATCCTCGACTTGAAGGACGCCGGGATGCTCGTGTTGGTGATGACCTTTTTGACTATGGAAAGGGAACCCAGGCGGTAGAAGGCGTTGTGCGCGAAGCGGGATGCCTCGCAGAGCACTATCTTCTCCTCGGCGCAAGCAAGGGCTTCCTTGATCAGGGCGGCCTTCTCCTGGCTCGAGACAGTGAGCTGGATTGCTCGCCGATTCCGTCGACCTCCACGAAGATCTTGTTGACGAAGAACGCCTGGACGTTGGCCTGGGCGAGACTGCCGAAGAGAGCCCGGCTCTCGAGGTCGGGGCTCCCTCCCAGGAGGACCGACCGGTTTCCCGCCTGGCTGGAGACTTCGAGGGCGACCTGGATATCATTGGTGAGGACAGTCACGTTGGCCCTCTGCGCTAGCTTGCGGGCCAGGCGGAAGGCGATCGGGCCGTTCATAAGCATGAGGACATCGTTGTCCTTGATCATCAGGAAGGCGACTCTGGCGATTTCTTCCCGGTCCGACTCTTCCTTGGCGAATTCCGGGTTTACGTCGGGGGAGAGGAAGGACGGGGGCTGCTCTTCGTCCTTGATGATCGCGCCTCCGTGCATCCTGCTGAGGAAGCCCGCGGCCTCGAGCTTCTCGAGGTCGCGGCGCACGGTGACTTCGGAGACGCTGAGCAGCTCGCTCATCGAATGGACGTCGAGCTTGCCTCGCTCGCGGAGGTAGCTTTTCAGGATGTTGATCCGCTCGACTGCAAACATAATGTGGGCATTGTAGAGGCTATTAGATGCGATGTCCAAGTTTTTCGTTTGACGGGAAAGAAAACCCATGATAGCATTCGAAAGCAAACGAAACTAAACGATCGTATAAATACATGATTGATCAAATGGTGATCGTTTGCATCGAGACGGGGTGTTTCCCCGTTCTATCCCACTCAAGGAGCGTTCAAGCATGAATCGTCTCGCCAAGACCATTCTCCTCGCTTCCGCGGCTTCCCTTATAATGGGGACGAGCCTCTTCGCCCAGAAGACAGTCGGAATCGCGATGCCCACCCAGTCCTCGTCCCGCTGGATCGCCGACGGCGGAAACATGAAGAAGATCCTCGAGGCTCGCGGCTACAAGGTCGACCTCCAGTACGCCGAGGACGACATTCCCGCTCAGGTAGCCCAGGTCGAGAACATGATCACCAAAGGCGACAGCGTCCTCGTGATCGCCGCCATCGACGGCGCCGCCCTTTTCAACGTCCTCGAGAAGGCTCACGCGGCCGGCGTCTGGATCATCTCCTACGATCGCCTGATCATCAACAGCCCCTGGGTTTCCTACTATGCCACCTTCGACAACTACAAGGTCGGCGTCCTCCAGGGCGGCTACATCGTCAAGGCCCTCGGCCTCGACAAGGGCAAGAAGGGCCCTTTCAACATCGAGCTCTTCGCTGGCTCTCCCGACGACACGAACGCCGGATACTTCTTTAACGGCGCCATGTCGATGCTCGACCCCTACATCAAGTCCGGCGTGCTCAGGGTACGCTCCGGCCAGACCGAATTTGCCAAGGTCGCCACCCTCCGCTGGGACGGCGCCGTGGCCCAGAAGCGCATGGACGACATCCTCACCTCCAAGTACACCGACGCCCGCGTCGACGCGGTCCTCTCCCCCTACGACGGCCTCTCGATCGGCATCCTCTCGGCTCTCAAGTCCGTGGGCTACGGCACCGCGAAGAAGCCACTCCCCATCGTGACCGGCCAGGATGCGGAGATCCCCTCGGTCAAGTCAATCCTCGCCGGAGAGCAGACCTCGACCGTGTTCAAGGATACCCGCACGCTGGCTAAACGCGCCGCCGACATGGTCGACTCCGTGCTATCCGGCATGCCCGCTGAGACCAACGACGTCAAGACCTACAACAACGGCCACCACATCATACCGTCCTACCTCTGCGATCCCATCACCGTCGACAAGACGAACATCAAGGAAGCCCTCGTCGATTCCGGCTACTGGACCGCGGCCCAGATCGGTCTCAAGTAAGCTTTTCGCGTCCGCATGGCGGGCATCGCGGCCATCCGTCGCCAAGGCGCATGAGCACCCTGGCGCACGGAGGGCCGCGTTCATAGGCAAAGAGAAGGTCAAGCAATGTCGGACACAATCCTGGAGATGAAGAACATCACAAAAACCTTCACAGGAGTGAAGGCCCTCGACGACGTCAGCCTCAAGGTGAGCCGCGACGAGATCCACGCCCTCGTGGGCGAGAACGGCGCCGGCAAGTCCACCCTCATGAAAATCCTGAGCGGCGTCTATCCGTACGGCGACTATACGGGTTCCATCCACTATGAAGGCTCTGAATGTCTTTCCAAGGGTATAGCCGACACCGAGAAGCTGGGGATCGTCATCATCCACCAGGAACTCGCCCTCATTCCCTACCTTTCGATCGCCGAGAACATCTTCCTCGGCAACGAGCGCGCCAAGGGCGGCGTGATCAACTGGCACAAGACGACCTTCGCCGCGGGCGAACTCCTCGCCAAGGTGGGGCTCCACGAAAACCCGAACATACTCATTACCGATATAGGCGTCGGCAAGCAGCAGCTGGTCGAGATAGCCAAGGCACTTGCCAAGAAGGTGAAGCTCCTCATCCTCGACGAGCCCACCGCCGCCCTCAACGACGAGGAGTCGAACAAGCTCCTCTTGCTTCTACTCGAACTCAAGAAGCAGGGCGTTACGTCGATCCTCATCTCCCACAAGCTCGAGGAGATCGCGCGCGTCTCGGACTCGATCACGATCATCCGCGACGGCAGGGTCATCGAGACCCTGGACAACGAGTCGCACCAGATAGACCAGGACCGCATCATAAAGAGCATGGTCGGCCGCGAGATCGTGGACCGCTTTCCCAAGCGCTCTTCCAGGGTCGGCGAGGTCGTATTCCAGGTCGAGGACTGGAACGTCTACCATCCCCAGTTCGAGGACCGCCAGGTGATCAGCAACGTCTCCCTCAACCTGCGCCGCGGCGAGGTAATCGGCCTGGCGGGGCTCATGGGCGCGGGCCGCACAGAGCTCGCGATGAGCCTCTTTGGCCGCTCCTACGGCAAGCGGCATTCGGGCAAGATCTTCAAGGAAGGCGTCGAGCTCCACCTTCACTCGGTGAGCGAGTCGATAGGCCACGGCATCGCCTACCTCACCGAGGACCGCAAGAACTTCGGCCTCGTGATCATCGAGGACATCATGTCGAACATAACCCTCGCGAGTCTCCCGAAGGTAAGCAAGGGGCAGGTGATCAACCGCGGCATCGAGAACCAGACGGCCACGGACATGCAGCAGCAGATGCGGATCCGTTGCACCGGCATCGACCAGGTCGTCGAGAGCCTCTCCGGCGGCAACCAGCAGAAGGTCGTCCTATCCAAGTGGATCATGGCCAGCCCCGACATTCTGATCCTCGACGAACCCACGCGCGGCATCGACGTCGGAGCCAAATACGAAATATATACGATAATCAATCGCCTGGCGTCCGAGGGAAAATCGATTATCATGATATCTTCCGAGATGCCGGAGCTCCTGGGAATGTGCGACAGGATCTACGTCGTGACGGAGGGCGAGATTTCAGGCGAACTCGATCGCGAGCATGCCTCACAGGAGAGCATCATGGGCTGCATAATGAACCACAAGCGAGGAGCACGAGTATGAGTACGATAGGTCGACTCTTCAAGAACAATATTCGCCACTACGGCATGGTTATCGCCCTCGCCTTCATCATGCTCCTGTTCCAGATACTCACCCAGGGGATCATGTTCAAGCCGATGAACATTACGAATCTGGTCCTGCAGAACAGCTACATCCTCATCCTGGCGATCGGCATGCTCCTCGTCATCGTCACGGGGGGAATCGACCTGTCCGTCGGCTCCGTCGCGGGCTTCGTCGGCGCCATCTCGTCTGTGTTCATGGTCGACTTCGGTATGCCCGTCGTCTACGCGATGCTCATCGCCCTCCTCATCGGAGCCGCGGCGGGAGCCTTCCAGGGATATTTCATAGCCTTCCTCAAGATTCCGGCATTCATCGTCACTCTGGCCGGCATGCTTATCTTCCGCGGCCTCACGATGTCAATATTGCAGGGCCAGACGAAGTCGCCCTTCGAGAAGTCCTTCCAGGCCCTGGCGGCAGGCTACCTGCCCATGATGGACCTTCGTTGGGGCAAGCTCAACATCATCGCACTTGCCTCGGGCGTCCTGGCCTCGGTCGTCCTGGCCATCATGATCATCTACTCGCGCCGGGCCAAGATGAAGTATCACTTCGAGATTGTCCCCCTCTGGCTCGACGTCGCCAAAATCATAGGCATCGTAGCGGCGATCAACCTGCTTACCTACAAGTTCGCCGGTTACAACGGCCTGCCAATCATCCTCCTCATCCTTGTGGCCCTGATCCTCATCTATACCTTCATCACCCAACGCACGATTGCGGGTCGCCACATCTATGCCCTGGGCGGCAACGAGAAGGCCGCGCGCCTCTCGGGAGTAAAGACCGATCAGGTAAAGTTCTGGGTATACGTAAACATGGGCGTGCTCGCGGCCGTCGCCGGCCTCATAGTCGCCGGCAGGCTCAACGCCGCCACGCCCAAGGCGGGCAACGGCTTCGAGCTGGACGCCATCGGCGCCTGCTTCATAGGCGGCGCCTCGACCTCGGGCGGCATCGGCACGGTGATCGGGACAATCGTCGGAGGATTCGTGATGGCCGTCCTCAACAACGGCATGTCCATCGTCGGCGTCAGCGTGGACTGGCAGCAGACGATCAAGGGCCTGGTCCTCCTCCTCGCCGTCTGGTTCGACGTATATACGAAGAACAGATCGCAGTCGCGCTAGGAGCCTGTCGGACTTTATGCCGCGATCATTCGGATTGCCGTCCTCATGGATGAGAGTCCGACAGGCTGTCAGAAGGCTCCTGAGCCGAGGGTCAGGGCCACCGACAGGGCAAGGGCACGGCCGTCGTTCAGTACCACGTACTCGCCGGAGTCGAAGCCGAGCGCGACCATGGCCGAGACCGACAATGAAAGGCCGTCAAAAAACCTGTACGACAAGGCAGGCTTCAGGTACCCCGAGAAGTCCGAAAGGTTGGCGATGACGAAGGCCGAGAAACTCAGGTCTTCGGCGATGAACTCGTTCTTGACGAATGTCAGCGCCGCGTAGTGCCGGCCTGAGCCGTAGATGAGGCCCTTGAGGAACATCGAGAAGGCGGCGTCAGGGTCAGCGATTCCCAGCAGCGCGGGCAGACCTGCTTTGATGACAGCTTCGTTGTCGAGAGCCTCCTGAATCCTGGCCTCGCGGTCGGCGTTTGCGTAGCCCTCGCCGTCGTAGAGGTACTGGCCCATCACGGTTACGTCGGCGTCGCTGTTGGTGTAGCGGAAGCCCGCGGTGCCCTTGAAGAACGGCGACGTGTCGTCGGTTGTCGTCGTGACGTACGGCGGCGTGGTAGTTACAGCGCTTACCCATTCCTTGCTCGAGCCCCGCGACAGGGTGGCCTCGCCGAAGACGCTTGCCTGGCCCGCCGAGCCTATCGCGGTCAGCATGCCGCGCAGCGGGTCGCCGCGCTTGAAGTAGCTGCCTGCTCCCAGCTCCCAGCCGCCGTAGACGAACTCGGCCTTGACCGCGAGGGCGGTGTCTTCCGGTTTCATCGTCGCCTGATCGAAGACGGCGTAGGCCCAGAAGTTGTGCTGGGTGCCGGGGATGGGGTAGAGGGCGCGCAAGGCCACCGGGCCTTCGAGCTGGGCACCGGGGTCGGTCGGGTCGATCTGGTCGAGGTTCATGATGTTGGCAGGCGAGAAGAAATAGCCGACGCCCCAGTTCACCGTCTGCTTGCCGAAGCGGAAATACAGCGAGTCGCCGTGCGAGAAGTCGGAGAACAGCTCGAAGACCTCGGTATCCCCAGCCTCGGTGAATGGCCAGGCTGTCTTGACCGAGCCGTAGAATCGGCTGTCCGATGTGGGCCTCGCGTCGAAGAATACGAGGGCGGACAGGGCTGGCACGAGGTCGCGGGAATCAGGAGAGGCCGGGTCCAGGCCATCGGCCCAGGGGTCGTTCCACTGCCAGGAGGCCGTGGCTCCGCCTGAGAAGCTGCCGCCGACTCGCACCGTATCGGTGACAAGAAGGCTGTCGACCGCCGAGCCGGCAGCGGATTCCGCGATCACTTCGACGACATCCTCATCAGAGCCGAAGAGATCGTCCTCGTCTATGGTAAACGAGTCCTGGGCTGCGGCCGGCACGGCGAAGGCGAAGGCCGCGAACGTCGCCGCCAGCGCCGCGGAGCGCGTGCCCCTCACTTGTTCACCTGCTCGAGGAAGGCCTTGCTGAAGACCTTGTCGGGCAGGGCGGCGAGCGACTGCTCGGTCATCGTCAGCTGGCTGCGCTCGCCGGGGTTGAGCTCGTCTATTATCAGGAGCTGCGACGGCATGAGCCTGCCTGATATCTCGACGTACTTGGGGTACAGGGTGGTCCGCATGAGGCGGCCCGAGACGCTGAAATCCTCTTCCTTGAGCAGCATCGTCTTGTCCTTGCGGACGTGCAGAACGACGCGCTCGTAGGATACGTCGTTGGTTTTGGCCTTGAGGTCGATGATCCAGACGGCAATCTTGCCGACGGTTCCTTCCCTGGAGCCGACGACGTCGTAGTCCTCGAGGATGCTCTTGCGGGTCAGGTCGGAGTTCTTGGCCTCCGAGTTCTGTATGTTCTCCTTTATCGAGGAGAACGAAAATTTGCGGCTGGTCGGGTCGTAGAACCAGACGTTGTCTTCCTCTCGGAGGTAGCCCTGGCCCTTGTTGACCTCCGGCAGGATGACGAGGAGCGTGAACTGCTTTTTGTCGTCGCGCCTGAACATGCGGACCTGGCTGACCGAGTCCTTCTCGCCGGGTTTCTGCGAGACTATCGTGTAGATGGCGGCGAAGTCGCCGCCGGAGAAATCGTTGAGCCTGTCGAGCTCGGCCAGGATTTTGGGCAGGTCCTGCGCGAAGGCGCCAGCCGCGCTGACGGATGCCATGACTATCGCGAGGGCCGCTGTGCGAAGCATATGTTTCATCGGAATGTTCTCCTGTGAAGTTGGTTTATTTGGAAGTGCGCAGCGCCTCGGCCGGTGTCAGTCTCGCCGCCTTGCCGGCCGGGCTCGCCACCGCCACGAGGGTCAGCGCCGCGATCACGAGTATGTTGCCGAGCGCCTTGAGCGGCGGCAGGAAGAACGAGAGGTGGCCGTTCTTCATGAGGATGAAGGCCGGGCTGTTCATCCCGAAATCGACGAGAGATACTATGCCCATCGCCATCAGGGCAAGCACTATGCCGGCGACCGCGCCTCCCAGTGCGAGGAAGACCGCCTCCAGGAGGAACATCGACCTGACGCCGCTCCGCTGGACTCCGAGCGCCCTCATGGTGCCTATCTCGCCGATGCGCTCGAACATGACCATGCGGAAGGTGTTGGTGATGCCTACCATGATGATTATGAAGAGGACGACGAGGATGACGGCCGCCGTCGTGTCGAGCGCCGCGACTATCTGCTGCACCTGCGACAGCACCTCGTTGATGGTGAAGAGCCGGTAGCGGACCCCCTCCCAGCTTTCCTTCTGCTGCTGCTTGAGGAGGGCCTGGAACGGGGTCTGGGCGCCGTTTTCGTCCTTCTCTCCGCGGGCAAAGAGCTGCACCGAGCCTGAAAGACCCGCGTATATGTCGGTGGCCGACTTCTCGGTGCGCTTGAGGCCGTCGAGCATGAGTCCCATGGTCTGGTACTCGCCGGCTCTGAGCCCGAGCAGCTCGTTGACGTACGCCAGGTTCGCGTAGGACATCATCTGCCCGAAGATGCCTGCGTCGTAGCTTATGCCCGCGAGCGTGAACTCGCCGACGTTGTTCTGGCCCGTCACTGTCTGCATCTGCACCAGTATCCTGTCGCCCACATCGACGTTAAGCTTGGCCGCTATCTTCTCCGACAGTATCAGCGCCCCGGCTTCGGTCATGGCATCCCACGAGCCTGCCTTGAGCAGGAGCCGCTCCCGGAGGAAAGTCTCCTTGTCGAGCTGGGCGCCGTCGACGTTGGTCCGAATCTTCTTGCCTTCGAAGATGAGGGTTCCCGTGAAGGCGGACCGCCTGGTGATGTACCTGACCGGAGCTCCGGATTCCTTGACCGCCGCGCTCAGTGCGCTGTCGTCGCGTATCACCGACAGTTCCTTGCCGCCCGCCTCCTTCTCGGAGCCGCTTAAGAAGATATGGCCGGCCATCAGGTTGGAAAAATTCTCGGATACGTTCTCCGAGAAAGCGCCGGCGAAACCGTTGATGAGCGTGACTATCATCACGCCGAAGGCGATGGCGCTGCCGAGCAGTATGCTGCGTTTCTTCTGTCTGCTCAGGTTCCTGAGCGCAATATTGGCTATGGTTTTCACGTGTTTTCCCTCATGACTGCATCGCCCGGACGGGCTGGATGCGGAGCGCCACGCTCACTGGATAGAAGTGGGCAAGAAGGCCAACGGCGACGACAGCTGCGAGAGACCATACCAGGGCAAAGGGGTCGACGACCGTCCGCAGGATCTTGCCCCCGAACAGAATTTCGAGGAACTGGTTGGAAGCCTCGAAACCGAAGCCGTTGATGAGCGCCGAAGCGGCGTATGCCAGGGCGATGCCGACGAAGCCGAATACGACCGCGAGCGTGACTGTCTCGGCCACGAATAGCCTGCGGACGAAACCCTTGGCGGCCCCGAGAGCCCTCATCATGCCTATCTCGGCGGTGCGCTCTATCACCGAAACCACCATGGTGTTCATGATGATGATGATGGCGACGACGGCCAGGATCACGATGGCGACCGTGAACACGATGCGCAGGACGTCCACGGACTGGGCGTAGGGCCCCGCGGCTTTCTGCCAGTCGCCGGCGGCGGCGGCCAGTCCTTCGGAGGCAAACCAGGCGTTGAGCCCGGTGACCATGGCCTTGGCCCGGGCGGGGTCGTCGAGGCGCAACAATATCGAGTGCCAGGCGCCAGAATCGGCGGTGTTGAGCCGCTCGCGTGAACTCGTGTCGCCGAGCAGGCCGGCTATACCTGCCTCGGTCAGCGGAGCCCCCGCCGTCGCCGGGGCGGCCGAATCGATGGAATCGAAGGCGCTTTCCCCGAAAAGAGAGTCAAGGTCGTCGACGGCGAGCATGCCCGTCTGCCTGGCTCCAAGCTCGATGTTCTCCGAAGCCCCTACGGTCATGCCGGCCAGGACCCTCAGCGTGTCGATGTCTATGTAGGTCAGCTGCTCGGGTCCCGCTCCTTCTGATATCCGCCTGAAGGTGCCGACCAGCCTGACCGACCTGAGCCTGATGCCGGTCGCTCCTATCCCCTGTATCAGTATCTCGTCGCCGACGGCAATATCTTTTTTTAGGTATTTGGACAGCTTCGTGAGCCTGTCCTCGGCCACCATCAGCCCCTGCTCCCCCTGTCCGATTAAGGTGCCGTCGACTATTTCTATCGTGGTGAACAGTTTCCAGTAGTTGTCCGCGTCGACGCCGAAAAGCATCATTACAGCCGACATCATGTCGTCGTCTTCGTCGGTGTTGTCATCGCCATGAGCCGCCACGGCTACACCCTGCGCCTCGAGGCCGCTCTCGTCCGAAGCCAGCGCGAAGCCCGAGGCCATGCCGGAAGCGGCTTTGACTCCGGCAAGGGATGTCGCGTGGGCAAGTACTTTTTCGTATTCGGGGATGACCGGCGTCTCTTCCAGCCCGCCGGGGGACTGGACTCCGAACAGCGATACCGGCCCGTCGGCGATGCCGGTGATGATGACGTCTCCGGTATAGTTTTCGGTGAAGGATTTCTGTATGCCTCGTTTCGAGGCGTCGAGGAACGAGGTGCCCAGCACCATGATGAGCATGCCAAGAGCCAGCAGCGTACCGATGATGAGGCTTTTGGCTTTGTGTTCGACCAGGTTGCGGAACGCCATGCGCAGCGTTACGGGCATTGTCACGCTCCCGCTTGGCTGGAGGCTCCGGCCACGCTGGCGCAAGCGGTGGAGGCATCCTCGTCGCGGCGGCGGTTCTCGGTCACGAGGCCGTCGCGCAGCCTGATGATGTGATCGGCGGTGTCGACGATTCGCGCGTCATGCGTGCTGAATATGAAGGTCGTCTCGAGCTCCCGGTTTATCTTCTTCATCAAATCGAGTATCTGTTCCCCGGTCGCGCTGTCCAGGTTGGCGGTCGGCTCGTCGGCAAGCACTATCTGGGGACGGGTGACCAGGGCGCGGGCAATGGCGACGCGCTGGCGCTGCCCGCCGGACAGCTCGTTGGGCTTATGTTTCCGCCAGTCCGACAGTCCCACTTCCTCGATGAGGTGGTCTATCCATTCCTTTTTTTCTTCCTTGCCGACACGGGTCTTGCCGAGCAGGAGGGGAAACTCGATGTTTTCCCACACGTTGAGCACGGGTATCAGGTTGAAAGACTGGAAAATGAAGCCCAGCGTCTCGTGCCTGAGGCAGGTCAGCTCGGCGTCCTTGAGGCTGGAAGTCGGCCTGCCGTCGAGGAGGACTTCTCCGGTTGTCGGTTGGTCGACGAGTCCAATCATGTTGAGTATCGTCGTCTTGCCCGAGCCAGACGGACCCGCGATCGAGATGAAATCGCCTTTTTCAATGCAGAATGACACGCCCTTGACGGCCTCCACCTGCAATTTGCCAAGCGGATAGACTTTGCGGACGTTCTGGAGTTCTACGATGC
>CAZNXK010000065.1:0-18513 GCA_964576835.1 uncultured Treponemataceae bacterium | reverse complement strand
CGCGGCCGCCTTCAACTATTCGTTCAGCCCCTTGTATGACGAACCTGCCTTGACCTTGGCCATAAAGGCGAGGAACGGAAAATGAGAAAGCCAAGCGAAGAATTCAGGATGTCATTTTTCATGGTTGTCCTGACAACGGTTTGTGTTTCCCTGTTGGCTGCCGGCAATGCCGCCTACAACACCGCGCTGGCGCAGAAAGAAAAAATGCTGCGCATGGATATCCTTCGCGCTTTCTCCGTCCCGTTCGCGGAACAGTCATTCGCTTCGGAGTTCGATCGATCGGTGCGCGTTGAACAGCAGAAGAAAGCAACCTACTACCATTACAACGGCAAGCCTGGCAGAACGGCCATCATCACCTCAGGCAACGGGTTATGGAGCATCATAGAGATCTACATGCTCATCGATACCGACAAACAGGTAATGAAGGAATTGAAAGTGCTGGCACACGGCGAGACGCCGGGTCTCGGCGGTCGTATCGAAGAGGCATGGTTCCAGGACCAGTTCAGGGATCTCGACGTTTCGAAGGGAATAAAGGTCGTAAAGGAGAAGAAGGGAGACACCGGAGAGGTTGACGCGATCACCGGAGCGTCCAGGACCAGCTCTGCAGTAATGGCCATCGTCAACGGCGCGCTCGACAGACTCCGATAAGCTGGCGGCAAGGAGAACAGACCATGGGCAAGATAACCGGTTCAAAAGGATATTCATATTTCATCGAGTCGTTTTGGTACAACAACGCCACGTTCGGGATGGTTCTCGCCATCTGTTCGGCGTTGGCCGTCACCACGAGCCTCGCCAATGCCTTCGTCATGGGCATATCAGTAACGGCCGTGCTGATCATCAGTTCGGCGATAATCTCCCTGATGCGTAACATCATACCCGAGAAGGTACGGATGATAGCCTTCATGCTCATCATTTCCACCTTCGTGATACTCGTGGATTTCATCCTCAAGATATATCTGCCCGTCGTCAGCAAGGCTCTGGGTCCGTACGTCGGCCTGATAATAACGAATTGCCTCCTCATGGGCAGGGCCGAGGCTTTCGCCATCAAGCATCCACCATTTCACTCGATACTCGACGCGATGGGCACGGGCCTCGGGTACCTGATGTCTATCATGGTCCTGGCTACGATCAGGGAACTTCTCGGATCGGGTTCGCTCTTTGGCCTGAATATCCTGGGAGAGTCCTGGCAAGGCTGGGGTCTCTTGATGGGTCCCGCAGGCGCATTCTTCATATTGGGATTTTATATCCTGCTGGCTCATTACATTCAAAAGCACTTCATCAACCCCCGCGGCAAACACGCCCCCAACAAAGCGCAGGCCTGCAAATGAAGCAGATAGCAATGATTTTTTTAGCGTCGTTATTGACCAACAACATCGCCCTTACCTACTTCCTCGGAATGTGTCCCTTCATAGCGATTTCCAAGAACATGAAGGCCGCTTCCGGCATGGGCATGGCGGTGACGTATGTGATGGCCATCACGGCAGTCGCGAATTATGCGATCTACGCGACGATCCTCGTTCCTCTGAAGCTCGAGTATCTGTCTTTCCTGGTATTCATTGTCGTCATCGCCGGCATTGTCCAGCTGCTTGAGCTGCTGGTGGAGCGTTTCCTGCCGTTGATGTACGCCGCATTCGGCATATTCCTGCCGCTGATAACGGTCAATTGCGCAATACTGGGCGTTTCGCTTTTCATGATCCTCAAGGAGTATGCCTTTTTCGGCGTGGTCGCATATTCCATTGGTTCAGGCATGGGATGGTGGTTCGCCATCGTATCGCTTGCCGGACTCAGGAAGTTCCTGGTCCTTTCCGACCCTCCTGAGTTGCTGGGGGATGCGGGCATTACCGTGATCCTGGCCGGATTCATGGCGCTCAGTTTCTTCGGGTTCTCCGGCATATTGTCAGTATAGTCCCCCTCCGCGGGACCATGGAGTGAAACATGGCTTTTTCAGTGATCCTTTTGCGCTCGTTGCTGGTGATGAATGGATTGACCGTCACCATCCTCGCGTTGCTCATCCTGGTCAAAAGGTACATTGCCGTCTACGCCGATTATTCCATAGTCATCAACAACGGCGAAGCCATCACGGTCCATGGTGGACAGACACTAGTCGCCGCGCTGGCGCAGAACAAGATATTCCTGCCGTCCGCATGCGGAGGCAAGGGCACCTGCGGATTTTGCAGAATCACCGTGCTCGAAGGCCTGACCGATCCTCTGTCCATCGAGGAAGCCATCCTGGCATACAAGGATATCCAGAAAGGCCAGCGTCTTGGCTGCCAGACAAAAATCCGCAGCGACATGAAAATCGCCATTCCAGAAGAATACCTGTCGGTGAAGGAATTCAAAGGCAAGGTGACAAAAATCGAATCGATGACTCACGACATAAAGAGGTTCAGCATCGACCTGCTGGAACCGAAAGAGATCGACTTTAAAAGCGGTCAATACGTCGTGATCGAACCGATCCCCGGGGAGACACGCGCCTATTCCATCGCTTCCTTGAGGGGGCAAAAGGCAGAAATCGCGCTCGAAGTCAAGAACGTACCCAACGGCATATGTTCCACCTATCTGCATGCCATGAAAGAAGGCGAGATTCTCACATTCTTCGGACCATACGGCGACTTCTACCTCAGGAAGAATTCGCGCAAGGTAATATGCGTGGCTGGCGGTGTCGGTCTGGCGCCGATGAAATCCATCATAGACGAAGTCGCTCACGACCCCGGCGGCCGAAAAGTGGAACTGTACTACGGCGCGCGGACCATTGACGACATGTACGATTATGAAAAATTCATTTCAATGACACAGTCGTACGACAACTTCAAATTCTATCCGGCTCTCTCCGAGGTCCAGGAAATAATCAAGTATCCCGCCGGATACGTATTCGCTACCGGTTTCATCAACCAGGAAATTACCGATAAATTGACCGATGCATCCGAATGCGAGGCGTATCTGTGCGGTCCGCCCGTCATGATCGACGTCTGCATAAAAACCTTGATCCAGAAAGGCGTAAGCGAGGAAAACATCTATTTCGACAAGTTCTGAACGCGAACGAAGACACTAGGAGGTACAGGATGAAGATGAAGTCGCGTATGGTCGTGTCAACCCTGGCTATGGCCGCGGGCTTGGCGTTTTTGGGATGTGCGGGTGAAAAATCATCGGGCACAGAACTGGTAGCCAGCCGAGCCAAGAACGCCCCCGCAATGGACGGAAAGCTCGATGACCTGTGGCAGCTGGCGAAAAGCATCGAGATTCCGGTGGAAGTGGCCGACTACGAATTCTTCGCTCCCATGTTCCGTGGCAAGAAGTACAATGTTACGCTGAGGGCGATTACCTTTGAATCCGACCTTTACGTATTCGCCCAATGGACAGGCGATCAGGAAGCCTCTCGGGACAGGGAGAGCTGGTATTACAACGACGCGGCCGGGAAGTGGATGCAGAAACCCAACAAGAAGCCCGATGCCTACACAGCGCCCGCGTATGAAGACAAGTTCGCCATACTCTGGAACATGAATTCCGCTGATTTCGCCATCAAGGGCGGAACCATCTTCTGCCACAAGGCCTACAAGCATACGAACTCGCCTGACGAGAGGATGGATCTATGGCATTGGAAGCTGATCAGGACCGGACCCGTCCATCAGCTCGACGATACCTGGGTCACGTATGTCGATGAGAGCGCGGGGGGAACCAGCTTCAACGGCAGGAAATCGGATGCGGGAAACGAGCCGTTTTCCAACAACACGCAAAAGCTGAAGATCGATGGCGCGGAAATGACATTGCCTATGTTCTGGATCCCGAGGGAAGAATCCTATTTCTATATCGTGGACGGCGAACCGAGAGCCCGCAAGATTACCGGCATGGACAAGGACAGGAATCTCATCGACGAAGACGGCACCGTACTGGTCAAAGAGGACTTTGCCTTGGGATCAAAACTGCTCATCCCGAGCATCAAGGGAGTTCGTACCGCGACCGGATCCAGGGGAGACGTGGATGCCTTCGAGTACTTCGACGAGTCGACCAAGACCTGGAACCTCGAGATGCGCCGCAAGCTCGTCACTAGCAGTGACGACGACATCCAGTTCGGCGACCTCAAGAAAACCTATGACTTCTCGGTCGCCGTATTCAACAATACGAGCATCGCCCACGCAACTCCGGATGGCTTGGTTGGCAAGGCCTATAATCTGAGGTTCAAATAGGACCCGCATCGGGCTCAAGCCCGGATCATTCGTCCGGGCCTGAGTCGGGACACGCGATGAGATCCATCATGCGATCGCTTCATGCATTTTTCAGATCAACCCGGCTTGCGGCGGTATTGATCGTCATGACCGGGTTGCTTTCTGTTCTGGGAACGGCAATACCCCAGGGCAGACAGAAAAGTTTCTATGCTGAAAAGTACCCGTTTCCGGTAGCCACCCTGATCCTGGCGAGCGGAATCGACGATTGCGCCACCTCAGCGGCGACGCTGATTACCGTATCGCTGCTTTTCGTGAATCTTCTTGTTTGTTCGGCAACAAGGCTCCGGAATGAATACAAGTCCGGCAACAAGAGCCATGGCCCTGACATCATCCACCTTTCACTTCTTCTTCTGATAGTCGGTGCCTATCTGTCACTCGCCTTGCGCTCGGAGGAGCTGGTATATCTGTCCAGCGGCGACTCCGGCCGCTTCTCCGGAGGATACTCGATCAGTCTCATGGACTCCAAGTACTCGCTGTACGACGATGGGAGGACGAAGGAATGGACATCGTCGGTTGGAATTGCCAGAGGCGATGAATTCCCGGAAAACTATACGATAGAGGTAAACAGGCCGGCAAAGCTCGGAAATGGAAGGCTATACCAGGTCGATTACACGCCGTCTGATTCGGCATCGCTCGTTTCAGGCAGCGGAAAGGAAATCCGGCTGGAGGAAGGCTCCATCGTCGATCTCGGAGATGACTTGTACAGGTTCCTCGGGAACGGGTCGGAAGCCGGGATCGAGTACGCCAGGTTCGAGCAATTCTCGGGCAAGCGCATGGTTCACTCCGCGAAGACAGGCGATAGTATTGGTTCGTACCGCCTCCTTGCTATGTCGACGAGAATGATGACGGGTTTCAATTACGTCAAGGATCCAGGCGCCGGCATCGTATTCATCTCGGTTTTCATCCTGGCGGCAGGACTGGCAGAGACAGTCCGAAAAAAACTCATCGGCGAGAGGACATGATGGCTACCATGGCATTTTTCCTGTTACTGGCAATACTCGCAGTACAGATACTGTTCGTTGTCAAAAACGAGAAGGCGCCCGATCCGCTCTCGCAGTATGCCCTGCTGATCGTGCTCGTGCTCCTGACCGCCACGACCATTGCGCGAAGCATCTCCATAGATTTCATCGCGATCACCTCGACCTGTGAGGCTCTGGTACTATTCGCCGAGCTGGTAATCATCGTGCTTGTACTCTATCGTTTCAAATATGGCAATAAGGCGTTGCCATTCATCATGACAGGCGGAACCCTGATCGCCATAATCCTTCTGGCACTATCTTCATCCCCGCTGATCGCTTCCGATGCGCAGGCTCCCGTTCCGGCCTTGCGATCGAACTGGCTCATCATGCATATCCTTTTCGCCTTCTTCGGAGAAGCCTTTTTCACCGTATCATTCCTGGCGTCTCTCTATTATCTGGTTTCGAACGATGAAGCAAAAAAGGCATCCGCGGACGCGCTTACATACAAGACAATCCTGATAGGATATCTGCTGTTCACTACCGGAGGATTGATATTCGGCGCGATCTGGGCGTACAACGCCTGGGGAAGATATTGGGGCTGGGACCCGAAAGAGACGAGCGCCTTCGTCACCTGGCTGGTCTATACCGAGTACCTCCACATTCGTCTCATCAAGAAAACCCGTGGCAAGGTAACAGCCATTTTTTCGATCGTCGGTTTCATGTTCACGGTTTTTACCTTCATCGGCGCAAATTTCCTCCTCAAAGGCCTGCACAGCTACTGACGTCAGGCTCGACGTTTCCTCTTCGATAGGCGATACTTGTCGGACTGCAGGAAGGTACCAACATGCAAGCATCAAATCCCGGCTCTTTTTTACAGCGGATGGTCAGAGAGCTGCTTCTGGCTTCGGGGCAATTCGCCCTGTTCTACATACTCATGAACTTCAGCCAGTCAGGAATGCTGTTCTGGAACAATGCGGGTCATGTCGCGTTGCTGGGATTCCTGCTGGTACAGACTGTCATCCTCGTCCTCTTCGGCAAAAACCCGGCCATCCGGTTCCTTGGTTCGCTCATCGCGCCGTTCATCTATACGCTGATGGAGGGCCGCGAAGGATGGGACTTCATCCTGAACGCGGCCCATATATGGTTCTGGATATTCAGCGCCGCGACGGGGGCCTTCCAGGCATTCATCCTGACGACCAAAAGCCAGCGAGCGCGCATCGCGCTCGAATTCATCCTGACCGCCACCAATGTCGGCTGCTTTCTCCTGCTCTACTTCTATTTCGACACCACGCGTACCGTCCAGGACATCATCGCCTCCCAGGCTATGAAAAGCGCGCCAAACTTGCAGTCCGAACTGACCATCCAGGCCATCGGCGCCTGGTTTCCTGTCTTCCTATCGGATCCGACCCATATCTACATACTGCTCGGCGGTTCGCTGCTCGCCGTCTCCATCGGCCTCGGGCGGGCCGACACGCTGAGGCTCAAGGAGCGGATCAACGCGCTGTTCGGTCAATACGTCGATCAGGACATCCGCGACCGCATAATAGCCGGAAGCGAAGCCAAGTCGCAGAACGCCGATCTGTGCATACTTTTTGCGGACATCAGGAACTTTACGGGCTTAAGCGAGGCAAATGACGCCCAGGCCATAACCGGCATGCTCAACACCTATTTCAGCAGATGGACGGCGACGATACGCAAGCACGGCGGCATTGTCGACAAATTCATCGGCGACGCGGTCATGGCCATCTTCGGTCTGGAGCATGCCGGCTCCCGCAATGCCGTCAGCGGCACTGCATCGGCCTGTGACAACGCTGTCGACTGCTTCGCTGAAATGCGCGAATCCATCCCCGAACTGCGCGCCGAGCTCTCGGGAAAAGGTTTCCCCGCCATCGCCGACTTCGGCGTCGGCATCCATTTCGGCACGACTGTCATAGGAGACATAGGCAGCGACGAGCGTAAAAACTTCACCGTCATAGGCGATGCCGTCAACGTGGCCTCGAGGCTGGAATCCGCATGCAAGACAATCAAGACGCCATGCGTCATTTCGGAGGCGGTATTCTCGAGGCTCGGCACGGAAAACCAGCGGCGGTTCAATGCGCTGGGCAGGATACGGCTCAAAGGCAAGACAGAAAGCCTCCGGGTCTTCGGCATCAAGCCGGCAGCGCCTGGTTCACCATAACGCGCACAGCAAGGAGACGTCATGAAAATCGTATTCCTGGTACTCGTACTGCTCGTCGCCATCGTCGCCGTCATATTCGCGCTCCAGAACAGCGTCCAGGTGGCCATCACCTTCTTTTCCTGGTCCGCTTCGGGATCGCTGTCGCTGGTCCTCATCCTTACGCTCACTATAGGAATACTCCTGGGCGTGCTGATGATGGCCCCGTCCGTCTTCAAACGCTCGGTACAGTTCTCCGGTCTCAAGCGGCAGATGACCAGGCTCGAGAAGGAAAAGAGCAAGCTTGACGAGAAGATTTCCGCGACCGAGGAGAAAAAAGCCGCCGAAACGGAGACGAAAATCGATTAAGCCCCTCGATGACGAAGCGGCAACCCGCCTGGGAGCGGTCGGGGCCGGACCGCTCCCGGCCCTCGATGCGCAACTGGGTCGAACGAACCAGGGGGTGAAGGAAGCCGTGTCCAAAGCCCTCGCCTGGTGATAGAATACCGCAGTTGGGCGGAGGTTCATTATGAAGAAATATAGTCTGGCAACCGCGGTTCTCCTGTTGTCGCTCTGCGCCAGGAGCTTCGCGCAGTCGACGACCTACGGTGTATCGATAGGCGCGAACTTTTTCGAGTACTCCCAAACTTCGCTCGAAACGAGCCTCGGACTCGTCGTACCGCTGCAGGAAGGGCTCTCGTTCGAGGCCAGGGCGGCCTACGCGGTCAAGCCGGCGGCGGACAGCGCCTTCATGGCCTTCCCTTTCCAGGGCGGCGTCCGCTTTTCCTTCGGCGCCCAGCCCGTCGGATTCCATTGCTCGGTCGGCCTCGAACCGGTGTTCACCCGTAACCCCGACTCGTTCCGCCTTGGCCCTTACCTTGGCATCGAGGGATCGCTGCGGGTGCACCAGTACATGGAACTGTTCATCGGTCTGGAGCAGGATCTCCTGTTCGGCGGCATGGACTACGTGTCTACCGGCTCGAGGGTAGCCGGAGGCATCCGCTTCTCTCTGGGCCACTGAGGCCCCGAGGAACCGCTACGGCGCAGGCCCGATCTCGGAGATGCAGCAGTCTTCCCAGCGGCTGCCCGGGTACACGCTCAGCACGCGAACGGCCACGAACCAGTCGGTAAACGGTTCGCCTTCGTAACCGCCCGACATCGTCGTGGGCGGAGCGGCCGCGGCAGGCAACGGCAGCGCCTGCCAACCCATGGCGTCAGCCAGCTCGATGTCATGGAATGCCAGAGCCTTTACGTCGTAGTAGTAATTCTCGTATTGCCCAACATCCATCCGGCTAGCGGCGAGCAACCATACCCGCACCTTGCGGGGTCTCGCGTTCCTGGCGAACAGATCGGCGCTCCGCTGGAAGCCCGGCATGATGCCAATGCCCTCCGGCTCAGGTATCCTGGCCACCACGACCTCTCCTACACCGGGCCCCTTTGCTCCTTCCGCCCATGCCGTAGCGGGGTCGCCATCCATCACGCTCTGGGCCGAGTACATCGCGGCCCAGGCGGCGTAGCGCTCGGAGAAGTCGCTCTCGTTCTCGATGTCCGTGTCTTCGTCGCCGGTCGCGGCCGGTTTTTTGGGCGCCTGCCCGTCGGCCTTGAGGAACGACGACGACCACGAGTCCCACGAGTCGCCGCCGCCGGGATAGAGCTCCGGAATGACGTAGCCTGTGTCAATGTCCCGCAGTGACAGCGTGCCGTAGGTCGAAGGCGGATCGACCGTGCGGTACTGCGCGGCGACCGGCAACGCCAGCATGACAATCGACGCGGCGAAAGCGAATGCCTTGTGAACGGAAATTTCCATTGCGGAGCCTCCCGGAATCCGACGTATCCTGAACACCAAAGCCTGCGCGGGACGCGTCGATCAAACCGACTATAAGTATATCGTCGGCGGCTGGAAATGCCATGGCGTCGGCCAGGCCCGGATCCGAGACGAATACGACTCTGGAGTTGTAGAACGGATGCAGGATCGCCGGGTCACAATCCTTGCAAGACCAGGCTTGGCACGGTATCCTCTGGCAATGCAAATCGAACAGGAATCAGTGACCGCGGCAATACAACCATCGATAGCCACGCCGAAGGCTCGACTCATTACCCCGCTCCTCCGCGTCTTCCTCCTCGCGATGATCCTGGCAAACATCGGGGGGCAGATGTTCTTTCCGCTGCTGCCTCTGTACCTGCGCGACCTGAACGCAAGCGTTTCCGATATCGGCCTGTTCTTCTCGCTGTCGATGATCGTTCCGTTGGCGCTTCAGATAGCCGGCGGCTGGATAAGCGACCGCATCGGCAGGCTGCGCTCGATAGCGATAGGCTCGATAGGCGGAGCGCTCGGCTGGGTAGGCATCATCCTTGCGCCGAACTGGGGCTGGCTCCTCGTCGGGCAGGCCGTGGGAGCAATAGCGTTCGCCTTCGTCGCTCCGAGCTTCGACGCGTTCATAGCGGAGCAATCCGACGAGAAGAACCGGGCCAAGGTCTTTGCCGTCAGCCAGACGATATACCAGGTCGTGGCCGTCGTCGGGCCCCTGGCCGGAGGGTTCGCGGTCAAGGCTTTCGGATGGAAAGGCCTCATCCTCACGGCCTCCGGCCTCTACTTCGCGGCCACTGCCATACGGTTGTCAATGGCCAGGACGCACGGCCGTTCCGCGCCGTCTTCGGGCCCCGTATCAATCAAGGACTTCGGAGTTTCCTTCATGACCATGGTGGGCCTTGCTCTGTCCGGCGGCCTGATCACCTGGCTCATCATCTCGGACGGCGTGCGCGACATCGCAATGGGTCTGTCCGGCAACCTGCTGCCGGTATTCCTGCAGGAGCGCCGCGGCATAGACATCGCGTCCATCGGACTCCTGAACGCCCTCTTCGGCGGAGCCAGCATGCTCGTGATGATTCCCGCGGGCCACCTCGCCGACCGGCACGGCGAACGCTATGCCATAGCCGCCGGATACCTGACCGCTTTCGCTTCCTTCGTCCTCTTGTTGCTCGTTCCGACGCCCTGGGCCGCCGGAGCGAGCTTCATCGTGTTCGGCGCAGCGGTGGGCATGCTTTCTCCGGCCTACCAGAGCCTCATCTCTAAATCCGTCCCGGAAAACCTGCGCGGGATAGCCTTCGGCTTCCTGTCGACGAGCAACGGCTTCGTCGCCCTGCCCGCCCCGTGGCTCGGCGCGATGCTCTGGAAAGGCGTCGCTCCGGTGGCTCCCTTCTGGGTCACCGCCGCGGCGATGCTGCTCATCGTCCCGCCCGTGCTTGCCAAGTTCAAGACAGGAAAACCATAAGTCAATTTCCGCCAGGAGGAGCCAAAACGATGCGATTCCTTTCGTTGATGAAAGCTTTCGGCGATGTGGACCTGAGGACGCAGAAGAAAGCGGAAATCCTCCTCAATATCGACGCCTGGACAGGCGCCATCGCCTTCCTCCTGGGCATCGTGATGCTCGCCACCGGCGCGCTCGTGGCATCGGCGTTCTGCTTCCTCATGGTAGGCGTATCGATCTGGATCATCATGCTTCTGCGGAAAGGCCGGCTCAGGACAGCCAGCAACGTTTATCTGTTCACCCTGTTCGCGATCATGTGGGGCGCCATCAAGTTCGACGCCTACGTGAACGCGTACGAGACGTACGTTTTCGCGGCACTCGGGCTGGTCCTGCTCATCGTAGCGAGCCTCATCAATACCGGGCGCTGGCAACTATTCGCGATATCTGCCCTCGACATTGCGGGAATCCTGGCGCTCTGGCTGCTGGATATTCTCCCTTCATACGGCTGGACCATAAACCTGCTCCAGATACAGAATCTGGCCACCTCCCTCGTTCTCGTGGCGCTCGGCAGCGTTGCGGGCATTTCGCTCGTCAGCCTCCAGAACAATCTCCTCATCGTCACCGAGGAGGAGCGCGACAGGATACGAAAGATGCTCGTAACGACGGAAGTGTACACGAAGAAATCGCTCGTCTCCATAATCGCGCAGGGCATGGACCCCACCAAATTCCAGCCGGAGGAAAAAGACAACGCGATACTCTTCTGCGACATTCGACGGTTTACTTCCCTCTCCGAGACGATGAAGACGATAGACGTGGTCGGCTTTCTCAACTCCTTCTTCAGCAGGATGAACCAGGTAATCCAGGAGCACGACGGGGAGATAGACAAACTCATCGGCGACTGCATCATGGCCAGTTTCGCCAGCAGCGAGAGGGCGCTTCGCTGCTCGGTGAACATGAGAAGGACGCTGCAGGCGTACAACGTCGAACGGCTGGGCTACAAACTGAGCCCGATCCAGGTGGGAATAGGCGTATCGTTCGGACCGGTGATAGTCGGCAATATCGGTTCGCGCAACAAGATGGATTTTACCCTCATAGGCGACATCGTCAACGTGTCGTCGAGGCTCGAAGCCCTGACCAAGATATACGGACTGGACATCCTCACGTCGATATGCCCCGAATCCGAACAATTTTCGCCGAACACTTTCCGCTACATCGACAGCATAAAGGTAAAGGGCAGGAAGGAGTCGACAGACATTTTCGAGCTGTTCGACCACGAACCCGACCGATACAAGGATCTGAAAAACGCCAACAGGGCCGTGTACGACGAAGCATACAGGATGTACAAGCGGGCCGATTTTGCCCAGGCCGAACTGTTGTATTGCGAGTTGATGGACAAGGCCGGCCCGCACAGCCATATGGAAGGATTGTCGGCGGATCCGGTCCTCGATTATTACAGGTCGCGGTGCGCCGACCTCGTCAAGGCCAAAGCGGCCGGGATGGTATCGCTGGCCGACTGGGATGGCGTTTACACATTCATCACGTAAGGCGGAACTATATTACGCTACCGTTCCTCAGGGATGTTCAGGGCGGCAATGAACAGTATCGCCGCGGCCAGTTCTGGATTCAGCCTGAAAAGCAGTCGGGTCGTCAGGCTGCGCGACTTCCCCGTCAGGTGTCTGGAGACGAACAGGTACTGGTAATACGGGAGCCTGTGCGACGTCCTGTCCTTGATCTCCTGTACCAGGATGCGCCTGAGCTCGCCGACGCCATCGGCGGCCAGATTCTCCAGATCCTTCTCCACGACCCGGACCGCGGCAATGATGGCTACCATGACATCCGGGTAGGTCCATGACCTGATCCGCTCGAGTCCGAGGCAGAGCGCGGCGCAGTCAGCGAATACCATCAGCCAGCGCCTGTCGAACCGGGCGTAGTCCGGAAAGACGCGCCTGACGAGCGTACCGGCATCCGCGTCACCTCCATCGGAGACGGTACCGAGCGGGTCCGCGAGGTCTCCGCTCGCCAGTTTCACGAGGAAGCGCCGCTTCCAGCGATCCTCTAGCGCGCCATCCTGCTCGAAGAAATAATAGTAGCCGCCCAGACGGCCGAACGTCCTCATCGTATCAAGGTAGCCGAGCATCGAGTAGCGGTCGAGAAAATCACGATTGAAGTCGAGGGCACCTCCCATGTCAATGGAGTTCTTGATGTAGACGATCCGGTATCCCTCGATCTCCAGCTTGTGTTTGATGCCGACACCGGAAATGTCGATCACGATGATGTTCCGGTAACCACGTCGCTGCGCCATCGAACAGGGGATGTTGTTGAATAATCCGCCATCGACGTACTTCTTGCCTCCGATCACTGGGCTGTCGAAACCAGGAAAGGCGGAGCTCGCCAGGAGGTAGTCAAGCAGCGTTCCTTCGGGCATGTCGTCGATGAATATCTCAACCGGTTTCATGTCGGTGGCGTTGATCGTGACCAGCCCGAGGTCTTTCCCCCCGCTCCTGATTTTCGACTCGTCGAGGTATTCCGTAAGATGCCTCCTGAGCGGGCTGGTATCAAGCGACTTCCTCGACAGGACACTCAGGTTGAACTCCATGAAAGCCTTGAAGGAGCCTTCATCCAGCCTGAACTCGCCATCCTTGACGAGCTCCCTGGGCATCGCGAGGATGAAATCCAGACCGATGTCGCGGCCGATCCTCTCGAGTTCCTCGTCCGCTCCCTGGGCCAGAAAGCCGGCGATGATAGCCCCTATGGAGTTGCCGACGAACGCGTCCACGCTGATGCCCAGCTCCTTGAGAGCCTTCCATGCGCCGATGTGGTACACCCCCTTGGCGCCGCCTCCACTCAGAACCAGGCAGTACGATTCGTCACACTTCTTCAAGCGTCTCCCCTGTTCATTTCCGTTCTCGATGGTATACTCACTATCAATCATCTTCCTTAAAAGAGCTACCCCATGAAGAACGTCGACATGAAGCTTTCTGGCAGCATCCTGACCATCACCGTAGACATCTCGAAGCAGTACGGCCTCTCCTCCTCGGGTAAGAGCCAGATCATCGCCTCCACCGAGGGCAATGTGTCCGTCCCGGACAAGGAAGAAGTCAAGATCGGGCTGAACATCTACAGGAAGCCCTAGCGGGACGGACAGGGATTCGTGCTTGCCAGGAGGCCATGCCTGAGGCGCCAGCAATGACAGGCAGACAGTCAGACTGGATATTTTCCGGAAATATAGTCTGTCAATGTTTTTATCTCAAATTCTTTTTCTTCCAGCATGCTCTTGACGACATCGCCGATGGATATTATGCCGGACATTTCTTTTCCATTGAAAACGAGAACATGCCTTATTTTGCTTTTGGTCATGGTGTTCATGATACTTTGAACCGAATCCGATTCTGAAGATATCAATAGTTTTTCTCTGGGCGTCATTACGGATTTGACCTTTTCAACGGATGTATCTTTTTTAAAGTAAATTACTTTCTCGACGATATCACGTTCCGAAAGCACACCGGAAATATCACCCGCCGGGTTCTTGATAATCAAAAGTCCTATTTTATTTTTCGTCAATTCGGATACTGCCTCGAGAATTGTCGCATTTTCGCTAATGCTGTGGACTTTTCTTCCTTTGACATCCAATAGGTCTTTTGCGTTCATATCACCCTCCCGGAACGACAGGAACAGCACTTTAGGTTTCTATATCCGGCAACGCCGCACACTGTCAGTTTCGCGCTCGCATTATCGCTTGTCAAGCTTTAACCGTCGCAGCCCACGACATTATGCCATCTCTCCCGAAACTGCATAATGAGCCCAGCAGGGATGAATATGGCGGGAACGACCTTCTTGAAGGAGGATCAAAGGAGGCATGGCCCCTCTGAGTCAAGATAGATGTCATCTTGATCGGAGGCGATACCGTGGATACCTGAGCGGGCGACTATTGTTTTTCCTGTCAATCACTGTGCATCCCCTGGATGTTTTTCCTTGACATGGCCGTGATAGTAGTACATATATATTAACAACACAAGGAGCCGCCATGAAAAACCTGCTTATTCCCGTTTTGGCTTTCATCCTTATCACAGCTCTTGGCACGGCCCTTCATGCGGACGAGGAAGACGGCGGAGCCAGGTTTGGCATACAGATGTCCAGTGACTCGTTTGCTGGAGTTCTGTTCTATTCGCGCACCTTCGAAGCGGGATTGAAGGCCACGGTGCACCTGTACGACGATGCCACAGACGCATTGGGAGATCTGCTGTACGGAGGGCATCTGGCATACCTGTTCCGCGCGGGCGGCGATTCTTCCACGGTTTCCGTCGGCGTTGAAGCAGGATCATACCTGGGAGACATCAGTTATGCGCAATACATCGACGTCGGGCTCAGGGTCGGATTCAACCACCGGCTCGGTGAGCACGTGCTGCTGTCAGGCCTGCTGTATCCTCTTTTCATCTCCACGAGGGAGCTCGAGTCCGCTGGCGGTTTTTCCCTGGTAGCGACTATCCCGAAGGCCGCGGTAGCGGTTGCGTACTTGTTCTGACAGTACGGCTTCGTTCGCTCAAGGTCCCGGGCAATGGTCGATTGCTCAATCTGTATCAAGTTGATGATCCGGTGCACGCTACGCCTGCCTACCGGTCCGTTTCCGCGCCGGCCTTGATGTACTCGAGGAAGTCAGTCACCCGCTCGTTGACGAAGAAGTCGCGGGCGCGGGGGCGAGCGCGGAGAAGGAGCCCATCGAGTCTCGTGACGCGAGATATCGCTACATAGGCCTGGCCGGCCGCGAAGGCTCCCCTCGATAGGTCGACGAAGACCTTTTCCAGGGTCCGTCCCTGCGCGCGGTGAATGGTGATGGCCCATCCGGGCACGAAGGGGTATTGCCTGTATTCGTCTACTGCCTCTTCAGCAAGCCGGCCGGAACAAAGCGTGAAGCGCGACTTTCTCCAGACATGGGGCCCCACGCAAAACTCTCCCGTTTCATCATGGAGCGTGACACGCTCATCCTCGAGTCCGGCTACCGTCGCCAGGCCTCCGTTGGCCCATCGGCTTCCGGGTCCGTTGGCCGTGAACATGACGCGGGTGCCGACCTTCAGCGCAAGCTCGCGAGGAGCGGGCAGATCCTCGTCGTTGAGCGCGTTCGCGAAGCGTCCCGAGGAGGAGGCGGCATAGTTTCGGCCCGGGCCTGGCAAGGCGTCGATGCGGTAGCGGTTGAGGCGTTGGGCTTCGTCCTTTTTGGCCGTCAGGACGATGTGGTCAGCCGGCGGTTTCTTGCCTTCGGGGAGGACCCTGGACTGGAGGAGGTCGAGGTCCGCTTCGGTCACGACGCCGGAACGGCAGCGATCGAGCGTGTAAAGGAAGTCCGTTTCAACATGGCGGAAGACCCGGGTGAATTCCACGTGCCGTATCGTGCGCGCCCTCGTGCGGAGGACCTTCGACGAGAAGAAAAAGGGGCTCTTGTAGAGCCTCGCGAAGAGTTCCCCCGCGGGGTTGAAGGGATCGGGCTCGACGGGCGGAAGCTGGTAGGCATCGCCGAAAAGCACCAGACGCGCACCTCCGAAGGGAAGGCGTGGCTGGCTCTTCGCCTTCCTCATCCGGCGGTCCATCTCGTCGAGGAGGTCGGCGCGGACCATCGATATCTCGTCGACGACTATCGTCTCGACCATGGCGAGGAGGGGGTACAGCCGACCTTCCCTGTCCGGATCGAGCCTGGTATCAAAATAGGCCTTTTCATTGGGGTCGATCCAGAAAAAGCTATGGATTGTCTGCCCGCCTATGGTGAGGGCAGCCACGGCGGTAGGAGCGAGATAAACGGTGTCGCGCGGCCGGATTTCCCCTTTAAGGTACTGAAGGAAGGTCGACTTTCCCGTGCCGGCCCTACCGGAAATCCAGATTAAGCGCTCTTTCTCGTCCTCAAGCAGGGCGATGGCCGCCTTCATCTCATCTGTCAAGATTATCGCATCCACACAGGCCTCGCATAATAGTGATGGTCAGCGTCGGAGAGGCAGTACCCGGGAATCCGGCGCGGACCGCTACCTTAGCATGACTTGGGCGCGTAAGTCCGCCCCTGGCATGGGGACCCCCGATGAGCGGCGCGCTGAAGAGGCCCGCGTCACCCTGGTATATCTACGGCAAGCCGCTATCACTCTTGGGCGCGTCGGCTCGTCATCCATGACGCACCCATCCTCTGGATGGGCCTGATCGTGGACGCGCGTCCATGCGCGTCGATAATCACAATCGTATGACGCCGTCGGGCCGCGCGCTCGCCGGCTCGCGCTGAGGCTCCAAGTCCTCCGGATCGTCGTCCTGGAGACGACGATCCGTCCGGGCTTTCCGCTCCTATCCCTCGCGCTTTCCCACAGCTTCCGCTATGCTTCACACGTTCATCCGTAATCATCACAGATGCAACTGGGATCATAGTATGCAAAGCCATGTCCGTCGTAGGTACCATACCGATATCAAGATCGCGGCCCATGCGGGGTGCCTGCCGCTCGATCTATGCAGAGCCATCCCAAGGTCCACGCTACATGGGTTCCGCTCGCGCGACCATTCGTCCTGCGTCGGGGCCGAGTATTCCCAGGTTCTAGCGCATGCCACGCTCCTGCGGGAGATAGCGTCCTGCAAGGCCGCCCTCGCCGTGGCGTCCGCGATCATCAGGGTCGCCCACCTCGTCAGATCGATCGGTACCACGTTCGACTCGATCGGACGGGTCAAGTCGCCAGAATGCAGGCGCAAGGTCGTGGCGCTCGTGCGGCGACTGTCAGGGACGCTCCCCCGCGACAGGATCCTGTCGATGCTGGGACTCAGCCGCTCACGTTTATCGTCTTGGTCCAGGCGCACGGCCGACTGCCGCTCGTCCCTGCTGTCGCTATGCCGCCGGTCGTATCCCAACCAGCTTACGTCGAAGGAAGTCAGGACAATCAAGGCGGCTTTCTCGGATCCGACCTTCGCCCGTTGGCCGCTCTCGTCCATCGCCTGGAGCCTCGTCCATTCCGGCCGATTGTCAGCAAATGTCGCGACCATCCTCCACTACGTCAAACGTCTGGGCCTTGACGGCTTGCATGGCGTCAGGAAGAAATCAAGAAAACGCGGGAGCGTCACCGCGCAACGGCCGAACCAGGCCTGGCATCTGGACGTCACCGTCGTCACGACGGCGAACAACCTCAAAGCCTACGTCCAGATTCTCCTCGATAGCTTCTCCCGCAGGATCATCGCATGGAAAGCTTCCGCCGACGTCTCCGGTATTCGTACGACGGAGCTACTCCGCTCCGCCTTCTCTCAACTGGCCCAGGCGCCTCAAGAATGCGTCTCGCTGATCGTCGACGGAGGGTCGGAGAACAACAACCGGCATGTCGAGGCGTACCTCGCTTCCGTTCCCGTCAAGAAGCTCATAGCCCGCGTCGACGTCTCGTTCTCGAACTCGATGATAGAAGCCGTCAACAAGATCCTCAAGTATCGGTATCTTTTCAGAAAACCCATCCCCGACCTCGAGCATCTTCATGATGCGGTAGCGAGCGCGGTTATGGACTACAATGCCCGCCCGCATTATGCCTTGCGCGGCTTGGCTCCCGATGAGGCTTACCAGGGCAAAGTATTCGACGAGGCCGAATACCGTCAGCGCCTTCTCCTGGCCAGGGAACAGCGTCTTCTCGCTAACAGATCAGAGCCTCATCCATGCCTGCCGTGGGACGATACGGTAGCGGAAACCAGTGAGTCGTCCGCTATGGAGAAGACTTCATGACTACAGACCCGGTCGCCAAGCCTAAACAGGGATGTTGCCCGGTCCAACAGCCTTACATGAAACACCCGTCCCCGATTCTTCCCGTAGTCAAAGATCGCAAGAGCGCTGGTTCGCAATAGCGAACAAGAAGTGGTAATTTACAGCTGAACGGAGCTGTGCAGAGCATAACCATGGATATGTGGGACCCTTTCATCAATGCCGTCAAGAAGAG
>CAZNXK010000064.1:0-18881 GCA_964576835.1 uncultured Treponemataceae bacterium | reverse complement strand
TTTCATCCCAGAGAGCATCGTACGTCCGACTCCCTCATTCATACCGCCTGCGCCGTCCAGCCCCGCCGACAAGCCGTTTGAAAAGAACCCGCGTGCGTTGCCTCCGTAACCGTTGAATACGCCGGCGCTCATGATGTTTATCGCCGACCCGGACAGGGATTTGCCGAACTCGAGTCCGGCTTCTTCCCAGCTCATGTAACCGCCGGCGATGTCGAGCGCTCCGAAGACAGCATCGTCGGAAAGGTTGATCGCGGCAGCCCCGAGCAGGGCCGGCAAAGCCGCGCCCCCTGAGAGCGCCCCGGCTGCAATAGTCACACCGATGTCGGCGATGCCACGGATGCTCGGCGCCTTGAACCAGCCACCCCTGTCATCCCACAGGTCTTTTTCATAGAAGGCCTTGTTAGCTTCCGACCAGCCCTCGCCTTCCTTCATCGACCAATATATGTACGTTGCCACCAAGCGTCCGAGCTCACCCGAGCCGGGGTCGAGAAAAAGCGACGCCTGGCCTCCAGCCGGATCGGCATCGTCGTTCATCGTCGGGTCGTAACCGATGTGGCGACCGAAAAAGCCTGGAGACACTGTCTTGACGATGGGGTTTTCCATGTCGAGCTCATCGACAAAGACGATGTACGTCTCCTGCGTTTCGTGGTCGTCTCCGTCGCGGTCATGCCGAGTCACGGTTCGGGTCATCGTCTTTGGAGTCTTCTTCATGCGGTAGAAGGTTCTGGTGCGGTCCTCCGGAACCATGGCCGCTGCGGCATTCTCCCGGGCTGTGCCGAATACCTCGTCGCTCTTGCTCGCGACTTCATGCTGGGCCTTGGCTATCAGGGTCCGGATGCCGCCGGGATCCAGCCCGGCAAGGGTGCCTTCCGACAGGTCCGTCTGGAGGTTCCATGCGCTCAACGCGAAATATGCGTAGGCTGCCACGCTGGCACGCTCGGTGATGTAGGGCCTGGTGACCGTAGAATGCACGACGATGTCCTTGACGTAGCGGCCGCCTTCTTTTTGCCACCTGCCCTTGGCAACGAACAGGTCGTTCATGGTGCCGCTGAAACTCTCGTTGGCGCTTCGAATGCTGTCGTCGAGCCCGGCTACCGCGGCGCAGGCGACTTCGCGGACCTGCGCCGCCATGATCCTCGACTGCATTCCGGCAAGCCTTTTACTTGACCGCTCCGAGAAATCAGCCGCGGCAGCCAGAATGCCGGCCGAATCCCACGAAGCCGCACCCGCGAGGCCCGATCGCGGCTCTCCATGAAGCGCGGAAGCCGAAGCCAGCTGCGTCTCGAATGCTGACGACATGCCGAATATCCCGGCTTTGGACAGCGCGTCGTCATAGGCAGCGGAAGCGCCGTCGGCAAAGTCGACGGCAGAAACATGGACGGTATCCAGTTCCCTGGCAGAGGCCTGGGCATCGGCTCCCACGAGGGCGAGAATAGCGCCTGTCGAGGCCTCGTTCGCGGCTTCCGTCGCGCGTGCCGTCCACGACAGCTTGTCATCGAGAGAGCGGGCGTACGAGAAATCCCAGGCCGCCCGGCGCGTCTCGTACTCGTCGGCGAACCGCCTGTTCCAGGCCTCCGCGCGTCGCCGTATCATGCCGAAGCCTGACTCGAAATCCGCCCGGCCTCGGGCAAGGATGAGAGCGCCTGCCTCGCGCCATGTATTCGCGCGCTCGTATAGTTCCCGTCGTAGCACCTCCCATTCTGCTTCACGAACAGACCGCTCAGCGAGCAAGCGGGCTACCGTAGCACGATTTATGGAAACCGCATACGATTGCATCGCTCCGTTATCTTCGAGCACGGCAGCAAGGTTGGAAACGTGCTTTATGCCGGAGGCTGCGGTCGGTCCGAAGGCCGAGAGAGCTGCGGCTTCAAGCTCCGCGGTTTCTGCAGAGCCGTCAATGAAACCTTCGTATACAATCCGGTAGCGGGCCTCGGACTCGAGCCTTGCAGCCTCTCCTTCGCTGTAGATCATCTCTGAGTGCCCGAGCGAATCTATCGTCAATGATCCAAGGCCGCCGGCCATATCAGCCAAGGCGCCATGAGCAGTCGACGGCGTCCTGTCTGGTTCCGCTGTAAATTCCGAGTACAGCTCGAGGATCTCCGCAATCTCCTCTTCGTCAAGCTCTCCTGCCATCACGAGCGCAGAACGAATGGATGACAGGTCAATAGTTGATTCGCCGGCCTCTGTCCCTTCGATAATCTCCAGCCGGGCACACGAGGCGAGATACTCGTTCTTTGCCCGGACCGATCCGGTCATCGCCTCGGTCATCAGGGGAACGTTGGCGCTCGTCTGCCTGGCCACGTCGAGCATCTCGGCTGAGTAGACGGAGCGGGTCGCGTTTATGCCGTTCATCGTCAGGCTGAATCCTATGACGGCGGCGTATGCCACGCCAGCCGCCGCAAGCAATCCGGGCACCAGCCAGGCAGTGAAAAACAGGGCGCCCGCGACGGCCGCCGCCGCGATGAATCCGGCGTACGAGGCGGCGCTGGCTTTGATGCCCGTTTCGCAGGTTTTGAGTTCCCTGGCGGCCACTGTTTCCAGCTTCTCGTATTCGGCCCGCCGTGACCAGTACGAAAAGGCGTCGTACGTTTCGTTCCCGGATCCGTCCCCTGCGACCGGTTCGACGATGGCGCCGGAGAGGACGAGCGCCATGTACGAGTCGAACCAGACGCGTTCCTCGCCATCCATGGAATCCAGGGCGTTCACCTGTCCGGCATGCAAACCGGTAGATCGATAATCAGATAGTATTTCGGAGAGTGTCTTCCCAAGGAGCACAAACCGGTGGCCGCCCAGAAGATCGTCGCCCACCGCCGTCTGCGCCCCGTCGACAAGAGCGGCAAAGTCGGAATTGCCGGCTGCAAGGCTCCCGATGACGAAATCGCGAGCCAGCCCCCATTGTCGGGCCTTGCTCTCCGAGAATTTTTTTTCGCTCATCCATGCCGAGAGGGCGTCGAGATTACGGCGGAATGCCGTGGAAGGGTGCCGCTCGCTCGTCGACTCGACGGATGACGCGCTGAAATATTCCACGATGGCGGACGGTTCCGCCGCGCCTGCAAACGAATAGTCAACGCCGTACGCGAGCCTCAGGCGGCCTGCCGCGTCGATGCCCAGGAATGGCTTGAAGGCCTCATCGAGCAGTCCCGTCTCGATGCGCCCGTACGCCTCCTGGTACGCGCCGTACGCCTTGACGTTCGCCTCGTACTCCTGCCTGTACGCTCCTTCCAGGGATTCAGCTGCCTTTTGCACGAGCATCAAGCGACGGTAGTCCTGCCGGTATTCCTCATACGCCGCCTCGTATTCAGGATCGGCGTAGGGGCGAGCCTCGTCTTCTTCGCTGTAAAGCCTCAAGAGGGCTGCCAACGCCGCGCCCGCACGTGACTGCGACGACTCGGCGTACGCCAGTTCAGCCGCTGGACTCCTGTAGCTTGAGCCGGTTGTCGCCGATGCATCATCTTCCGACGATGACAGATAAGCGGTACCTGCCCAGCGACGGATGGCGTCCTCAGTCTCGAAGGTAGTCCGCGCTTCCTCGAGTTTCGTGAACAGCGACTTGGCGCTTGTGTATGCCGCATCATAGGCGATGCCAGCTGCCTCGAACGCCACGCCAGATTCGCGGTAGGCATCCATGGCTCCATCGTGATCCAGTCGCGCGTTCTCTATATCGCCGTGCAGTTCCGACAGCCTCGCCTCCAGCGCTGCCGTATCCGCCGCGATGGCGTATGCCGAACCGAGCCTCGCCACGGCAGCCCGGGCCTCTGTCCTCCTGCGGCCAGGCAGGGCATAGTCGTCTCGAGCCTCCAGATACCCGCTTGCCAACCTGGCCGGCACCTGGATCGCGTCACCCGGGTCGAAGGGCGTCAACGGAGCGTCCATGTATTTTTTCGTCAAGTCGACCAGTTGCATGTCCGGCTCGGAAGGCGTCCAGTTCGTGAAAGCGGTCTCGAGGGCGGCTGAAGCCCTGATAGCCTCCTCGAAGGCGTCGGCCAGCGCACCTTCCGCCCAGTTGGATGCGGACCTCGGAACATCGCCGACAATGCCTTCCGGATCGCCGACGGGAAGAGCCAAGGGTAAGCTGTCTCCCGCCGCCGATCCCGCAATCGTGTCGCACAGCGCGTCGCACAGCAGGTACTCCCTCCAGTGCATCCTGCCGGCCTCGGCAGCACCCGCGGCTTCCCTGGCCGCTTGCTCGTACACGAGCGAATAGGAAAGGAGCGCGGTGTCCAACCGCGTTTCTTCGAGAAGGGATTCCGCTTCCCTGAAAGCGGCGTCGACCATCCATTGATCGAGTCGATCTACGTCAAGCCCGGAGAGGCTGGCCGCGAGATTCGCGTATAGTTCACGATCCGCTTCGAGCCTGCCGCGGTACACGTCGCTCGACTGCGGCGCCGGACTTCCTGTCCAAAGGCTCCTCGCGGCAACCCAGACAAGGATCGATTCTTTCCATTTCTCCAGTTCACGGGCCACCCATGGAGGAGAACCGGAGGCGGCTTCGTCCGCGGCGGTCGAGATGCCCGCGATGACCATGGCGGTGTCGATTCCGGGGCCAAAAAGCATCGCGTTTGAGCCTTCGTGTCCCGGCAGGTCGAAGCCGGCTTCGAGTCCTGTCGACGACAGAGCGCCTTCAAGCACGCTCAATGCGGCGGAGCGCCGATCACTGTCCAGGGCAGCCGATGACGGTCCGTATTGCAGGTAGGCGAAATACCTGCCGCGCGCCGTCTCGATAGCCTCGACGAGATCGGCGAGGTAGAGCGTCGCCACGTCGCAGCCGGCTTTGCAGAAAAACCCCCGTCCCTCGTTGAACAGCGCCACGGCGGGATCATCTTCTCCGAGCTCGCCGAGCGAGGAGGCCAGCTCGTCGTCCCCAGAACTGCGGCAGGCATTGATCACGTCCAGGAGGCTCTGCAGAGAATGGGCGGCCGCCTCGGCTGCCATCCTGTCGCCGAAGGCTTCGAGCCCGGCAAGCGATGCGGCCAGGGACTGCGCTTCGGCGCTCGCGTCTTCGGTCGGCATGGCGCCAAGGAGAAGCTGTACCGCCTCCAGTTCAAGGCGCGTCCGCGCTTCGAACAACACGCGTTTCGAAGCGGCCATGCGTGACTCGAGCATTTCTCCTATTCCTGCCTGAACAACGTCGTTTCCGGACCGCTCGGCATACCACTGGCTCGCCGAACTCGCTCCCAGAAGAGCCAGACCGTCCAACCTTGCTCCGAGCGCCGACCTCGCCCGCGCCAGGGCGCCTCGGGCAGCCATCGCTGCCAGCGCCTGGTACGCCGAACGCACCGCTTCGTCATGGCCACTGTCCCCGTTAATCCTGGAACTCATCTCTTCGAGCAACGCCGCTATCATCGCGTACGCCGGGTCTGATTGATCGATACCGTACGCCCCGACATCGAGGGGAGCGGCGGAAATATCAGACGGTATGACTATCGCCTCGGCGACCCGCACGAGCCTGGACAGGCTGGGCTCGCCATCGGTGCCATCGACCGCTCCGCGCATGGCATCACCCGATCGCTTCATTGACTCCGCCCGTTCGAGCTCGCGGGCTTTCCCGAAAAAGACGGCAAGCAGGCTTGCCTCGCTCGGAGCACCATCGACTGTCGACAAGCCGCTTTCAATGATGAGCTCGCGATAGCGGGCGTACAGTTCATCCTTGATGAATCCGGCGTCGCCTCCGGTGACCAGAGCGGCCATCAGCACGGAGTACTCCTCATTGGCTTCCTCGAGCCGTTCGCCGGAAGCGGAAAGGGCCGCCTTTGCCGCTTCCATGGCATCGCTCTGGCCGCCAAGCTCCGTGCCGGCGTATTCAAGCGCACCCTGGGCGGATCTGTACCGCTCCAGAGCTGCGTCGAAGGCAGAAGCCGCTTCGCCGAGCCTGCGGATGTTGTCGCCAGCGGTAGCCCTGCCCGAACTGCAGTCGGTGGCATAATCGAGCACCGCCCGGGCGATGGCCACCCGTTTCTGCCAGTATCCTTCGACAGCCCTGGCGCGAAGGAGTTCCACCTGGTACGCATCGAGGTTGAAATCTTCGCTCGAGGCACCTTCCTCCAGGACATCGCGGAGACTTCCGGCACCAGGGCCGATCGCCATGTCGAAAGCGGCTATCAGCCGTTCGCGCGCCTCTTTGGCCTTGGCGGAGTAGTCCCTGTACATTTCAAGGCAATCGCCGGCCAGCTCGATATTCCTGGAACGGTCTGCGCTGATCCCGGGCCTGGAAATCTCTCGGGCGAGCCAGGAGTCGAGAGATTCGGAACCGAAAGCCGGTACATTGCTTCCCAGCTGCGACAGCCAATACGAAGCGCCTTCTTTTGCGCTCGCGGCGGCCTCTCCCGACTGCAGGTAGACGTCAACCCAGGCTTCCGCCCTTTCGGCGCTCGCGGCGCTTCTCTCGGCGGCATCGCGCTCGAATTCAGCCTTGGCCTGCGCTATGCCCGCCTCCAGTGTTTCGCTTGCCCGGGCGAAAGCCTGTTCGCCGCTCCGGAGCAATACGGCGGCCTTGACTTCCCATGCACGGCGCTCCTCCTCGAGCCGGGCATAGGCGAGGGCCCAGGCCTCCTGGCCCGCGTCGAACGCCCTGGCAGCGTCTCGTTCCCATTCGAGGCGCCTCGCCATGAAACGTTCCTCCGCCCCCCGCCACTCGGACAGGCCCCGATCGAATTGTTGCCGGAATGACTCGAGCCAATCAGCGCCTGCCACCGCGAGGTCACCCGTACCCGCCGTGGCGGAGACGATCCTGGCGTTCAATGCGGCCATGCCGGCTTCGCATTCAGCGCCTGTCTCCCGGACGATGGCCGACGCGATGGCGCTGGCGGCCTCGGCTTCGCTTTTGTTCCTGAGGCTCCATACGTCCGAAGTCCTTCGGGCGACGAAAAGGCGCTCCTCCCTGGCAACGATGGCATCAAGTTCGACTGCGGCCTTCTGGCCGGCAGCCGCAGCCGCCTCGTCGAAAGCATCCGCGTAGAGCGGGCGCCGGCTCGCTGGAACGTACGACAGGAGTTCTGGCCTCAAGGCCGCGAGGCCCGAGCCATAGGATCTGAGCGCATTTTCCACGGTCCCTCTCGACGTGGCACCCCACGCGGCCAGGTCATCGTCGAGCGAGACTCCATCGGAGTTCATGACATAGCGGGGATCACCCGTCTCGTCATACTGGATCAAGCCGCCCGGATCGCTCGAGTACAGATACTGCGCATTCGCCGCGGCAGTTCCCGCGGCCACGATGTCCCGCAGCCTCGCCGCCTCCCGGCCAAAAAACCTGTCGCGGAGCCAGGCGGAGAAACGGCGCGCCAGGTCGGCTTCGGTCCATGATGCCAGCTCGAGCCCCGCGGCGCCAAGAGATCCAGGATCGGAGTACAAGGCGGCGGCTTCATGCTCCCACCGGGTGATCGCCGACGAGGTGCCCTCCTGGGCCTCACGGAGCCAACGCTCCGGATCATACTCGCGCTCGGCGATGGCAAACGAATACTCGTATGCCGATCTGTCGAAACCCCGCACCGGCGCTTCGTCGGCTCCGAGGTAGGATATGGGGAAAATGGCGGCAACGAGGCACGAAGCGGCTGCAAGCTGCAATCTCTTCATAGTTCTGTTCCTTTCTTGGGGCTGGAATCGGAATACTGAAAGCTTTCGAAAAGCCGGGGAGCAGCCCTCGCCAGCGCGGGGATCACCGAGAGCGCCATGAAAAAGGATGCCGCCGTGCCGGTGGCGGCCACGAAGGCAAGGGACCGTACAAGGGCGCCTCCGGAGTCGTGCAGGAAAAGAAACGGCAGGGCGCCCGCGACGGTCGTGCCGCAGGTGGCCGCGAGAGACCCGACGCGCGCCCTGGTGATGGCGTACAACTCGGAAGCCGAGGCCCTCTTGTTGCCGTCAAGCCGTGAGCGCCGTTCTTCAACGACGAGCACCGACGCGTTGACCGCCATGCCTGAAACCGCGACGAACGCGCAGGCGGAGGCGGCATCGACAGGCACGCCAGCAACGGCGAGGATCAGAGCGGGGACTGCCAGTGATGGGGGTAAAATTGACATGACCAGCAACGGAGCGCCGAACGACTCGGTTACCGCGGCTGTGGCCATATAGGCGAGGGCAACGGCGATGATGAACGTGAAGCCCACTCCTGCCAGCCGTTCCGCTGCCTCCATGGCATCCCTGTCGAACTCCACAGAATATCCGGCGGGCAATTCCAGATCCGCCATCGCTTCGGTGACAGCGTCGCGTGCGGTCCGCGGATCGACCTGGCGTGATCGCATCGTGAAGGAGGCGACGCGACGCCTGTCCTGGCGCTGTATGCTCGACGCGTCCCTCCGACGATGCATCGTCATGAAGGCACCGATCCGTACCGGACCTGCCGTTGACATCACCAGGGTTGAAAGGACGTCGGCGACGACAGGGTCCGATTTCCGGAGCGCGGTCACCCTGACATCGGTCTCGACTCCCCCGTTCAAACGCTTGTACGCGACCGGTCCGTATACGGAGCGCCTCAAGGATTCCGCAACCCCTGAAAAGCCGATCCCCATCGCCGCCGAGCGTTCACGGTCGGGACGCAACTCGATGCCCGGAGCTCCGTCCTTGAAGTTGAGCACCGTATCGATGACGAACGGCAGGCGGGAGACCTCGGCGGAAGCTTCTATCGCCAGACGGCGACATTCGGCGTCGTCGTCACCGTAGACCGACAGCGACCAGGAGCGCTCCCCTGCGGACGGCTCGGGGACCCAGACAAAGCCACCGGGAACCCCAAGGCTCCTCGCCGCCTCGACTACCAGGTCGCGGTTGGTGGCGAGCCGCTCGAAGGTCGCGAGAACCGAACCCGCCTCTTTCCTTGCCGTGGTTTGCACACTTGTCACGCCTTCCCGCGACAGCAGCGCGACAGCATAGTCAGCCAGCCGTCCGTCGACGCTGTCGATGGCAGAACCCGGTTCGAACTCGACATGCGCGTACACGGCGTTTTCGTCCACGCCAAGGCTCGTGTCGATCGGAGAGGCGACCAACGCGATTATCCCGGCGACGCCAAGGGCGGCAGCCGCGGCGATCGGGATGCCGGGTTTTTCAGCGCATATTTTAGCGTTGACCGCGAGGAGCCGCCTGGCTGGCCGCGGGAACCGCCTGGAGGACTGCGCAGGTGAAGAGTCGCCGCCCAGGACCAGCGGCGGCATAAGCAGTATCGTCGCGAGCCATGAGACGACGCACACCGCGGAGATCGCGCCGGCGATCCTGGCAAGTCCTTCCGAGAGGAAGTCCAGACCGGCGAGCGGGACAAGCACGACCAGCGTCGTGGCAAGCCCGGACGTGAGCGAAGGCGCGAGAGTGCGCATGGCGATCCTGCCGGCGTCGACGGTACCCGAGCCCCCGAGCCGCTCGGATGCAAGCAGCACGGAATCGACCGCGGAACCCAGGCCTACGGCCAGTCCCGCGAGCACATGCCTGTCGAAACCAAGTCCGAACGATGCCAGAGATGCCGCGGCCATGACGAGGATGGCTGGCACCGCGCCTACCGCGACAAGCCGCAGCTTCCATGCGTTCGATACATTTGCACCGACCAGTAGCGCTGAGGCCACCGCTACGGCTGCAACGCCCTGCAAGGTGGCCATAAGCGTTGACCGGAACGACTCCGCGACATCGGCTCCCGTATCCGACAGTATGTTGAAACTGATCCCGTATCTTGAAGACAGGACCGCTGATTCCCTGGCTATTTCCCGGGACAAAGCCGGAAGGTTGGCTCCGCCGCCCGGGCTCACCGCCATCGTTACCGCCGGCTTTCCATCGACTCGTGAAAGCGCTTCCGGCTTGCGCTCGCGTTCGGTAAATCGACAGAATGCCCCGAGCGGCACAGGCTTTCCCGAAGCCGAAGCCACGAACGCGTGACTCATGGAATCCGTCGACGGGAGGCGAGTACCAGCCACAATGTTCATGGCTTTCCCTGACAATCGGAGCGAGCCCGCCGGCGCAAGAAGGTCCGATTCCGCAAGGTACAGGGCGACGTCCCGGAGGCTGACGCCAAGCGAGGCCGCGGCTGCCTCGTCGACCTCTACCACGAGTTCCGGGGGCCCCGAGCCCGCCAGCTCGACATCTCCCGCTCCTGCCAGTTTTTCCAGGGCCGGCTTTACCGATCGTTCGAGGACTTGGCCGAGCGAATCCTCGGGGCAGCCATCAGACATGATGGCTGCCACCCAGACAGGGCTCCGTCCTTCGCTCCGGGAATGTATCTCCGGCCGCTGCACGGATCGAGGCAGACGGTCATGGATTCGCCGGGTTGCGTCGCTTACCGCTTCGTACGCGTCGCCGCCATCAGCGCCTTGGGCAAATCTGACGACAACCCTTGTCATCCCGTATTCGCTGACGCTGGAAGTGCCGCTTGAGCCTGGAATCGCCGACAACGCGTCTTCGAGCGGTATCGCGATGGAACGCTCCATTTCGCGGGCGTCCACACCATGGTGCCTGATGGTGACGGTGAAAACCGAGCGGCATGATGATTCCCTCGGTCCGAACTCTGAGTTCTCAAGGATGGCGACCGAAGCGGCGAGGCAGGCCAGCGTCACGCAAGCGGCCGCGACGGGTCGCCCGTACCAACCGGTCCTTGTCATGGCCGTCTACCCACCGACGCGAAAACGATCGGGGAAATGAATAGTGTCAGTGCGGTTGAGGCGACGAGGCCGCCGAGCAGAGCCACCGACATCGAGCGCTGGGCCGCTCCGGTCGGCGACAGGCATATCGGAAGGAGGGCAAGCACTGTCGTGAGAGTCGTCGCGAGCACTGGGCGCACCCGATCCGAGGAGCCCGCGTAAGCCGCCGTGGTAGAACGCGCGCCCGCTGCCGACTTTGCAGAACTCGCCTCGTACAGCAGTATCGCGTTGTTGACTACGGTACCGAACAGTACGACTAGTCCCAACACCGAACCGGAGTCGAGTCCGATGCCGGCGATGACAAGCGCGGGACCGACTCCTGCCATGGCCAGCGGGATGGTGGCCATGATGACGAGCGGCATGACGAACGACTCGAACTGGGCTCCGAGCGTCAGATACAGTAGTACCAGAACGAGAAACACCGCTCTCGCCATCGCCTTGCCATATATGCTGAACGCGGATATATCGGAGCGCTCGGTATCGCTCGTCGTCGCGATGACCTGGTCGATGGCGGCGGCGAGATCCCGGTCGCGCCCTGGCATCGGTTTCGCCATGAGGTAGACGACATCGGCTCGGTCAAGGCGGGCAAAGGCCGCTTCGTCGTCGCTACGCTCGAAACGAGCTATCGAAGCGGCGACAACCGGCGCGTCGGCGGCGACCGATATCGGCACTCCAGAAAGCGTTTCAATCGAGCCGGTACCATCTGCGCTTCCAGCTCCTGCCGCGAACACGCATACCGCAAGTTCACGGCCACCTGCCTCGATAGTCGCCACATCGAGGCCTTCGGTAGCCGCCCTTACCACCCTCGCCACTTCAGCGAGCCGCACGCCCATCGCGGCCGATGCTCCGCGCTCTGGGCTCATGATGATCCCAGGCTTCTTCCCGGAAGGTTTCCTCGCGATCGAGGCCAGCGCGGACCCCGCCTTGAAAGCCAGGGCCGATTCCACCTCGGCGGCCTTGGCGACGGCGGATTCGACCGTCCCTCCTCTGGCGGCCACGACCGAGGCTCCATCGAGGCCAAGCAGCATTGCCGCGGGATCCGGCGGCTCCCGTACGTCGATAGCCATTGCGCCAGGCAGCCTGGCCCTGGCTGCCGACAGCACGGCTTCGCGTATCGATCCAGCGTCAATCCCCGGACGCAACGGGCAGGTAATGGCAAGCGTTTCTTTCGAATACCCCGGATCGGCCCGTCGTACCGGATCGTCATCCTCCGATCCCGAGCTGGCATACACGCCGGCTATCCCCGGGATCAGCTCGAGGGCGGAACATATCGAAAGTGCCGCTTCGAGCATGCCGTCAGGGTCAGAACCAGCCTGGAACCTGGCTGTCACCATCAATTCGGCAGCGGCATCCACGGGCATGAACGATACCGGCCTGGTGGCCACCAGCGTCACTCCAAACCCGACGGCCAGAATCGCCGTGGCGATAATGAGCCAAGGCTGCCTCATCGAGCATGCCAGCATCCTCCTGTACGCTCTCTCCAGAGACCTCCCCCTGAACCTCGAACCGGGTGACCAGGCAATGCGGTACGCAACCGGCAGCGCCAGCACGGAAATCAACCAGCCCGCGACGTTGGAGGCGATTATCGATATGGCGAGATCGCCGAACAAGCCGCCGATGGCTCCGGGCAGCATGAATACCGGCACGAAAACAACCGCCGTCGTCACCATGCTGCCGAATGTTCCAGAAAGCGCCGTCGAGACGGCTTCCGAGACCTCTCGCGCGCTTGGCCTGTCCGGAGAAGTCGAGAACCGCGACGAAAGCGCATGAAGGACGACAACCGCGCTGTCGGATATCATCCCTATCGCCAGGCTTATGCCCCCGAGGCTCATGCCGTTGACGGATCGACCGAGAGCGGCAAGCACGGCAAGCGTCGCGGCGACCGATATCGGTATCGAGGAAGCCACGATCATGCCGGCGGCCAGGTCGCGCAGAAAGACGAACAGCGCCATTCCCGCAATAGCGGCTCCCGCGGCTGCCGCCACGGCAAGGTTCCGGGTCGACGCTGCGATCGGTACGGATGAGTCGCTCACCAGGTCGATGCTCGCATCCTTCCCGAATTCACGCGCCAATTCGAGCACCGCAAGCCGGGCGGCCCTGGCAGTGGCGACGGGATCTGCCCCCGGACGGCGGTATAATTCCAGCGCGACCCTTTCCTCGCCGCCCACGACGAACAGGCTCTTCCTCGGGGCAGACCGTTCCTCGACCCTGGCCAGGTCGGAAACCCTGAAAGGTCCCGCCGGACCCGTTGCAACCAGGCTCGACAGCTCGGCGACACCGGAAGCCCTGCCCCTGGCCACGGCGACGAGCTCGAGCCTGGCATCGCGAAGGACGCCTGCAGGCACGTCATCGCTCTCGAGCGCGATCGCCCTGGCGACATCCAGGACCGTCAATCCGCGTACGGCGGCTCTGTTCATGTCCACCGATACGGCCACTTCCCTCTGGCAGCCTCCCATGACGCGGATTGCCCCGGCGCCCTCGACACGCCTCAACCTGGACCGGACATCGTATTCGGCGAGGCGCCTGGCAAACGCCATGTCACCGTCGCGAGGCGCAACGGTGACGATGACCAGGGCCTGGGCTGCCGGATCATACGGCAGGACGAACGGTTTTTCGGCACCCTCTGGCAGCGATTGCCAGGCTGCATCGATGACCTCCCTGACTCTGCCCGTGGCTCGAGCCGGATCCTCTCCCCACTTGAAATCGAGGGCGATCACCGCGCAGTCGTCACGCGACACGCTCGACGAGCGCAGCAGGCCCTTGGTCGACGCGAGCGCATCCTCAAGGGGCAGCGCGACGAGAGACCGAATCTCCCTGGCCGGCAGCCCCGGCATGTTCGCCTCGACCACGACCCTGGGAACGGCGACATCCGGTAGCTTGCCCAAGGGCAGGTCGAGAGCGGCTTTCGTTCCGGCCAATAATACGGCCAGGACCACCATCATGACGGCCACTGGTCGACTCGCGCACCATCGCACGACAGACTTCATACGCGCATCACTTGAGCAAGGGCAGGCTCTGCGCCGTACACGTGGCATTCCAGGAGGAATCCCTGAAACCGGCGGCGAGCGCGAATGTCACGATTCCAGAATTGACTCGATTCGTCAGCGTTCCGTCTATCCTCGCCACGGAACAAGCAGCCCACGGTGCATGGGGAGTCGCGTATTCGAAGCCTGCGATCGTGACCCGGTTCAATGAAACATCGATAGCACCGTTGCTGCCGGATACGGTGAACGATTCCATGATGGATGCCGGGTCAAGGCAAGCACCAGGCGCTACCTCGATATACAGTTCAAGTGACGTGTTCGTCGCTACGCCAAGCGGATACGAACCGGTTCCACCTGAAAGCGCCAGTGTCGAGTATGGCTCGTCGAGCGCGAAGACAGCCAGGTCCCTGTCTTCGGGATTGGTTTCGCCAGGGGCGAGCGGCATCCTGATTCCCATGAACCTGGGAGGCGCGGAATGGGGGCCATCCGCCAGAAACCTGAAAACGGTATCCGATTCGGAGGGATTTCCATTCGCGTCCTCCATGCCGGCACGAATCCTTATCGCGAATCGCTTGCCCCAGGCCGGTCGCTCGTCAAGCCTGAATACGGCAGAGTCCGCCATATCATCGAGGCTTTCGAGCGTCACCGAAGGTCCGCCTTCACTTTCCACACAGCCCTCAAGGCTCCGCATCGATACGTTTTCCGAAAACGATACGCGAAATCGCCAATCAGCTTCCCACTCTGCATTCTCGGTAACGAAGCCGTCGGAGGGATCATCGGGCAAGAGGCTCGATACGAGCGCACCCGATTTGTCCAAGGCCTGCGCGCCAATCACGGAAGGCTGGATGGCGTCATCGCCCACGGTAAAACGCAGCGAAACGGATTCGCCCATCCTGTTGCCGCAGGAATCCGACAAGTCTCCGGACACCGTCAGCCGGTACTCGGCCGCCCAGACCCAGGGCTCGAGAGGCGAAAACGTCGCCGTCGCCCCATCATCGCCAAGCCGCCAGACTCCCGTAATTGCAGGCGTTAATGACAGGCACTCCCTGTACGACGCGGCATCGACCGGCTCGGAGAAGACGAGCGAAACGGAGCCCAGTATTCCTTCGAGAATGCCACCGCGTTCAGGTTCGGTCGATACTATTGAAGGCCTGCCGTCCTCGAGCCTGGTGGAGAAGCGGCCTTCAAGAATGTCTTCAAGCGAGACGCCCCGGGGATTCCTGGCTCCCGCGCCAACTGAAACGCGGAAATCGGCGGCGTCGCGGAGCGTCATACAAGGATCGAAGCGAAGCGTGACGCCGTCCCAGGAAAACGACCCGGCGATTGCTGCTCCGTTCTCGGTCATCGAAAACGCGTTCTCGGCGCTCACGCGGTCAGGTTCCTCCGAGAACGTGACGCTCGCGGTCAGGTCGTCATCGCTCCCGAACCGGCCTTCGCCCGGAGTCCAGGATATGACGCAGAAAGGCCGGCTCCTGAGTATGTCGCACGAGGCGCAAGCCGCCGCGGCAAGCATCGCAATGAACAAAACGAAGAGCCGCGTCGACTTGGTTTGCGCGCTCATTCTTTTGCCACCAGGAATATCGACGCATCATCTTCCAGAATGAGCCCGGAGGCGCTCGTGACTCCGCCAGCCCCTCCTGGCACGGTGAGCGTGTAGTAGTTTTCCGAAGTCTGGTCGCTCCTGCGGAGGCCTTCCCATGACAGCGTCACCGTATCATCCGAGAACCAGATGACGCTCTTCTGACTGGGCGTCGGCAACGATCCTGGGAAAAAAGGAGCCAACACGATGCGTTCGGAGGCGGCGACCTTGGTAACCGCATCGAAGTATGCGGAAAAGTTGAGGGTCAGCGCGAACAGCCCTTCCGGAGCGACGCCCACCGAAACCGGGAGAATCATCTGGCCGCCAAGATCGTCCGACGTTTCTCCGTCTGCCGCGGTCGCCCTAAGTACCCTCAAAAACGGGACGATCGGCGTAAACCGCTCCCGGTACTCCTGGGCCATGCCGATGCCTGAAAGGTCCTTGACGCCAGTCGACGCGATTATGGTATGGGACTTTCCGGGTTCCCAATCCCGCTCCGGCGTATAGACTATGAGGTCAGACGACACGACGTCGATCCAGCCCGACTCCCCGGACTCCAGCCGCACTCCGGAAAGCGCGCTTGCGGGATCGACAGCCTCGGAAATGAGCAACGCGATCGAGTGGCCGGCGTCCACTCCGCCCAGGTCGGGAGCGGCTTCTATCCAGTCCCCGAGCATTAGAACGACAGGATATGTCCTCTGTACCCAGGGAGCGATCATGTCAATATCGGTCACGAAGGACGCCCTTTCTTCCCTGGCCAATGGAGCGCCGTCGATGGCACGCGCCTTCGTTTCGAGAATCCAGCGGTAGACGGAGCATGGCGACAGCCGCTCATCCGGAACGACGGTTGCGACCGTGGCCTCGGCGTTCCAGACAATCGTGAAACCGGCCCGTGGACTCAGGCTGAAGGCATCCAGAACCGAACGCGTGTCCATCGTTTCGGAGAACCGCAGTTCGAGGGCCGCGGCGCCGTCTCCCCGCACGCCGGTGGACTCGCCGTCAGAAGGCCAGTAGCCCTCCAGGACAGGCAGCCCCGACGAGCGGACTGCGTAGAACGGCAGGTCTATAGAGGGCCGCGCCTCGCGACCGTCCGCTGTCCCGATCGAGCCTTGCATGACCAGACGGTAGCGCAGTCCGGGATCCCATTGCCTTACCGGTTTCCAGGTGAAACCCGGTCCGTTCCAGCTGAAGTCGCCCTCGATCGCACCGACCGGAGACTCCACGGAGAATGCGCGTTCGGCTTCAAGTCTCGATGGCTGTTCAGAGAAGGTCACCGACACGCAGGCGTCGCGGGAATCGAGCACTGCGCCGGCCTCGTGCGGTTCTATCGTCACGGTCACCGGGCGCAGGTCGACGAGGCCGCACGAGGCTGCCATGGTACAGAAGGCAATGGCCATTGCGACAATGGCGCGTGCACGGCTACTTCGATATTGCCACACGATCACCCTCCCTGAGCTCCGGCTTTGGCCTGTCCACGACGACGTCCCCATCGGCGACGCCGGCAAGCACTATCCTGCCCGTCTCTACCGCCTCGCCCAATTCGACATGCCTTTCGGCCACCATACCGTTTGCCACCACGAATACCGTTCCGGAATCCTCGGCCCGTTCGGCAATCGCTCCTTCCGGTATGACCGCAACGCGCCTCGGCTCTCCCGCGGCAACGACGATACGGGCGAACATTCCAGGCTTGAGCCTTGCTTCCGGGTCGCGTATGGCGACGCGCACCATGAACGACGCTGTCTGTGAGTCGGCAACCGGCGACACAAGGCTAAGCGTGCCGTCATACTCGGTTCCGGTAGCATCGACCCGTACCCTGGCCTTCATGCCGCTTGAGAGCCTGACCGCCTCCGACTCGCGCACCTGAGCGACGGCGTACAGCGATTCGACATCCATGATGGTCACGAGCTTGTCATCACGCTTCGCGCGCTCCCCCACCTCGAGGTAACGTGCGCCGATGACGCCGGTCAACGGCGCCGCCACCCTGAGTTCGGCGACGGAAAGCCTGAAAGATTCGAGCTCATTTCGCGCCGCATCCAGGACGGCCGCGGCAGCGGCTCTCTCCGCCGCTAGAGCCGCCGTCGTCAGACTCACCAGGGCACGCTCGCGGTCCACCCGGTCCGGGGGAGCCGCCATGCCACCGGCGCGCAGGTCATCGTCCCGCAGGCCAATGAGGCTTATGGCCAAGTCCCCTTCCATGATGGCGATCCGTGCTTTGGCTGATTCAATAGAAAACCGGCCGGAACGCAGTGCTTCCATCGTCAAGCCTCCGGCCGCGAAGAGCGATTCCTGGTCCGCGAGCTTGCGCTCTGATTCCGACAGTTCCCTTCCGGCCTGGACCAGTTCCAGCTTTGCCTTTTCTATTCCTGCAAGGCGAGACTCGACCGCGAGCCGTCCTTCAAAGAGGCGCGCGTCTGCCAGTTGCATCGCCGCCATGGCCTGCGCCACGCCGTTCTCCGCCCGCTCGACTGCCAGCGTCAGTTGGGTGTTCCGTAAAACCGCTACGATTGCGCCTGCCGGCACCCTGTCGCCTTCGCGGAACGGCAGTGCTTCGATGACGGCTTCCTGCGGAGATGAAACATCCACCTTGCAGGCGAAGGACAGGCTGCCGAATCCGCAGACCTCGTCGGGCAACAGCACTGACTTCACGACGACTGCATGAATCGCCTCAGCCGATTCCGGAACGGGAGACGTTTCACCACGGCACGACGCTATCGACAGGCCAAGAAACAGCGCCACGCCGGAATCGAGCTTGAAGCGTTTCACTGGCCCATCCCCGGGTCGAGGTCCGCCCGAACGGGAGCGCCATATCTCTCGACGAATTCCTGCAGACACCCCGGTGGCAGATCGAGGAGTCTTTCGAGCCCGCGTTCGGCCGCCACGATGGCCATGACGGCATCGATGAGCTCCGCCTCCTTGCCCGCTCTCGCGAGTTCCGCCTCCACCGCGTCCGATCTGACTGCCTGCCCCAGGCTTATCTGCAGGTTGACGAGTTGGACCTTTTCTTCAGCCAGGGAATACCCGTCGGCGCAGATTTGCCGTTTCTGGAGGGAGTTCAGGTAGACGTTCACGGAGGCTTTGGCAGACCTCTCCACGGCGGCTACAGCTGACGAGTATTTCTCCTCCTCGAGCCTCGCGGTGAGCACAGCGCTTTTTATGCGCAAGGCTCCGGCGGGATCGGGCAGAGCCTGCAGGCGGAGGCTCGTTCCCGCGTTCGAGTCCGAGGGGAACTCCCCTCCCCTGGTCCCGCCGATGGTGCCGCTCAGGTACGGACCCGAGAAGTCGATGGTCAAGCCTACAGCCCACGAAGCGCGGGTGAGGGGCAATCTCGTACCGCCGAGCTGCCCGCTTGCCTTGATGCCAATGGTGGGCAGCCAAGCGTACGTGGCGGCCTTCGCCTCGGCTCTTTTCCGTGAAAGGACCTGCCGCGCGACGTCCAGTTCCGGGGAACGGTCGACGGCAGCCGCAATCAGACTGGATTCTGCCAGCGCTATGATTGCCCTGTCATGCCCCGGTATTTCCGAAAGTTCCGGAAGCGGGCCCACGCCCAATGCCTCTGCCAGTTCGGAGCATGCGATCGATACGTCCAGCTCCGATTCGGCGATCTTCAATTTCTGGTCCATAAGCCTCAGGTCCGCCTCGAGGAGTCCGGAAGGCTTTGCCAGGCCGAGATCGATCTCGGCGGCAAGTATGTCGCGCTCCGCGATTGCGGCATCG
>CAZNXK010000063.1:0-18931 GCA_964576835.1 uncultured Treponemataceae bacterium | reverse complement strand
GCGATGTTGAAGCAACCGCTCAACAGGTCGTTTCGTGCGCTCGCGCTGGAGCTGTCCGCTCTGGCCCCGGCGCGACGGGAGCCCGACCTCTTCGTCCCGGAAGGCTCCGGCAGGCTCGAGCGGCTCCAGGCCGCCGTGGACCGTTCTAGGACGCGCTTCGGACCGGCCGCCGTCACGCGTGCCTGCGCCATCGCCATAGGCGGCGGATCAGCGGCACGCCGTGCTGCGCTCCTGCCCGGCGGGCCACGGTGACAGTCGTCCGCGCGGGTCTGCGCTCCGCCTACTCGCTGCTCTACGGCACGCGGAGCCCGGCGGACATCTGCGACCGTGCCGCCTCGTACGGCGCGCGCGCCATAGCGATATGCGACAGGGACAACCTGTACGGCCTCCATACCATCGTCGAGGCGGCGCGCGAGGCGGGCCTCAAGCCCATCATCGGCGCGGAGCTGGGCGCCGGCGACGGACAGGCGGACAGCGGCCGGGTCTTCGCTTTCGTGCGTGACCGCGCCGGCTTCTCGCGGCTCTGCGAATGCCTCTCGGCCGCCAAGGCGGCCGGGCCGGCGGGCGCGACAGGCGGCTTCGACCTTGTCTCCGCGCTGCGTGACGACTCGGGCGGGCTCGCGCTGGCAACCGACTCGCCTGGCATCCTCAGGGCTTTGGCCGGCCGTGTACCCACCCTGTACGCCGCCGTAACGCCTTCGAGCGTGGCCGCGGTCCGCGAATCCAGTCGACTCGGGCTTCCGCTGCTCGCCCTGGACGACGCCACCTTCCTCGACCCGGAAGACCGCGCGGTGCACGCGGCCTTCCGCGCGATGGCACTGGGCAAGACCGTGGGCAACCTGGCCGAAGGCGACATCGCCAGTGGCGGCGCCTCCGACGGCGGGCTCTTCCTTGCGGCGGCCGATTTCGAGCGGGCTCTTGCATCCTGGCCAGACGCGCTGGCCGCGACCGCGGGCCTGGCCGCGCTGTGTCCCTTCGATACGGTCTTCGACGGCTTCGTGTTTCCCGGGTACGGCGCGCGCAGCGACGACACCGCGGCCGGCAGCCCCGCCGAGGAACTCCGCGCCCGCGTCATAAGCGGGGCCGAGCGACGCTACGGCGAGCTGTCCGACGCCGTCATCGGGCGAATCGACTACGAACTGGGCATCATCGGCAAAAAGGGCTTTGCGCCGTACTTCCTCGTGATGGACGACATCGTCGCCATGGCCAGCCGCACCTGCGGCCGCGGCTCGGGCGCCGCCTCCATCGTCGCCTACTCCCTGGGCATCACCAACGTCGACCCCATCGCCTACAACCTTTACTTCGAACGCTTCCTGACCCTGTCGCGCCCCGACCCGCCGGACATCGACGTCGACTTTGCCTGGGACGAACGGCCCGAGCTGATGCGAGCCGTCATCGAGCGCTTCGGCCCCGACCGCTGCGCCCGCGTCGCCAACCACAACATGTTCCGGCCGCGCTCGGCCTTCCGAGAGACTGCCAAGGCCTACGGCTTCGCGGACGGCGAGATATCGAGGAGGGAGCGCCGGCTCGCGGCGCCGGGCGCCGCCAGGGACGAGGCGGACCCGCCGTGGGACGAGATACTCGCCGTGGCCCGCCGCATGATCGGGCTCCCGCGGGGCCTGTCGATGCATTGCGGCGGCCTCGTGATAGCGCCGGGGCCGATACGGCGCTACGCCCCGGTCGAGCGCTCCGCCGAGGGCTTTCCGCTCCTGGCCTGGGAAAAGGAAGGCGTCGAAGCCGCTGGCCTCGTCAAGCTCGACCTCCTGGGGAACCGGTCGCTGGCGGTGATACGCGACGCGCTGGCCAACCTTCGCGGACAGGGCATCGACATCGACGAGGCGCTATGGCGCCCCGCCGACGATCCGGAGACGGTGGCCGCGCTTGCCCGCGGCGACTCGATGGGCGTCTTCTACATCGAGTCTCCCGCGATGCGGCAGCTGCAGAAGAAGACGGGCGCCGGCGACTTCGACCACATCGTCATACACAGCTCGATGATAAGGCCGGCGGCCAACAAGCTGATCGCGGAATACGTGCGCCGGCTCAAGGGCGCGCCATGGCGGCCGCTGCACCCGCGGCTGGAGGGAATTCTCGACGAGACGTATGGCATCGTCTGCTACCAGGAAGACGTGTCCAAGGTCGCGATAGCGCTGGCCGGCTTCGACGAGGACCAGGCCGACCGCCTCCGCAAGGTGATATCGAAGAAAGCCGGCGCGGCCAAGCTGGCGGAATACCGTGGCAGGTTTTTTTCAGGCTGCGCGCGCAACGGCGTCGACGAATCGACGATGGAGGCGGCCTGGGGCATGCTGCTGTCGTTCGACGGCTACTCGTTCTGCAAGCCGCACAGCGCCTCGTACGCCATGGTGTCGTTCCAGTCGGCGTGGCTGCGGGTTCACTACCCGGCCGCCTTCATGGCGGCTGTCCTTGCCAACCAAGGCGGCTACTACCGGCCCCAGGCCTACGTCAGCGAGGCCAGGCGCATGGGCCTGACCGTGGCCGGCCCCGACGTCAACCGTAGCCGCTGGCGCTGGCGCGCGGACGGAGACGTCGTCGTCGCGGGCTTCATGGCCGTGGCCGGCCTGTCGCGGACCGGCGCCGATGCCATCGCCGGGGAGCGGGAGCGTGGCGGCCCCTTCCCGGGCCTCGCGGACTTCTCGCTGCGGATGCGCGCGATTGAGTCGAGGCCAGCCAGGGATGACATCGTGGCGCTGGTCGCCTCGGGCGCCTTCGACTCGCTCGCCCCGGCCGACAGCCGCGCCGCACAGGTCCTCGCCCTCCTGTGCGCCGAACCAGGCATACGCGCCGCGACGACCAGCGCCCCGCTGGCAGGAGACGGCTCACAGGGCGAACTCTTCGCCGCCGAGCGTCCGGCGCCGCTCGTCCGACAGGCATTCCCCAAGGCGCGCCAGGCGACAGCCACCGGTACCTCAAAGCTTCGCAACACCGAGAAAGAGTTGCGGGGCGAGTTCGAGACGCTTGGTTTCCTGCGGGACCGCCACCCGCTGGCCCTCTGGAGCCAGGCCCTCTCGCGCGTGAGCCGCATCCTGGCCCGGGACATCCCCCGCCACGTCGGCCGACAGGTCACCCTCGTCGGCTGGCCGGTCACCCAGAAGGAGGTGCTCACCGCCGGCGGCCTCATGATGGACTTCGTCAGCCTGGAGGACGAGACGGCCCTCTACGAGACGGTGCTTTTCCCCGAGGCCTACGCCCGCTTGCGGTCGCTGCTGTTCGAGGCCAGGCCGCTCGTCGTCCGCGGCATCGTGTGCGACGACCAGGGCGCGCTCTCGGTCGAGGTCAGGAGCCTGGTTCCGCTCGAATCCTGAACCCCTCGATTGAAGCCGGCGACACCATCCGGGATGGAATACATCGACCGGGGCAATGAAAGGCGTACATGCCTTGCCTTCGAGGAATGTGCAGAGCTCATGATACATTGAACCGGCTAGCGTTTGATGTTTCACCCTTGGTGGGGGACTCACATTACCGCAATAGTACGGCTATGAGAGGGTTGAGGCAAGATCAGGTACTCGGGCGCCTGCCCGCTACGGCATGCACACATACCAGGCTGCGCGTTTGCCGACCCGGACGACGCGCACATCGGAAAACACCGACCTCATCTCATCGAGCCCATCGCGGATGAAGTTGAAGTAGTCGCCGCCCTCGAGGTACTCGATGATGCTGGTAAGCAGGTGACGATCAGGCGTGTACTCGTGGAAGAGCACGACGCCGCGCGAGAGGCGTCTGGCCTCGCGGAACAGCGCGAGCCGGTCGTCCCTGCGAAGGCCATGGGCAACATAGGCGGCGCTGACCAGATCATACGATCGATCGGCAAACGGCAGCCCATTGAGCACATCACCGACTGCGCAGGCCACGCCTTTGAGCCGCGCTTGCTCGACCATGCCGCCTGCCACATCAACTCCGCCCGCATCCCAGCCTTCCGCGCGGAGGGCTGCCGTGAACGCGCCGGTGCCGCAGCCAAGATCGAGGGCCTTCTTGCCGGCCGGATCGGGCAGTGAGCCGCGGCCGATGTCGAAGGACGTGGCATATGATCTTGTCTGTCCGGCGAAGAACCACGCGTACGGCATGGATATCCTCTGGAACAGGCGCGCGTGTCGCTGACTGTGGCTCATGCTCATCGCAGGCTCCTTGCGTATATCTTATTTATATTATATATGTTACTTACTATTCTACTGTCTTCAAACAAGGGGATACACATGGCCAAAGCGACACATCGCATAACCGCCTTCCTGGCCGAGAGGCGCAGATGGATCCAGGGCATCGCAGTGCTTGTAATATACGCCGCCATGTCGCTGTTGGGCATCAGTATGTGGTGGATCCTTGGCGCCGGCATCATGACCGGGGTCATCTTCGGCAAGGTGTTCTGCCGCTGGGCCTGCCCGATAGGCTTCTTCATGGAAATCGTCACCGGCCTCGGCGGCGCCGACGGCAAGTTCCAGGGCATGTACCAGTACCACAAGGTCGGATGCCCCATAGCCTGGGCCTCGGGCGCGCTCAACAAATTCTCGCTGTTCAAGGTACGGCTCGACGAATCAAGCTGCTCGAAGTGTGGCCTCTGCGACAAGGCGTGTTATCTTTCAACGCTTGAGCCGGCACAATTCAGCCTCTTCAGGAAGGACAAGGGACGGCCCGCCGACGCCTACGCATGCTCGAAGTGCCTGGCCTGCGTGACTGCCTGCCCCACCGGAAGCCTTTCGTACAAGGCCGGCATTCCGGCGCTCCCATCCGCGGCCCCGGCAAAGGATCGCGACGGCCGCGCCTAAGAAGCCGCCTTTACCGGGATGCCGACATCCCCGACGTTGAATACTCCCGTACCGTTCGGGCCTTTGTCAGAACTCCTCGAAGTCAGCGTCGCTGGCCGCGCCTGACGGTCCCGTGGCCATCGCGATGGCCGTCGAGCCGGGACCCGGCCTGGCGCGCGCCGCGTTGGTATGGGCCACGCCGGCGCGGGCCACTCCGGCATGGGCCACGTTATGTCCTCGACGATGCGCCTGAGGTCCTTGGACAGGTTGTCCAGCGCCTTGGCAAGGCCGCCGATCTCGTCTGAGCGCTTGAGGTACACAGGCGGAATGTCGTTCCGCAGGTCGCCCTGGGCCATCTCTCCCAGGTGCGATACGGCGACGCCCAGGGGCCTGGATATGCTGCGCGCAAACAGGAAGAAGAACAGGAAAGCCAACAGAAAGGCTATCCCTGAAACCACCAGTATCCAGTTCCTTATTGCATTGGCCGCCGCGCTCAGCTCCACCTTGGGGATGGAGATGCCGATGCTCCATCCGGTGAGCGCGGATGGAGCGTAGGCCGCCTTCTTGGCGACGCCCTCGAAAACATAGTCGTCGATGCCCTTCTTGCCATCGGTCATGTTCCTGGCGAATACCTCGAACCCGTTCACGGTCAGCGCGTTCTGCGCGAGGATCTTCTCCTTGACCGGGTGGGCTATGAAGAACCCTTCCCCGTTCAGTGCAAAGGCATACCCGGTCCTTCCCATCTTCACCTTGGCGATCTGATCCGTGAGCATTGAAATATCGACTATATCCACCAGTGCACCGACGATCGCACCGGCCTCGGAATAGACGGGGCTCGCTACGGGAATGGTCAGACGTCCTGTCACCTTGTCGAAGGACGCCTCGCCCGTGGTCACTTTGCCCGACAGGGCCTGCCTGAAAAATGGCGTATCGGAAAGATCGCTACCGATATATTCCCCTGAAGAAGCGGAAAAAACCATACCGTCGAGGCCAACGACGAGAATCGCCTGATAGTCCTCGCCAAGCCCCGCGGTCTTTATGAACCGGGCGAGCTTCTGGTTGAGGGAGCTATTTCCTTCCCGCTCCCGGTAATGCCCCTTTCAGCGACCGCCTTGGCGCCGGCTATCGTCGCATTCCCGACGGATACCTCCACGACCATCTTCCCCTCGGACTTGATGGCGGTGTCGACCAGCAACACCAGTTCATCGACCCGGCTCGCCATCTGCTCGATGCTGGAGGCCGTGAACGCCGCCGTGGTCTGCGTCACCGCCAGAAATGCCACGACCGCCAAAGGTACCAGCACGAGCGGCGATCCGATGAGAACCAGCTTTGATCCGATCGTGATGTTTTTCCACATGGCAGGCCTCCTATGGATTCATAAATAACTATTCTTTGGACGATACTGCCTCGATAAAGCCATGTCAATATTTTTTGGTCCATATTCAAGTACACCTCGATATTCCAAATGATAAAAAAAGCCCCTGCCCTGAGGCAGGAGCGATGTCGCGTTTGCAACGAGCCCGCGCTTAAGAAGCCGTCTGGACCGCCGGCGCGGCTTCCTCGAGGCTCCGCTCTTCCTCGTCGCTGAAGGCGCGGTCCAGGTCCAGGATGATGATGAACTTGTCGTCGCGCTTGCCGACGTTCTTGATGAACTGCGAGTCTATCTTGATGCCGAAGCGCGGCGGCGGCTCCAGGTGGTCGTCCTCTATCTCGATGACCTCGTAGACTTCGTCCGCCACCGCCCCGATCATCACCTGTCCGCCCGCGCCCTCTATCTCGATGACGAGGATGGCCGTGTCCTGGGTGACTTCCTTTTCAGGCAAGCCGAACTTGGAGCGGAGGTCGACTACCGGGATGCCGACGTCCCTGACGTTGATCAGGCCCTTGAGGAAGTCGGCCGTCCTGGGCAGCTTCGTCGGCTTGATGTACTCCAGCACCTCGCGCACCTTGCCGACCGAGACCCCGAAGGTGTCCCCGTCGATCCCGAAGGTCAGGTACTGGTTCTCTATCGTGTCCGCCATGGTCAGAACTCCTCGAAGTCCGCGTCGCTGGCCGTGCCTGACGGTCCCGTCGCTATCGTGATGGCCGTCGAGCCGGAACCCGGCCTGGCGCGCGCCGCTTCGGCATGGGCCACGCCGGCGCGGGCCACTCCGGCATGGGCCACGTTGACGTGATGCACCGCCACGGCCGGTTTCTTGACCGCCACGCCGGCGGCAGGGCCGCGGGACGGCTCAGGACGGGACGATGGCTGCGCCGCTTCGGCCGCGCGCGAACTCTGCACCTTGAAGAACGAAATGGTCTGCGCCAGCTGCTCCGCCTGGCTGGACAGCTCCTCGGCCATGCTCGCCATTTCCTCGCTGGCGCTGGCGTTCTGCTGTATCACCGTGTCAAGCTGCGTCACCGCCTTGGCTATCTGGTCGACCCCGGTGGTCTGCTCCCGTGACGCGCTGGATATCTCCTGGACCAGGTCGGATGTCTTCTTGATGTCCGGCACGAGCTTCTGGATTATCTCCCCGGCCCTGGTCGCGCCTTCCACCGTGTTCCTGGACAGGTCGCCAATCTCGCCTGAGGCCTTCTGGCTGCGCTCGGCGAGCTTCCGCACCTCGCTCGCGACCACCGCGAAGCCCTTGCCCGCCTCGCCGGCGCGCGCCGCCTCGATCGCGGCGTTGAGCGCCAGGAGGTTGGTCTGCCTGGCTATCTCGTCGATGATCGATATCTTGGTGGCTATCTCCTTCATCGCCGCCACCGATTCCATCACGGACTTGCCGCCGAGCTCGGCGTCGCCGGATGACTTGGTGGCGATGCTCTCGGTGGCCATCGAGTTGTCGGTGTTCTGCTTGACCGTGGCGGCCATCTCCTCGACAGAGGCCGACACCTCCTCGGCGCTGGCGGCCTGCTCCGCCGCTCCCTGCGACAGTTGCTGGGCCGTCGACGACATCTGCTCCGAGCCGGAGCTTACCTGGTCCGAGGCGGTCAGGATGTCCTCGACGATGGTACGGAGTTTCTCTATCATCGACATGAACGAATTGGACATCTTGCCTATGCTATCGTTTCTTGAGAGGTATTTGGCGTCGACCGTTTTTGTCAGGTCGCCTTCCGAAACCGAGTCGATGATGCCGACCATGTCGACGAGGGCGCTATTGTCCGAAATGATCTCGAACCCGCCCGACGGCTTTCCGAGAGCGTTGAGGAGTACGCCGCAGCTTGCGCGTACAGGCACCTTCGTGCCGTCGCGGCGCGTGGCGACTGTCTCGGCGACTATGGTACCGTTCGTCCTGAAGCAATTCTTGATCGTGCAATCCGCGGTACCGCAGACGGGAGTCTGGCAAAGCTCTGCGCATGTCATCTTCCCGATCACTTCGTCACGGCGATACCCGAGGGCGTTGAGGGCGGCGTCGTTTATGTTCTGGATGACCAGATCGAGGTCGGTGCGGAACGCCATGTCCGCCATGTTGGAAAGGAAGCCCTCGTCCACCTGATTTATGGCCGACAGGACCTCGAAACCGCCCGTAACGTTGCCCGCCTCGTCCGACAAGTATCCACAACTGGCCCTGACCGGGACAAAGGCGTCGGACCTGTTCTTGGCTACCGTCGTGGCGACGACAGTCGTCCGCTCTTTCATCGCGGTCTTGATGGTGCAATTAGCCGTATTGCAGACAGGAGTGCGGCAGAGCTGCGCGCATGTCATCTTCCCTATGACATCTTCTTCCGAATAGCCCAAGGCCTGCAGCGCTGTTGAATTTATGCTTTGAATCACGAGATCAGTGTCCACCTGGAACGCCGCGTCGGCCAGGTTCCCGAGGAAGTGATCGCCGATATGCCGGGAGACAGACATGTACTCCATAGCTCCGGTCACTCGTTTCCTGGAATCGAGGAGCGCATTCCCCTGCAAGTGTACCGGCACCATGCTCCCGTCACGGGTTTTTACGACGGTATTCCCCGACGAGGGTCTTTTCTTTTCGAGGCTCTCCCTCAGGATGCAGCGCGCAGTCCCGCAAAGGCTCGTCCTGCACAACTCCGAGCAGGTCAGTTTATCCACTACATCGCCGGACGAATACCCCAGGATATCGAGCGCCTTCTGATTTACGTAACGGATCTTATAATCCGGGTCGATTATCAGGAGTGCGTCCGGCATCCCATCCAAAAGCTCTTTGCTCGCCCTGATCATGGTCTTAACGTTCATAAATGAATCCTCCAGCTCGAGCGCATATGTTCCCCAGCATAAGAACAAGGAAGGTCAGCTCACTGCAGCCAACATCTTCCAGCCTTGAAAGAAACAGCGACATGCCCGATACAATTTTTCATTCCCGATGCATACTCCTATTCTGGCGAGCCCGCGCTTAAGAAGCAGTCTGGACCGGCGGCGCGGCTTCCTCGAGGCTCCGCTCTTCCTCGTCGCTGAAGGCGCGGTCCAGGTCCAGGATGATGATGAACTTGTCGTCGCGCTTGCCGACGTTCTTGATGAACTGCGAGTCTATCTTGATGCCGAAGCGCGGCGGCGGCTCCAGGTGGTCGTCCTCTATCTCGATGACCTCGTAGACTTCGTCCGCCACCGCCCCGATCATCACCTGTCCGCCCGCGCCCTCTATCTCGATGACGAGGATGGCCGTGTCCTGGGTGACTTCCTTTTCAGGCAAGCCGAACTTGGAGCGGAGGTCGACTACCGGGATGCCGACGTCCCTGACGTTGATCAGGCCCTTGAGGAAGTCGGCCGTCCTGGGCAGCTTCGTCGGCTTGATGTACTCCAGCACCTCGCGCACCTTGCCGACCGAGACCCCGAAGGTGTCCCCGTCGATCCCGAAGGTCAGGTACTGGTTCTCTATCGTGTCCGCCATGGTCAGAACTCCTCGAAGTCCGCGTCGCTGGCCGTGCCTGACGGTCCCGTCGCTATCGTGATGGCCGTCGAGCCGGAACCCGGCCTGGCGCGCGCCGCTTCGGCATGGGCCACGCCGGCGCGGGCCACTCCGGCATGGGCCACGTTGACGTGATGCACCGCCACGGCCGGTTTCTTGACCGCCACGCCGGCGGCAGGGCCGCGGGACGGCTCAGGACGGGACGATGGCTGCGCCGCTTCGGCCGCGCGCGAACTCTGCACCTTGAAGAACGAAATGGTCTGCGCCAGCTGCTCCGCCTGGCTGGACAGCTCCTCGGCCATGCTCGCCATTTCCTCGCTGGCGCTGGCGTTCTGCTGTATCACCGTGTCAAGCTGCGTCACCGCCTTGGCTATCTGGTCGACCCCGGTGGTCTGCTCCCGTGACGCGCTGGATATCTCCTGGACCAGGTCGGATGTCTTCTTGATGTCCGGCACGAGCTTCTGGATTATCTCCCCGGCCCTGGTCGCGCCTTCCACCGTGTTCCTGGACAGGTCGCCAATCTCGCCTGAGGCCTTCTGGCTGCGCTCGGCGAGCTTCCGCACCTCGCTCGCGACCACCGCGAAGCCCTTGCCCGCCTCGCCGGCGCGCGCCGCCTCGATCGCGGCGTTGAGCGCCAGGAGGTTGGTCTGCCTGGCTATCTCGTCGATGATCGATATCTTGGTGGCTATCTCCTTCATCGCCGCCACCGATTCCATCACGGACTTGCCGCCGAGCTCGGCGTCGCCGGATGACTTGGTGGCGATGCTCTCGGTGGCCATCGAGTTGTCGGTGTTCTGCTTGACCGTGGCGGCCATCTCCTCGACAGAGGCCGACACCTCCTCGGCGCTGGCGGCCTGCTCCGCCGCTCCCTGCGACAGTTGCTGGGCCGTCGACGACATCTGCTCCGAGCCGGAGCTTACCTGGTCCGAGGCGGTCAGGATGTCCTCGACGATGCGCCTGAGGTCCTTGGACAGGTTGTCCAGCGCCTTGGCAAGGGCGCCTATCTCGTCGGAGCGCTTGAGGTACACGGGCGGAATGTCGTTGCGGAGGTCGCCCTGGGCCATCTCCCCGAGGTGCGATACGGCGACGCCCAGTGGTTTGGAGATGGATATGGAAAGCGCCACGCCGATTATGACCGAGAGTACCGTTACGATCAGCATCACGATTATCATGATGACGGTCGTCGAGTTGGCCAGTACCGTATTGGCCTCAGACTGGTCTTTTGCGGCGGCGACATTGAGCTTCGCCATTTCGTCCAGGACGGTGTTTAGCTCGCCTACTTTAGTGGTGAACTGGCCTTTGGCAAGCTCGGTGGCCCCATGTCCGTCTCCAGCCCTGGCGAGAGCAACCACCTTGTCAACTTCGACACGGAAATCCTTGTCGAGTTCTTCCAGCTGGCCAAATAGCTTTCTATCCTGATCGCTGAGCAAGGTAGGTCTATACACTTCCTTTGCCTGATCCATTATGGCCTTACGGGCATCGATTTTCTTGACCTCGGAATCGATGAAAGCCGGATTGTCGCTTTCAAGAACGATCATCAAGGTATTGGCCCGCATACGGTTTGTCGAACCTACAAATTCCGCCACTGCGCCTAGCGGCACGGTCATCATCTCGTAGAGGTATGTGTCCGCCGCTTCGATCCGCCGCATGCTGATGATGCCGAACACGCCGACAGCCGCGCCCAGGAGGGCCACGGCCACGAAACCCAGCACCAGTTTTCCGCCAATCTTCACGTCAAGCTCCTTGCCTACTCAACCCTTGAAGGTGCCAAACAGAGAGCGCTTTCACAAAGTCTCGTCCAGAGGATCGTGGCTGTCAACGGAAATATCGTAAAAATTCAGCTATGAACCCCGCTGGTTGCCGGGAATCAGGCGCGGCCGGCTTCCAGCTTTTCGAGCAGACGGTTCAGTTCCTCGCGGTAGTCGAACAGCGCGGTCCAGCGCTTCTCCGTCTCCTCGAAGAGCGGGGCGAGCCGGTCCCGGAGCGCGAGGTCGGCGGCGCCGGCCGCGGGTTTTCCGCAGGCCAGGTGGAACGCGTTGTACGCCTCGTGGAATGCATGGTGCGCCTTGTCAAGTTCAGCGAGCCTGGTCGCCCTTTCCGGCAGCCTGGGGCCTATGTCCTTGAGAAGCTGGTCGAGGATGCAGTCCGACGCGCCGCAGCGCGCCGGAAGGTTGGCAAGGGGAACCCGGCCGTCCAGGAACAGTTTGCCGTCGACGACACGCCTCTTGTGGTCGAAGATGATGCGCTTTATCTCCGGCCGGTACGACGCATGCTCGGCGCTCGCGTCAAGGGAGAAGTACCGCAGTTCCGTGGCCACTTCCTCGAAGCTGCGCTGGCTTTCTTGCCCGCGCTTGCCGAGCGCCTCGACGCGGCTTGCGGCCCCGGAGAAGGCGGTCGACATCGCGGCGCCGTCTTCACCGAGCGAACGGGCGAGCCTGGCCGTCTCGTCGAAGAGCGAGTCGAGCGCCGCTACTGAGCGCCCCATGTCGTCGAAGGCGGACCTGTTTTCGATCGATATGGTCCTGAGTTCCTGGACGCCTTCGACCATCTGGGCCGTGCCGGAGGCTATCTCGCTGGTTCCGTCCGAGATGCCGGAGAAGGCGGCAAGGAAGCGTTCGCTGTCGCTGCGGAGTCCGGCAAACAGGTCCTTGAGGTCCTTGTTGGCCTTGGCCGCCGCTCCTATGCGCCCGGTGAATTCGGAAAGCGACGTGGCTATCCTTTTCGAACCGGTACCGGCCGACTCGGCGAGGTTGCGTATCTCCTCGGCCACCACGGCAAAGCCACGGCCGTAGTCGCCGGCGTGGGCGGCCTCGATCGCGGCGTTCATCGCCAGGGGGTTTGTCCTCGAGGCGACCTGGTTTATCATCTTGGACAGCTCGCCTATCTCGGCGACGCCGGAGGCGAGCCCGTCGATGACGGCGACCACCGCGTCGACGCCCTTGCCGCCGCGATCGACCACGTCGGCAAGGCTGGCCGCGCTGGCCCTCTCCCGGTTGGCGGTATCGGCTATCGACCGTATCTGGCCGCTGGTCTCCTCTATGACGGCACCGGTCTGCTCCACCGCGCCTGCCTGGTCGGCTACGCGTTCGGCGAGATGTTTGACGGCCGAGCTTACCCGGCTGGCCTCGGCCGACGCGTCGGATATGCGCCCTGACAGCGAGCTGACCTTGCCTTCCATCGAGTCTATCGGAGCGCGCGCCGACTCGATGACGCCGATGGCGGATGATATGTCAGCGGTGAAATCGCGGGCGCCGGCGAGGTTCTTGCTCGCCAGCTCGTCCAGCCCGAGGAGGATTACCTGGTAGTTGCCGGCCAGCGTCTCGTCGAGTTCGCGGGCGGCTTCCTCGAGTCCGCCATGGGCGCGCAGCCGGCCGATGCGGGACACGAGATCGCCCTCGGACAGGCTGCGCAGTCTGGCGACAATCCGGGCAAGCGGCTGGTCGACGAGAGACCGTATCGTCAGCGCGGCGGCGGCCAGCGAGACGGCGACGCCCGCCGCGGCAGCTCCCGCGAGCGGTACGAAACCGGTTCCCGGCGCCAGGAAAAACAGGCAGAGCGCCTGAATGCACGAGCCGGCGACTATGGCCGCAAATATTCCAAAGGTGAATCTGGTTCGCATAGGTCATAATAGAAGCTAATCCGGGTATCGTCAAACGGATGTTCAACCGCGAAGCATCGCTATCCTGAGCCCCAGCCAGTCTGACGGCGCCTTCTTCTGGCCAAAATCCCAGTCTTTCCATTCCTGGTAGGCTGACTCCGGGATGAAGCCGCCATCCCGCCCTTCCTTGCCGGTGACAAGGCCGAGCATCGCTTTGAAAGCCGGATCGGCGCGGGCAAGAGGCACATGGCGCAGGACCTCGAGCACGTGCAAGATGTCGTACCATATGAACGGCAGCTTGAGCTTGCGGAAATCCGTGCCCATATAGAAAATGTACGGGTGTTCGCTCCGGCTGTTCCGCCACAGTTCGAGGAGGCGCGAGGCGCCTCCGGCGATCGCGTCGGCCCAGCGTTCAGGATCGTGCGCCAGCAGGAGCTTCAGCATGACGAGCGTCGCGTAGGGGCAGGGGTCGGACTTTTTCCCGGGTCCGCGCCACGAGCCGAGTTTCTCAGATACGACGCAGCCCCAGGCGCCGCCCTGCCCGTCGTCCTGCCTGCGCCCCGCGAGAGCGGCCACGGCGCCATCGATGCCGGCATCGCGGCAGCCCATGGTGACGAGGGAGTACAGCGTCGTCGGCGCGTCGCAGAGCGCCCAGGCCCAGTCCGCCTCGCCCGAGCCTCCGTGCGCCTCCGACACGGTCATCGGCATGAGCGGGACGCCGTTGTCGTCGCGGCGCTCGAGGATCCTGGCTAAAACCGCGGACATGCCCGGATGATCCGCCTCGACGCCGATGTCGGCCAGGAAGGCCAGCTTGTGAAAAAACTGCCTGGCGCTCTTGTGGCTGCTCAGGGATGGACCAGGCCAGGCGCCCAGCTCGTCGACGATGGCGCCCACGCGGCTGTCGGCGTAGAGCGCGGTCTTGAGCTCTGCCGCCCGCGGGTCGCCAAGAGCGCGGGCCGCTCCGTACGCCACGTACGGCAGGTCCGAATCGATGTACCCGGCCAGGGATTCTGTCGCATTCGATCCATTCATGGTCTGTACCTCCCAAGGCTAGTTCAGGCTCCAGCCGCGCCGTCGCCTATCCACCGCGAGGATGACGAAGACGGTCCGGCCGCCAGAACGGACAGGGTCTGCAGTTCGTCCCAGGTCCTGAGCACCGCGGGGACCTTCATCACCTTCTCGATGAACTCGTTGCTGCGCATCGACGACTCGTATCCATGACCATATAGCGAATAGACGGCGCGGCCCGCTACTTCATGCAGGTCGACGCCGTTCATCGTCTCCAGGAGCATGGCGACGTCTTCGCGGGCGGGGTCGTGCGACAGTACGGTCACGTACAGGTTCCCCGCCTCGCCCTGGTCCGCCAGCGGGTGTTCCACCGCCATCGCGGCGAATTCACCGAAGTTCAGCACTATCGCGACGAAGCCGGCGCGGGCCTGGTACTTGAGTTCGCTGGCTATCTCGGCTTCGATTTTGCGCCGGTTGTCGTCAATGGCTTCGAATACGGCGTCGCGTCCGTCGGGGGTGGTCCTTATCTTGCCGAAACCAATGTAGCCGAGCACCTTCGCGAGGCTCCCGGCCTCGGGCGCGGCGCGGCGCGGATCGACGCCCTTCGTCAGGACGATATAGGTACTCATGGTGCTCCCCCGCTTCGACTCCAGTATAGATGAAATCGCGGCCCGGCGGTACCGCCGTGCCGCTCAGTAGGCCTCGTCCGGCAACGGCCGCCTCCACGCGGTGGCCTCGGCCCCGGCCAGCCTGGCGCGTTCGAGCGCGGTTTCCAGTCCCTCCCCACGCCAGCGGGCGGAAAGATAGGCCGCGATGAACGCGTCGCCGCAGCCGACCGTAGTGCCGAGGACCGGTATGGCGTTCACCGGTACGGAAAGCTCGCGTCCGGCCTTGCCGTCGAACACCAGGATGCCCCGCGGCCCGAGGGTGACGATGACCAGGCGCCCGAGCCCGAAGGCGACGCGCCTCAGGCCGGCCACGGTCGGGTGGCCGGGTTCGCCGGGCCATCCGACGAATCCCGTATCGACATGGCGCATCGTCGCGGCGAAGCGGTCCTCGTCGTAGTGCCTGAAATCAAGGAAGTCGGCGCTGACATCCGCTCCCGCGAGCATGCCTGCCTCGCCGATCCGGTGGATCTCGCGGACGACAGGGTCGACGAGCACCACATGCAGGCATCCGGCGCCGGCGATCGCAGCCTCCCCGCCGGAATCCAGCCGGAATCCAGCCCAGACGCCCTCGACGTAGTTGTCCATCGCCGGCTGCCTGTCCTCGCGCGTCACGATGTCGATGGACGCCGACGCGCCGGAGCCGAAAAACGACGCCGCCGAATGATCGATATGGTGCCTCTCCAGAAATCCGGCGAACAGCCCGGGGCTGTCATCGCCGACCCGCGAAAGGAGCCGGAACGGAAAACCGGACCGCGACCAGTGCCAGGCCATGTTCAGGGCTCCGCCGCCTGGCAGGACAAGGCCTTCATCGATATAGCGGTCCAGGCTGACAGCCCCGAACAGCACCGCGCCGGCTCTCGGCCGATAGGTTACGGTGCCCATCACAGGCCCTCGAGCGGACGGACGCGGCCCGGCCCCAGCGCCAGGAATCGGTCGTACCTGACGACCACCACCTTGCTTGACTGCCAGAACGCCTCCACCGACAGGTGCGCGCATCCTTCCGCGTTGTACCATTCGACCCGGTCCGGCGCCGGCGACAAAAGCGCGGGGTCCCAGGCCGGCACCACTGCCGGGCTGAGCATGTATCCGGCGGACAGCGGGTCCCTGATCTGGAGGAGGAAGCGGCCGCGCATTCCCCTGGCCCTCGGCACGCGATGGATGGCGCCCGTACCCGGGTCCTCGAGGTCGACGCTTTCCGTGCCCGTATCGACGACCGACGGCCAGCCCTCGTCATCGACAAGCTCCGCGATGACCCGCCGCACCGAAATATCCTGGTAGTGGTTCATCCCCGTATCCGGCTGCTCGTACGCGGCGTCGTGTACGTTGGAAACGTCCCAGTCGTAGACGTTGCCGCACTCGCCAGCCAGGAACCCGACGAGGGCAGGCCGCGCACGGAGGAAACGGCGGTACGACTCTTCGTACTCGAGTATCGCCATTGACGCCGGCACCACCGCTCCGCGGACCACGTGGGCGAACCGCCACCCGTCGGCTCCGAAACGGCCGTCGAGGACTTCCGCGCGCCTCGCCTTGGCCGCTCCCGAGAAGCCAGGCACGCCTACCGGAATCCATATGTCGCCCAGCAATTTCATCGCGTTCGCGCAAAGCGCCGCGGCGGCATCGAAATCGGTCATCGGTTCCGCCATCCTATACCCGCCATATCTCCGGATAATCGTGCTCGCGCTCGCACCAGCGGCAGACGAAGGTGTTGGTATCGGCCTTGCGGACGAACGACGCCTCGACGCCCTCCTGGTGGGAGGGGTGCGAGACGCAGTTCTCGTTGCGGCAGGCGATGTCGTCGAAGTTGTATATGCGCGGGGGCATGCCCAGGCGGTACTTCCTTGTCACCCTGTGGTCGTGGACCAGGTTGAGCGTGCAGCCCGGCGAGACGGCCCCGAGCCGTTTCAGTTCCTTCTCGCCGAAAGACGAGAGGTCGGGCACAGAAACGATTCCCTTGAAAGCGCCCGAGCCAGAGTGGTAGACGCCATGGGACGAGCGCAGGTTGAGTCCCAGGACGCGGCGTATCTTGTCGATGCGGTTCCATATCTCCTCCGCCGGAGCTCCCGAGGCGATGTGGTCTATGACGAGGCCGGACTCGACCGGCTTGATGCCCACCTTGTACTCGGGCTTGTGCGTCGTCGAAGTCGGCGTCTCGAGAACGAACTCCTCGTCAGTCTGGCGGGCGGGCAAGCCCTCGCCCTCGAAGTCATCCCCGATAACGCCCGAGAGCATCGCCAGGAGGGCGGCGCGGGGGTAGTAGCCGTTGGCGGACTGGGGGTCCCACGCGGTGAGGGGCGTGTCGTCGAGGAAGGTCGGGATAGTCGGCGCAAGTCGGTCACGCGGCAGCGGGTGGTAGAACTGCGTATCGTCGCGCAGTTTCCCGAGCTGGTCCTTTCGGAACGTCACGGCCTTGCGGAGGGCCGGCGCCTTCTCGAGCACCGACTCGCCCATCCGTTCCAGCTGGAGCCGGGTGAAATACCATATCGGCGCGGTTCGCCCCGAGGCCAGGTATTCGTCGATGGAAGCCCAGGAGCGGACTTCGTATCCGTTGCGGCGCATCTTCTCGATATAGGCTTCCGGCATGGACAGCTCGGGCGGGGCGACGAGGTCGACGACGACATCCTTGAAAACGCGGAGCCCGTCGGCCTTGGAGTGCACGGTGCGGCCGTGGTGGAGGTCCCCGAGCAGGGCCAGGTGGATGTGGCCGTCGTCCCAGCCGAGCTGTTCGAGGAAGCTGAACTCGTCGAGGAATTCCTGGGTAGGATGCTCGTGTTTTCCGTCGCCGGCGTTGATGAACGACGGCCGGGCATGTCCGGAGCGCACGGCCCAGGGCCCGAGGTAGTCCGCCAGCCAGGCGCAGACGCCCTCCAGCCCGGAGCGTATGACGAAGCACGATTCGGGGGCGTAGCCGACGAGCATCTTGATGGCGTCGGTCAGGCTCTCGTTCTTGGCAAAGCTCGAGGTGGCCGCGTCGAACATCGTCGCGCGCACGCGGTGGAAGAGCGCCGCGTTGCGGAAGCTCTCGCGGGTCCTCGTCGAGTTTTCGAGGAACACCATGTACGCCGAGTAATCGGGATCGGCAATCCTGAAACTGGCCGCGTCGCCTCCGGCGGCCAGCTCCGACTTCAGTTCCCTCGCCTTGCGGTAGAGGTAGCGCTGCTCGTCCACCGAAAGATCCCCGACCACTGCAATCGACCTGCCCTTGAACCGCCCGTTCCTCGTCATGTTGTCTCCTTGGGACGCCCCGCCTAAAAAAAACGGAAAGCATTTCTGCTTCCCGCTGCCTCTCACTTCTTCAACTCCGATGCGGTGGTCAAAGCCTCCGCTTCCAGTATCAGGAAGCCCCCGGAAGGTGCCTGTGCTATCAATCGGCCACCGGACTGGGTCAGGAATGTCCACCGCGTCACAGGCGCCGAGCTTGCCTTGAGCTCGAGCGTCGCGGGGTCGAAACGGCCTATGGCCCAGAGCTCTCCTTGCTTGACGACGGTGTACAGCGACGAGCCGTATTTCCACAGCATGCCGTCGGCGAAAACGTCGGCGGCGCCCTGCACGACCTTCGAGTAGTCCGCCTTGGCTATCCTGACGAGCCTGACCGCGCCACCGGCTCCGGTAACCTGTCCGGCTATGGCGACGAAGGCGTCGCCGGCATCGACGACGGTGGCGGCGCGCAGCGTGTTGATGTCGCTGCGCCTCAGTGTATCGCCGGTCTTGAGGTCGACGAGAGCTATCCTCGAGAACGGCAGGTTGGGGTCGACGAGCTGGAACAGCGCGACGGCGTTGGCCTCGCGGTCGGCCGCCGCGGTCACCTCGCCCTTGATGGCGCCTTTCTGGTCTTCGGCTATCGCCGCGCGGTCCGCGGCTATCTCCGTGTCCTTGGCCGCGACGGCTTCCTCGCGGGCGGCGACGGCCGCCTTGTCCGCTTCCACCTGCGTTTCGCGCGCGGCGACGTCGCCGGCGGCCTCTTCGGCCTTGGCCTTCTCGGATACGGCCAGGCTCGCCTCCTGGTCGGCTCCCCTGGCGGCGGCTTCGTCGGGACCGGTCGCGCCGGGCGCA
>CAZNXK010000062.1:612-19648 GCA_964576835.1 uncultured Treponemataceae bacterium | reverse complement strand
CGGTTGCAGTTCATTGTTGAATGCGCTTGACGTGGCTCGTTAAGTCCGTAGAATTGATTCAATGGAATATTTTAGTGAAAGAGGCAGGAAATATCGGGTGGCCAACGGTCCCATGCACGGCCTCTTTCTTCTGTGTCTTCTAGCCACGGTGGCCGGCGTATATCCTCAGACGCCCATCCTGTTCCGGATCTCGACTGAAAATCCCCCGGCCCATGTTCAGGCCAGAGCCCTGCATGCCTTCGCCGATCTGCTTGCCGGCAGGGCCGGTCCCTCACTCAGAGTGGAATATTATGACGCCGCGTCGCTGTATCGGGACGCCAATGCGCTCGGAGCCATAGCCCGCGGGGAGCTGGAAATGGCCGCGCCTGGCATCTGGCAGTTTGACCGGGTCGTTCCCGATACCGCCGCGATGATGCTTCCTGCCATGTACGCGCGTCCGCGGGACTGGGTCAGGTCCATCGTCGATGGAGACCTGGGCAAGGTGCTTTCAGCTAAAATCGAAGAGTCGATGAAGGCAATAGTCATTGGCGCCTGGCTCGATCTGGGATACGGGCAGCTCTTCAGCGCGAGAGACAGGATACAGTCCATCGCCGATATACGAGGAAAGCGTATCAGGGTTGCCGGCGGACAAGGCAATGAAGAACGGATACGCGCGCTCGGAGGCATTCCCGTATCGATACCCTTGTTGGACCTGCCCGCGTATATCGAGCAGAATCTAGTAGACGGCGTGCTCTCCACGTATGAAACTGTTTTCAGTGCCGGCCTTGACGTCAAGGGACTGCGTACCGCGCTGGAAGACCGGGAATACTATGCTTTTTATGTACCGCTGGTGAGCAGACGAGCGTGGGACAGGCTGGATGAAACACAGAGGACCATTATTACAGCCACCTGGGTGGAAATCGTGCTGCAATTCCGTGAAGAGGCATCCATGGCGCAGGAACAAGCCAGACTAACCCTTTTGAAACGCGGCATGGCGGTCCATATTCCAACCGACCGGGAGCTGGCGGCCACACGTACGCTCTTGTTGGCCGGCCAGAAGGATATGGGCGAACGGTTGAACATATCGGCGCATACGATGGAACTTCTGGAACTTCTGGAACGGCTGAACGGCCAGGTAAAATGATCAGTCCGAGCCAGACGCACGCAAGGAATCTGTGGATCATCGCCTTGCTGCTGGTGGTCGCCGGTACCGTGCTCGTCCTCGTCGTCTCCACGCAGAATGACCGTGCAAACGTGCTTCATGCATCCCGGGAAGAACTGCTTTTCAACGCGACGCTGTCGGCAATGCGGCTCGATTCGATCTTTCAGGCAGCCGCCAGGGAACTCGGTGGCTTTGCCGCAAGCAGGGGGCCTGACGAAGCGCTGCACGATGTCGCCTTTGGCATACCCCAAGCCGCCAATATATACGTCTTTGATGAGCTGGGCAATGTCATCTCCGCCGCGTATTACCGGAACCAACAAAGGGTCAAGTTCGATCCGATTCTCCTGCAACGGCTTCAAGCGGGAGCTTTGACCGAATACCGCGTCATCGATGCGCCAGGTGAAGGCGGGTCGACGCTCGCGGTGGTGCGCCGCCTGGACGGGGATTCGGCAGGGAATCATTTCGTCGCCGCCTTTTTTTCCGCCCAATCGATTCAGGGGTCGCTGATTCTGCTGACCACCAAGTCTTACTCGACAGCGCGCCTCATCGATGTCGACGGGAAGTTCGTCAATCTGGGTGAACAATCAGCCATGAGGGTAGCCGATGGCATCGAGGTCGCTCTGGCGGACACTCCCCTCAAAGTGCGGTTCGAGGCCGACCCTGTCGTGGTTCTCGCGCCGTGGAGAAGGAGGACCGCCGCCATCGTCTCGATGGTCGTGGTGCTGGCTCTGGTAATCGCCACTTTGCTGACGTATTCCATCCTGCAGTGGAAGCGAGCGCTCGAGGCTGACGATATGCGGCGTGAGCTCGACCACCAGGAAACGCTCTACCGGGAGGTCAACCATCGGATCAAGAACAACCTGGCGATAGTCCAGACGATACTTGATTTCGGAACGGACCGGATCCGGGAGTATCCCGGAAGCGCGATTCAAACGCTTGATTCGGCCATAGACAGGGTCAGGGCAATTACCTCGCTCCATGAGCTTCTCTACAAGGTTCCTCCGAGTGAGCACGACGATTTTGGCTTGTACGCCCAGTCTCTGGCGCAAGCGGTGAAAAATGCTTACGGCTATCACGAGCGAATAGACGTGCAGACCAGGAGTGATGAAAACCTCAGACTCGCGCTTGATCAGATGGTTCCCCTGGCACTGATCTTGAACGAGCTATTGACCAATGCCTTCAAGTACGCTTTCCCGGACGGTCGGAGCGGGTCGATCATGATAGACGCGAAACGCGGCAACGATGGTTCCCTGGTGCTTGAGGTCAGAGATGACGGTATTGGCCTGACCGGTTACCAGGCGTCCAGCGGTGGCATCGGCATGTTCCTCGTGGAGACCCTTGCCAGCCAGCTCAAGGCCACGGTAGAGACAAGCGTCATGCAGCCAACGGGGGTTGTGTGCAAGGTGGTCGTCCCGCCATTCCACGGCAAAGAGGCCTATCAGCGGGTTTGACCATCTATATCTGCCCCGCCAATAGGTGTCAAGCCGATGCGGCTACAAGCCGGCAGTACAGCGCGGCGATTCCATCTATCCCTTGTATGGTCCATCGATTTTTGGTACCCTTGCTGGCATGAAACTTGAAATCAACCCGAGAGGCAACGGCGCTTGCCCCATCTGCGTATCGAACGGCAACTGCCGGATCCAGAGGAAACTCGCGGATAATGTCGACCCGCTGGATCCGTCAGGTGACGACGGCATGGAAATCGTTGTTTACTCCTGCCCGTACTTCAAGGAGAAGACCGCACCGTGATCGAGCGCATCGAACTCATTTCCTCACGTTTCAGGGAGCTTGAGGACCTGGTGGCCGACCCGGGGCTTGCCCGCGACGCTACGCGCTACAAGGAGACCATGCGCGAGCGCTCGCGCCTGTCAGCCATCCTGGACGCGTACGCCGACTACTCCCAGCTGGCGGGAGAGCTTGCGGGCGCCCGCTCGATGTTGCACGACGAGACCGATCCGGAGCTCAAGGAGATGGCGCGCGAGGAGCAGCGCAGCCTCGAACTGGCGCTCGGGGAGTCGGAGCGCAAGCTTACGGCTCTCCTTTTGCCCCATGACCCGCTGGATGACAAGAACACCATCATGGAGATACGCGCCGGCACCGGAGGAGACGAGGCGGCTCTGTTCGCGGCGGACCTGTTCCGCATGTACACGCGCTTTGCCGACGGCCAGGGCTGGAAGGTCGAAGTGATGAGCGCCTCGGAGACGGGTCTTGGCGGCTTCAAGGAGATAATATTTTCGTTGTCTGGTGACGGCGCCTTCGGCAAGCTTCGCTGGGAGTCGGGCGTGCACCGCGTCCAGCGCGTGCCGAGCACCGAAGCCTCCGGCCGCATCCATACGAGCGCGGTGACGGTGGCAGTCCTTCCCGAAGTCGAGGAAACCGAGGTGGTCATACGCCCCGAGGACCTCCGCATCGACGTGATGCGCGCGGGGGGACCCGGCGGCCAGTGCGTCAACACGACCGATTCGGCGGTCCGCATGACCCACCTTCCGACCGGCCTCGTGGTCCACTGCCAGGACGAGAAAAGCCAGATAAAGAACAGGGCCAAGGCCCTGCGCATCCTCCGGGCGCGTATATTCGAGCTCGAGGAAGACAAGAAGAACGCGGAGCGTTCCGCGGAGCGTCGCAGCCAGATAGGCTCGGGCGACCGGTCGGAACGCATACGCACCTACAACTTCCCGCAGAACCGCGTCACCGACCACCGCATCGACCTGACGCTGTACAAGCTCGACCTGTTCATGCAGGGCGACATCGGGGACATCGTACAGGGACTGATCCTCCGTGCGCGCGAAGACGCGCTCAAGGCGGAGAGCCGGTGACCCGGAAGGCAGCGACCGTACCATGACCGTGCGGACGGCGCTGGCGGAAGGAACCGGTGCCCTGGAACGGAGCAGGCCGGGATCGCCTTTCCTGGATGCCGTCCTTCTCCTGGGCTTCGCCCTGAAAGCCGACAAGGCAAGGCTCCTCTCGTCGATGCCCGACGAAGTCGATCCGCTCGCGCTTGTGGACTTCCGGCTCTACATCGAGCGCCGCGCCTCCGGCGAGAGCGTCGCGTACATCGTGGGCTACAAGGAATTCTATGGACGACGATTCGCCGCTGATCCGCGCGCCCTCGTGCCCAGGCCCGATACCGAGCTTCTCGTCGAGGTCGCCCTGTCGCTTCTTCCGCCGCCTGGCGCGACCTCGAATGCGCCTCAGGGCGGCGACGGGCCGACGGCGATACGCTGTCATGACGCCTGCACCGGCTCGGGCTGCGTCGGGATTTCGATAGCGGCCGAGCGGCCGGATATCGAGGTGTCGCTGTCCGACATTTCTCCCGATGCCCTGGAACTTGCCCGCGCCAACGCCCGCTCCATACTAGGGCGCGAGCTCGACGCGACAGGCGGCGACCTCCTGTCCGGGGCGACTGGCACCTTCGACCTCATCGTCGCCAATCCCCCGTACGTGACCGCCGCGCTTGCCGACGAGATTCTGTCCGAAGGCGGGCGGGAGCCGCGCGGCGCCCTGGATGGCGGCAGGCTCGGACTCGAGCTCTACCCGGCCCTGGCGGCCCAGGCATGGGACAGGCTCCGGGCAGGAGGCGCCCTGGCCGTGGAGATAGGCGAGGAACAGGGACCGGCTGTCGCGGCGCTGCTCGAGGCCGCCGGTTTTACAGCCGTCACGATACACAGGGACCTGGCAGGCAGCGACCGTGTCGTCGCGGGAGGCAAGCATGCAGTACGATGACAGGCTCGACGACTACCTCGAACGGTTCGCTCAGGCCGACGCCGACCGGATACGGGCTGCCCGCGTATGGGCGGCCGAGCTGCACGCGGGCAGCTTCCGCGCGTCGGGAGAGCCCACGGTCACGCATCCGGAGCGCGTGGCCACGCTGCTCGCCACCATGGGCATGGACGCCGACAGCGTCATAGCCGGCCTTCTTCACCAGGCCCTCGAGGACACGAGGGCGACCAAAACCGCCGTCGAGTCGCGCTTCGGCGAACGCGCCGCCGAACTCGTTGACGAGCTGGGGCGCATGGCCTCGCTCAAGGCCAAGAACAAGACGATCCAGGCAGCCGAAACGATACGCAAGATGCTGTTCGCGATGACCCGCGACCTCCGCGTCATCATCGTCAAGCTTGCCGACAAGCTCGACAACATGCGCACGCTCAAATGGCTGCCCGAGAATGAACGCACGAGGATTGCGGCCGAGTGCGTCGACGTTTTCGCGCCGCTGGCGGACCGGCTGGGTATCAGCTGGATGAAGGACGAACTCGAGGACCTCGCGCTCAAGGAGATAAACCGCGAAGCCTACGACCAGATAAAGCTGCTCGTATCGGCCAAGAAGCCGGAGCGGGAGGCCTTCCTCGTCAAGGCGCGGGAGGACATCGTGTCGGCCGCGAAAGGCGAGGGCATCGCCGTCGAGGTGATGGCACGCGCCAAGCACTTCTACTCGATATACCAGAAGATGCGAAAGCGCGCCAAGAGCGCCGACGAACTCTACGACCTGTCGGGCGTCCGCATCCTCTGCGACGGGGAGAGCGAGTGCTACGCCGTGCTCGGCATTGTCCATGGCCTGTGGAAACCCCTGGACGGCCGGTTCAAGGATTACATCGCGATGCCCAAGTCGAACGGCTACCGCAGCCTGCACACGACGGTGATGGCGTACGACGGGATGCTCCTGGAGATACAGATACGCACCCGTGAGATGCACCGCGTCGCGGAGTTCGGCGTGGCGTCGCACTGGCTGTACAAGAAGGGCAGCTCTTCCGAGATAGTGCGCCCCGAGGACCTTGGCCTGGTCAACAGGCTCAAGGACTGGGGCGCGATGCTCGAGTCGGACTCCGAGTTCCTCGAGGACATCAAGCGGGAGATCCTCAAGGATTCAATCATCGTGTTCACTCCCAAGGGCGACGCCATAGAGCTGCCGACGGGTTCCACCCCGCTCGATTTCGCCTACGCCATCCACAGCGACGTGGGCAACCGATGCCTCGTGGCCAAGGCGGGCGGCACGATCATACCGCTCAGCTCGGAACTCCGTAACACGCAGGTGGTCGAGATAGTCACCAGCGCCACCGCCAGGCCCAACGTCAACTGGCTCAAGTCCGTGCGCACCGCCAAGGCGCGCTCGAAGATACGCTCGTGGCTTGTCTCCGAGGGCAACATCCTGACCATAGACAGGAACGTGGTGGCGCGAAAGCGCGACGACAGGGATGCCCGCGGCGACGACAAGGCCAGGCCGGGCACGGCCGATCGTAAGCCGGAACTCGAAGTGCGCCACGGCGAGGCCAGGCATACCGAGCCGAGCCATCCCGAACCCGCGGAAGCCGCCATCGCCAAGATCGATTACCGGCCGTACATACCCAAGGAGGCTACCGACGCCACGCGCGCCGGAATCAGCGTCCGGGGCGCGGGCAATCTGATGGTACGCTTCGCCGCGTGCTGCAAGCCCGCGGTCGGCGAGCGGATAGTCGGCTACGTCTCCCGCGGACGCGGCATCATAGTCCACCGCGCCTCGTGCAAGAACCTCCCCGCCATCCGCGAGTTCGACGAGCGGCGGGGGGAGGGGGGCTGGGGGACCGCCCCCGGCCCGGCCCCCCGCCGCTACCACGTCACCGGCAAGCGCGTCCTCGACCTGTTTTCAGAAATAGAGAACGCCGTCCGCAAGCACGGCGGCCGACTCGTGGAAGGCCGACTCGAGGACGGCCCCGATGCGCTGTCAGGCAACTTCACCATGGCGTACCCGAGCGCCGAGGACGCCCGCACCGCCGAGCGCAACCTCAAGCAGGTGCCTTCGATACTCAAGATCACGAGGCTGGATTAGAGCGCGATCCAGTCGCGGCTTGACCGCCAAGTCCAGCCGGCATACGATCGAGTGGCGAGGTACATCATCGATGGACGCGAAAATGGATAGAAACGTGATGGTCATGGCAAAAACCGCTGAACTCGACAAGGAAGACGCGAGGTACTGGGCCTCGGCCAGTATAAAGGAAAAGCTCCAGACCATCACGTATCTACGGGAGTGTTTTTATGGACCGGAAGCAACTACCGGAAGACTTCAGAGACTTTATTCGGTTCTTGAACAAAAATAAAGTACGGTATCTCTTGCTCGGCGGATGGGCCATTGGAATCTATGGACACCCCCGGGCCACGAAGGATATTGATTTCCTTGTCGGCCTCGATGAAGAAAATCTTGCGATGTTGCAGCGATCGCTCTCCGATTTCGGTGCTCCTCCCCTTGAGTTGGAAAAGTTCAAGGAAAAAGGAACGGTCTATCGCTTGGGACGATCGCCGATTCAGATCGATATCATCAATAATGCCGACGGGATCAACTTCAACGAATGCTATTCACGACGCAAGGTCATCCAGGTTGAAGATATCGCGATCTCCCTCATTTCGCGCGAAGACCTGATCGAGAACAAGAAATCATCAGGTCGCCTGCAGGATTTGGCCGATATCGAGAAACTTACCTGAGTGCATCTGTGTCTGCCGGGGACAGACCACGGAATAATCAACCCATGCTGAACCACGGCATCTCGTCGCCCGACAGCAACTGGAGCCTGAAGCCCAGCTCCTCTCCGGCATGTGTTTGACGCTCCTGTATAAATCTACTAGAGTACGCCCGGAGGGCAGATGCCATGTTCGTCGTCATCGTCGATATAATAGTCAAGAAAGAATATGCCGGAAAGTACCGCGACGCCATAATCGCGCAGGGAAAGTCGTCGCGTGAAGCCGAGCCGGGCTGCCTTGGCTTCGAAATCCTCCAGGATCCCGGCGAGCCCTGCAGCTTCACGCTCTGCGAGTCATACGCAAACGAAACCGCGTTCAAGGTGGACCATCGCGAGACTCCCCATTTTGCCCGCTACGCAGAGACCACGGCGTCGTGGATCGAGAGCAGGAGCGCCAGGACATTCACGCGGGTATGGCCGCAATGACGGGCGCTCCCAGGCTCGACACGCTCAAAGGCATCGCCCTGGTCAACGTGGCGACCTGCGCCTGGGCGACGAACATGATCATGGGCCGCTATCTTGCCGGCCAGATCGGTCCGCTCACCCTGACCGCCGCCCGCTACGTAGTCGCCTCGGTCGTCTTCGCGCTTATCCTGCGGACCAGGCCGGAAGCGGAGCGGAGGCCGGGAACCGACCTCAGGATGCTTGCCGCGATGTCGCTGACCGGCGTCGTCCTCTTCGCCCCGGCTCTGTACTTCGGGCTCAGGTTCACCACCGCCGTCAACGGCACACTCATCAACGGAATAGGACCCCTCGTCACGGCAGGGCTGGCGGCCTGGCTCATCGGAGAACCATTCTCTGGACGGCAGGTGGCCGGAGCGATTGCCGCGCTCACGGGCGTCGTGGTATTGATGGCCGGCGGTGGAAGGGCTGCGTCCGGCGGCTTCCTCGTCAACCCCGGCGACCTCCTCATCATGCTGGCCGTCATTTTCTGGGCGCTGTACTCTGTCGCCGTCAGGAAGGTCGTCAAGCGCCGCTCGCCCTTGTCGGCAACGGCCCTGTCGATGTTCATGGGCTTGCCCGTCCTGGTCGTGGCCGCCGTCGTCGAGTCCGCCGCCATGCCGGTTGCCTGGAGCCCGAAGCTGATCGGCATAGTCGCCTACCTCGGCATCGTACCCGCTGCGCTTGGTTTCCTGTCCTGGAACGCCGGCATCAAGTACCTCGGAGCGGGCGGAGCGATGGTCTTCTACAACACGTTGCCGTTGTATGGCGCGTTGTTCGGCTTCCTCTTTCTGGGCGAGACCCTGGGACCCGCCCGCCTGGCCGGCGGAGCGCTCATACTCGCGGGCGGACTCTTCGCGGCCAGCAGGAAAGGCGCGCCGAACAAAAGCGATACGCCATGAAACTCGCAGGCAAGGTGGCGATAGTCACCGGTGGCAGTTCGGGGATAGGCCTGGCCACGGCCATGCTCTTTGCCGCGGAGGGCGCCTCTGTCGTCATAGCGGCCCGCGATGAACTGCGCGGCAGGAAGGCCTTGCTGGCCGTGGAGCGGGAAGGGGGCGAGGGACTGTTCGTCCGTTGCGACGTGTCAAAGTCGGGGGACTGCCTCGACGCGGTGGAGGCCGCGGTACGGGCCTACGGCAGGCTGGACATATTGTTCAACAACGCCGGGGTCATCCACTCGGGCAAGTCGGTCGTCGATACCACCGAGGAGGAATGGGACGACACGATGGATGTCAACGTCAAGGGCGCTTTCTTTATGTCCCGCTACGCAATTCCCGCGATTGCGGAATCGGGCGGCGGCGCCATAGTCAACAACGCCTCGATATGGGGCCTGGTGGGAGGGGCGCTGTGCGCGGCCTACTGCGCCTCGAAAGGCGCCGTGGTGCTCCTGACCAAGGCCATGGCGCTCGACCACGCGGCGCAGAACATCCGCGTCAACTGCGTCTGCCCAGGCAGCGTCGACACGCCGATGCTCGAAGGCGAGATGGCGGAACAAGGCGGCAGGGAGGCCGTCATATCGTCGATTGCCGCCCGCCATCCACTGAACCGCATAGCCACTCCCGAAGAAGTGGCGCGGGCCGTGCTGTTCCTTGCCTGCGACGACTCGTCGTTCATCACCGGCGCCGCGCTTCCCGTCGACGGAGGCCGGTCGGCGTGGTGACGCGGCTCGCTACGATGTCTTCTTGAAGGCCTTCACCGGGGTCTCGCCGTCGTGCGACAGCATCTCGTCTACTATGGTTTTAGCGGCGTGCGGGAATGCCAGCGCCAGCGCGTTGGCGCTCATCCGCTTCTGGCGCTCCGGGTCTGACAGTATCTCGTCGACCTTGAAGCCTATCGTGATGGCGTTGTTCGGCATCACGCCGGCTCCGTGCTCGAGTATGTGGTAGGTGTTGTACAGCTCCTGGCCGGGTATAGGGTCCCAGACGACCATGGGCACGCCGCAGACCAGGCACTCGCTCGTCGAAAGGCCGCCGGGTTTGCCGATGAAGACGTCGGCCATCCTGAGGTAGTCGTGCATCGCGTCGGTGAAGCCGACTATCGAGTAGCTGTTGCGCACGGCGTCCTGCCTGCCAGAGATGAAGGCTTCCAGCTCGGCCTTCAGCCTCGCGTTCTTGCCGCATACGACGACTATGTGGCACCGCGTCTTTATCTGCTCGAGTATCTTGATGATGTCCCTGGCGGTCATGACGCCGAAAGCCCCGGCTGACAGAAGGACGAGGGGGTGGGCGGGATTGACGCCGTACTTCGTCCTCAACGCCGGCCTCGAGGCCTTGGCGGAGAAGGCCTCCATCACCGGTATGCCCGAGACGACTATCCTGTCGGCGGGGAGGCCCAGGACCGTCAGCTGCGCCCTGCTTTCTTCCTTGGGCACGAAGAAGCGGGTGAAGAGGTCAGTCAGCCACAGCGCGTGCACGTAATAATCGGTGACGACGATGCCAAGGTTCGTCTGCAGCTTGTTCTGCAGTATGAGGTTGGATATGACGTCCGCTGGCATGCCGTGAGTGCATATGCAGACGTCCGGCCGGTATTCCTTTATCTTCTGCACGAGCCGCCTGGAATTGAGCCGGTGGAGGGCCGAGACGGCCTGCGGCGTCCGCCACGGTTTGTCGGTAGCCTCGAAAGCCCATGCCCATAGCTCGGGGGCGGACTTGACCGCCTCCAGGTAGCCCTTGGAGTAGACGCGCCTGAAGAGGAAGTTGGTGTACTCGAGGGTGTCGATATGGAGCACGTCCGAGACGCGCTCGTCCTTCCTGCAGGCTTCCTCTATGGCCTGGGCGGCTCGGATGTGCCCCGAGCCGGCGCTCGCCGACAATACCAGTATACGTTTCTGCATCTATTGCCTTTCGGTACGACTGTGAGCCCTCAGTATACCATGACTGGCGTTCGCGTTGCTCGTCCCCCTCCTTGAGCGGGAGCGCTGGCGCGCGCAGTCTGGCCCCGAGACTCCATGTGATCTGCCGTAAGGCTTGGAAGCGACCCTGAAATGGAAATACCCGGCATCTGACTATGAAATCGTCATGACGGGGTGGAATCGGCCCTCGTTTCGAATCGACAAGGCTTAAAACAACCAGTCCTTTTCGCTACCGCGCCTTCCTCTTCGAAATGACGTCGAACGCGACGGCCGCGAGGAGCACCATGCCTTTGACGAACTGCTGGATGTCGCTGCCGATGCCGAGCAGGGACATGCCGTTGTTGAGCACGCCCATGACCAATGCCCCGATGATCGCTCCGCCTATCGTGCCGATGCCTCCGGTGGCGGACGCGCCTCCAATAAAGCAGGCGGCTATGGCATCGAGTTCGAAATTCAGGCCGGCAAGTGGAGACGCGGCATTCAGGCGCGAAGCCACCGAGATACCCGCTATGGCCGACAGGACGCCCATATTGACGTAAGCCAGGAAGAGGACCTTGTTGGTATTGATTCCCGAAAGCAGGGCCGCCTTTTCGTTTCCCCCCATCGCGTAGAGGTATCGCCCGGGAACGGTACTGGAAGTAAGGAAGGAGTAGGCTATGACGAGAACCCCTATGATGATGAAGATGATAGGCACGCCGCGATAGGAAGCCAGCCAGAGGGCCGCCAGGGCTATGACTGCGACCACGACCACGATCTTGGTCGCGAACAGCGCCAGCGAAGTGCTCTCGTATCCGTTGCGCTTTCGATTGGCGCGTTTCCTTAGCTGTGACAGGATGTACAGGACCGCGACGACCGCGCCTGAGACGAGCGCCGTTCCGTTCAACAATGATTCTTCGTTCCCGAAGAAGTCCGGCAGGAAGCCGGAGCTGATCTGCTGGTAAATTTCGGGGAAGGGGCCGATTGTCAGACCCTTGAGCATGAAGGTCGTCAATCCGCGGAACGTGAGCATGCCCGCCAGCGTGACGATGAAAGCCGGGATCCGCATATAGGCGATCCAGAAGCCCTGCCAAACCCCGATGGCCAGGCCGACGATGATGGCGAGTACTATCCCGAAGCCTACGCTTATCTTCATCGTCACGATGAACGTGCCGCACAACGCCCCGATAAAGGCCACGACGGATCCCACGGAAAGGTCGATGTTGCCGCCGGTGAGGATGCAGAGAGTCATGCCTATGGCCAGGATGAATACGTACGCGTTCTGCAATACGAGGTTGGTCACGTTCATCGGAACGAGCAGGACTCCCTCCGTGGTGACCTGGAAAAACAGCATGATGAAGACAAGCGCGATGAGCATCGCGTATTGCCGGATGTTGATCCGGAGGAAATCTTTAATGCTTCCCATTACCATTCTCCCTGATGCTTTGCATGATGCATTTCATGATGCCTTCCTGTGTGGCTTCGCCCTGCGTGAACTCGCCGACTATCTTGCCGTCGTTCATGACGTAGATACGATCGCTGACGCCGAGTACCTCCAGGAGCTCCGACGAAATGAAGATGACCGACTTGCCCTCGTCCGCCAATTGGTTGATGATGGAATAGATTTCATACTTTGCGCCGACATCGATGCCGCGGGTCGGCTCGTCCAGGATGAGAACGTCCGGCTTCGTGAAGATCCATTTGCTCAGGACTATTTTCTGTTGATTCCCGCCCGAAAGATTGCCCGCTTTCTGCCGTATGCTCGTTGAACGAATTTTCAGCTTGGCGCGGTAATCCTCGGCGACGCCCGCTTCCAGGTCATGGTCTATCACCAGGCGTCTTGCCACTTTCCGCAACCCAGCTATGGTAATGTTCTCCTTGATATCCCCAATAAGGTTCAGCCCCGCGGATTTTCGATCCTCAGTGGCGTACGAGATGCCCTGATCGATGGCCTTCCGGATTCGTTTGAGATCTATCTCCTTGCCATTCTTGAAGGCTCTGCCGCTGATACGGGAACCGTAGGCGCGACCGAAAATGCTCATGGCCAGTTCGGTCCGCCCCGCACCCATGAGGCCTGCCAGGCCGATGACCTCTCCCTTGCGAACCTTGATGTTCACGTCCTTGATGATCTTCCTCTCGGGGTTCAGTGGACTGAACACTGTCCAGTTCCGGATCTCGAAGGCGACCTCGCCCATCCTGGGTTCCCGCTTGGGGAAGCGGTTGACCAGCTCGCGCCCTACCATGCCCCTGATGATCCTGTCCTCATCGATGTTTCCCGAGGCTTTGTCCAGTGTTTCTATCGTGGCGCCGTCCCTCAGGATGGTGAGAGTGTCCGCCACCTTGACGACCTCGCCGAGCTTGTGCGAGATGAGGACGGACGTCACGTTCTTGGCCTTCAGGTCGAGGAGGAGCTGGAGGAGATGCTCCGAGTCGTCTTCGTTGAGCGAGGCGGTAGGTTCGTCCAGAACGAGCAGCTTGACGTTCTTGGACAACGCCTTGGCTATCTCCACGAGTTGCTGCTTGCCGACGCTGATATCCTTGACCAGGGTGCGTGTACTCTCCTTGAGCCCCACGAGCTCCAGGAGCTTTGCCGCGTCTCTGTGAGTCCGATCCCAGTCTATTACATCGCCCCGCGCGCGCTCGTTTCTAAGGAAGATGTTCTCGCCGACGGAAAGATAGGGGATCAGGGCGAGTTCCTGGTGTATGATGACGATTCCCATTTTCTCGCAATCATGGATTGTCCGGAAGGAACATTCCCCGGCGTCGAAGACGAGTTGCCCCGTGTACGTTCCGTGCGGATACACGCCGCCCAGGATATTCATGAGGGTGGATTTGCCCGCCCCGTTCTCGCCGACGAGGGCGTGGATCTCGCCTCGACGGACGGAGAAGTTGACGTCGTTCAACGCCTTCACTCCGGGGAAAAGCTTGGTTATGTTCCGCATCTCGAGGATCGTGTCGTCCACTGCAGCGTTCTCCTCGCGCTAGCCTACATAGAAGTCAGCCCGCGAGTCTCGAGGCTCGCGGGCCAGCGTTTTGACAATAGTCCGCTTCAGTGCTACTTCAGGTCAGCTTCAGTATAATAGCCGCTTTCGATCAACAGGAACCTGTAGTTGAACTTGTCCGCGTAGACGGGGTCGCAGAGGAAGGACGGCACGATCTTGACGCCGTTGTTGTAGGTTTTGACGTCATTCGTCGGCGCTTCCTTGCCCTGGATGATGGCCTCGACCATCTCGACGACCTTGGCCGCCAGGGTCCGCGTATCCTTGAAGATCGACATGGACTGCTGTCCCGCGATCATCGCCTTGACATTGGCCTTGTCGCAGTCCTGTCCGGTCAATACGGGATAGGGCTTCTTGGCGGTGCCGTAGCCGGCGTTCTTGAGTGACGCGACGATGCCGATGGCTAGGCTGTCGTTGGGCGACAGGATGGCGTGAAGGACCGTCTTGCGGGCGTACTTCATGGCGATGAGGTTGTCCATCCTGGCCTGCGCCTTCTCGGAGCTCCAGCTCTGGATGGCTATGGTCGTGAACTCGGTCTGCCCGGTCGGGACCACAAGCATCTTGGAGTCGAGGTAGGGCTTGAGGATGCTTATGGCGCCTTTGTTGAAGAAGACCGCGTTGTTGTCGTCGGGGGAACCGCCGAAGAGCTCGATATTGAAGGGGCCCTTTCCCTGCGCCAGGCCGAGGGCGGACTCGATGTACCTGCCCTGGATCACGCCCACCTTGAAGTTGTCGAAGGTCGCGTAGTAGTCGACGTTCGGCGTGTTCATGATAAGCCGGTCATAGGCGATCACCTTGATGCCGCTCTCCTTGGCCTTCTTGAGGACGTCGGAGAGAACCGATCCATCGATAGACGCGATGACGAGGACCTTTGCGCCCTTCGTGATCATGTTCTCCAGTTGCTGGATCTGGGTGTTGATGTCGTTGTTGGCGTACTGCAGATCAACCTTGTAGCCTTTCGCCTCGAGCTGGGCCTTCATGTTCGCGCCATCCTGGTTCCAGCGCTGGAGCGACTGTGTCGGCATGGCTACGCCGATGAGTTGTCCCTGGCCAAACGCGGACGCTACAGCGACAGCGAAGGCAAGGATCACGAATAAAACTTTCTTCATCGCAGGTGCCTCCTAAAAAGAATAGATACAATAACCTTGTCTGATGATAGGGGCGCCCTTGGATGCGCACTATGGGAAAGATTGATTTTCCATACCAAAAATTGATATTCAGATTGATGGCGGACGCTTGCGCGTTTGAGTGGCGTCGGGGAAGCGGCAAGCAAGCGGTGTCAGGTAAAGTCGGCCTTTTGCAGGCACTTCGCGCGATATACCGAAGGCGATATCCCGGCGATGCTCTTGAACGCCCTCGAAAACCCGAACTGGCTCGCGAAGCCGAGCTTGTCGGATATCGCCCCGATTCCCAGGTTGGTACTCGAGAGCATGGCCCTGGCGGCCTCAATCTTGAGCCTCGAGTAATAGCGCATGGGAGGCATGCGCATTCGCTGGCTGAAGAGCCGCACGAAGTGTTCGCAAGAGAGCCCCAGCCGGCCGCACAGGGCGTCAAGGTCGATGTTGCCCTCTATCGATGCCTGCATGATCGCGATCGCTTTCTCGACGTGGGCGTTTTCCGGGGACCCGTAGGCCGAAGGAGCGCCGGCCAGCAAGCCGTAGAGGAACGCGATAAAGGAATGTCGGCTCGCCTCGATGAGGTCTTCCTGGCTCGAGGAATTTCGTTCCAGGAGGTCCGCGAAGAAGAAACGGTGCGAGGTGCCGATGCCCACGGGTTGTTCCATTGAGCGGACCAGCCGCTCCAGGAGCCGTCCGAGTTCCGTGTCGCCGGCGGCGCTGAAGAGGAGGGCGAAGTAGGTGATGGGTTTTTTCAGGTTGGTGGCGAGGATTTGATGCACGGAACCGGGCGAGGTCAGATGGAGGCTGCCTGGTTGGATGGACCAGGTCGAGGAACCGTTCTTGAAGCTGCCCTCGCCGGAGATGAAGTAATGGAACTCATACTCGCCGTCGCCGTGAGCATGCCGCCGTCCATGCCAGGCGATCTGGTGCTCGTCGTGGAGATGGTAGACAAAGACGATGTCATCGAAGCGCAGCTTGGTCCTCCCGCACGATCCCTCTATCGAATATCAATTTTAGGTATATTCAGTCAAAATCCGATCTTCACCCCTCAAGGGAACCACGCTACTATCACAGTATAAGATTATCTGCGCAAGGAGTATGCCGTGAATGAGCTTTTTCCCATGATCCCGAAGATCGAATACGAGGGGCCAAATTCCGGCAAGGAGCTTGCGTTCAAATACTACGATCCGCAAGCGGTTTTCAAGGGTTCCGCGGATGGGAAAACCCAGAAGGAGTGCCTGCGCTTCTCCATGGCCTTCTGGCACACGATGACCGGCGAGGGAAAAGATCCCTTCGGCGACCCGACCAGCCAGCGCCCTTGGGATGGAGTCGATGACCCCATGGAAGTGGCGCGTATGCGCATTCGAGGAATGTTCGAACTTACCGAGAAACTCTCTATCCCCTTTTTCTGTTTCCATGACCGCGATATTGCCCCCCAGGGAGAAACCCTCCGCGAAACCAACCGCAAGCTCGACGAGATGGTAGCGCTGGCCAAGGATTTGATGAAGACGAGCCCGCCCCGCCTGCTCTGGGCTACGGCCAACATGTTCAGCGATCCGCGCTTCATGCACGGCGCGGCCACGAGCCCCGATCCCAGGGTCTACGTCTATGCCGCGGCACAAGTCAAGAAGGCTCTCGAGGTAACCAAGGAACTCGGCGGGCAGAACTACGTCTTCTGGGGCGGCCGCGAAGGCTATGAAAGCCTCCTTAATACGGATACCAGGCGGGAGCTGGATAACCTTGCGCGTTTCCTGCACATGGCCGTGGATTACTCGAAGGAGATAGGCTTTACCGGCCAGTTCCTCATCGAGCCCAAGCCCAAGGAACCCATGAAGCACCAGTACGACGCCGACGCCGCCGCTTGCTACGGTTTCCTGGCGGAGTACGGGCTTCTTCCCTACTTCAAGCTCAACATCGAGACAAACCACGCAACGCTGGCGGGACACTCGATGCAGCACGAACTGCGGTTCGCGCGCGAGCACGGCATTCTCGGCTCCGTGGACGCGAACCAGGGCGACGAGCTCCTGGGCTGGGACACTGACCAGTTCCCCACCAACCTCTACGTCTCGACCATGATGATGTACGAGGTCCTGAAGAACGGCGGCCTGCATTCAGGGGGCCTCAACTTCGATGCCAAGGTGCGACGCGGCAGCTTCAAACCTGAGGACCTGGCGGCGGCCCACATCGCGGGCATGGACACCATGGCGCGCGGCTACGAGGCGGCCAGCCGCATGCTGGAGGACGGCGCGCTGGATACGCCGCTCGCCAGGCGCTACGCGGGCTGGAAAAGCGGCATTGGAGCCTCGATAGAGGCCGGCAAGGAAGGCTTCAGGAGCCTCGAGGCCATGGCGTTCGATATGGAGGAGATAGCTCTGTCCTCGGGCAGGCAGGAATACCTCGAATCCGTCGTCAATCGCTATATCTGATGAAAGCCGCTTGCGCTCTCGGCATCGATTCGAGTACCCAGGGCATCACGGCCGTCGTTATCGACCTGGAGTCCCGTTCGGTGGCGGCCCGGGCCAAGGTCCACTATCGGGATGACCCTCGATTGGCCGGTTTCATAATGGGAAAAACCTGGCCTCTTCTCGCCCCGCGGGAGGAAGGGGAGGCGGACCAGCCTGTCGGTCTCTTCCCGGCGGCCCTCGACGCGGTCCTTTCCGAGTTTTCCCGGGAGCTTCTGGGGCGCGTACGTTCCATAGCGGTTTCGGCCCAGCAACACGGCCAGGTCTGGCTCGCTGGAAGGGCGGGCGCAGCGTACGCGGGTCTCTCCCTCGAAGGGGCGGGCGTGGCCGGCTCGCCAGGGCTCGCGGAGCGCTTCGCTCCTGCTTTCGCGAGCGGGAGATCCCCCATCTGGATGAGTTCCAACACGGAACGGGAGGCGGACTATCTCCGCGCGGCCGCGGGGGGAGCGGAGGCGATGACGGCCCTCTCTGGCTCGGACAGCCCCCTCCGGTATTCCGGCCCGGTCCTTCGGCACAGGGCCCTGCAAGAGCCGCAGACCTACGCGGCGTGCCGGACCGTCCACCTCATCTCTTCCTTTTTGACATCGGTGCTGTCCGGGAGGGAAGACGCACCCATAGACTGGGGCAATGGCTCGGGGATGAGCATGATGGACTGGGAAAAGCGCCAATGGAGCGAGGTTCTCGTCCGGGCGGTCGCCGAAGGCCTGGCCGGAGGATACGAGGGCCTGCGATCCCGCCTTCCGGTTCTCGCCTACCCGCTCGAAAGAGTAGGCCGCGTCGCCCGCTACTTTACCGAACGCTACGGGATTCCGCCCGAGGCCGTGGTGGTAGCGGGCTCGGGCGACAATCCTCAGACGAAGGTCCTGGCTACCGGGGACTTGATTTCCCTGGGCACGAGCTTCGTCCTCATGGCCGAGGGGAATAGGCCGCATCGAAGCGCCAACGCGATGTACGATGGCCTGGGACGGCCCTTCCTGTTCGGCTGCAGGACGAACGGCTCCCTGACCTGGGAGTCCATCAGGATTTCCCACGGACTCGCGGCCGACGATTTCGTCGCCTCGGAGAACGCGCTTGCCTCGATGGAGCCCGGCTCGGTCCTGCGGGTCCTTCAGGGCGAGAGGGAATCCTTCCCTGAATCGCCGCCCCTGGATATGGGACGCAGGGAGGACTTCGCCGGCGACTACGCGGGAGTCGTCGATTCGGCGCTCGGCCTTCTGTGGCTCGGCTCGAGGAGCTTCGCCGGCGGAAGCGGCGGCGCGAGTACGCGAGACCCGATAGCCGTTACGGGAGGGGGCGCCGCCAGCGAAGGGATCTTGCGGCGCATAGCCGCCATATGGCAATGCCCCGTCATGCGTATCGGCGATGCGGGAGCCGCGGTGGGAGCCGCGGTCGCGGCAGCCGTAGCGCTCGTTCCCGAAGAAGAACGGGCGGACCGCGCGGCGCTTCTCGCGGCCGGGGTGACCGGCCGGGAACGGCTCGTCGAACCCGATCCGCGGTACATCGCGGCCTATCACGGGGAAGGCGGGTACCTGGGCCGAATCGCCCGCTTGATAAAGGCGG